>VBML01000031.1 GCA_005878915.1 Methanobacteriota archaeon | reverse complement strand
CAGGAGGACGACGGGTTTCGTCCGGAGGCGGGCGACGTCCGCGCTCGTCATCTCCTCGAGACGCATCCCGCGGGCATTACCGGAACCGGATAAAGGATTTCTCGGTTACAGGAGGACCCTCGCGACCTCTGCGAACGTATCCATCGAGCTCCCGAGGACGAGACCCGCCGAGACCGTATACAACACGTCCCCGATGTAGAGGGAGCGCGCGACCTGGAACCGCGAGAAGTCACGCCCGTCCGGGCTGTCGGAGTGAGAGATTGTTCCCCGCAGCGCGAATCCCTCGAACGCCTGCGGGCTCACCTCGAACACATACGCGCCCTGCCAGTACCTGTACGATGTGTCGGTCCACTCGGTGAGCGCAATGGGAATTGCGAGGAGGCGGCGGTCCGGGACGAAGAGGAACGCCTTGTGGTCGTAGAGGGCCTCGGACCAGGCCCATTCGTTCTCTCCCGTGCCGATCGCGAACGAGGCGACCTCCGCGGGGTGCTCTACGTCAGCGACGTCGAACAGAGAGAGCTTGAGGCCATGAAGCCGCCCGGTCCCCGAGGGGTCCGCCTGCCCCACGCCGATGAGGTGGGTCGCGTCGTACGGATGGAGGTACTCCGAGACCCCGGGGATCTTCAGGTACCCGAGGACCCGCGGGGCCCGAGGGTCGGAGACGTCAAGGACGAAGAGGGGGTCGACTCGCCGGAACGTGACGAGGTATGCGCGGTCCCCGATGAACCGCGCGGCGAACACGCGTTCCCCCGCCGCGAGGCCCGCGAGGTTGCCGATTGGGTTCAGCAGTGAGTCGAATGTGTACACCGCCGCGCTCGTCTCCTGGCCTTCCGGGCTCCACTGGCCGACGGTCGTCGCGACCCGCAGGTATCCGTCCGCCTCGTCCATCGAGAACTGGTTCAGGATCGTCCCGGGAATACGGGCGCTGCACACGTAGTGGACGTGGCCGTCATCCACGGCAATCTTGTGGACCGTGCTCGTCTCCGCGACGACCCGACGGTCTGGTGTCGATTCCCATTCGACGCCCGCGATGTACAGGTTCGTCGGCGACACGTACAGCTGATAGACGCCGCGGGTGAGGAACGACTCGAACGTTGGTCCGTCCGCTGTCTTCAGGTTTACGCTCAGGACAATGGTGTCCACGCTCGAGCCGTCGGAGTCGCTGAAGTAGCCGATGTCCGCGGATGTCAGGTCCCGGGCCGAGCCGTCCGTCCAGATCGTCGGGAGCACCACCGAGGTGCCGTTGTCCATCAAGTAGAGGTAGTCCTGGACGACGAGGTAGGCGATGTCCCCGATCAGGCGCGCACCGACGTAGGACCCGCTCACGCTGACGTTCTGCACCAGGAGGGGCGCGGAGGGAACCGAGACGTCGTACGTGAGGAAACGGGTCTGCGGGCGGTAGAACCCGGGGCCGGGGACGGGCCCGCCGGCGAGGAGGTATGCGAAGCCACCGCCGCTGATGACCGCAAGCCGATCGCCATCCACGAAGAGGCCCTGGACCCAGGAATCGACGGGGATCCGCGCGACGAGGGCCGCGCTCTCCGGCGGATACGCGCGCACGATCGCGACCTCGGTGCTGTACGTGGACGCGTCCCACGTCGTCGTATAGATGTACGCGCCGTCCGTCTTCACGACGTCCGCTTCGTCCACCCCTGGAACCTGGTTGTTCGTCCCCGAATACGCGGCGGGGCCCGCCTCCCCCGCGGCCGCGGGCGTCGTCCCGAGCATCCGGACATCGCCGTAGATCCAGGGCCACCCCGACGGGGAGGCCTGGAGATGGGCCCTCAGCGCATCGAGGGACGCGAAGTGGTCGAGCAGCCCGCAGTCCCGCTCGGGGATCGTGAGCTGCCGCGGGACACCCGAGGAGGGCCCGCGGGTGAGGGCGACCGCGGCGATGCCCGCTGCGGCCATCACGACAACAAGAACGATGACCTTCCAGCGAGACACGGACTCCGACATAGCCTCTCCCGGACCCGAGTCCTTCGGGGGTGGCTATTACCTTCCGGTATTGTTAGTCCCTCTCAGAACGGCGGGCGGGGACAGAACCTCTTTCCCCGGGGACTCGTTTGCGGCGACGTGCGCGTCGCCGCCCTGTTCTCCGGCGGGAAGGACTCCGCATACGCGGTGCATGTGGCCCAGCAGCGGGGTTGGGAGGTCGCCCCCCTTGTGTCGATCGTCCCGGAGGATTCCGCCTCGATGCTGTATCACGTGCCGAACCTCCACCTCGTCCCCCTCCTCGGCGAGGCGATGGGGATCCCGGTCGTACAGGAACGCGCGGGTCCGGGAGAAGACGCGGAGCTCGAGGCCCTCCACCGGGCCCTCGCCTCCCTCGACATCGACGGCGTCCTCGTCGGCGCGATCGCGAGCGACTATCAGCACAGCCGCGTGAACCAGGTGGGCGATGAGATCGGGCTCCGTGTGTTCGCTCCCTCGTGGCGGCGGGAACCGCGCGATTTGCTCCGCGACTACCTCGATTCGGAAATGGAAATCCAATTCGTCGCGGTTGCGGCCGAAGGCTTTTCCGCCAAGTGGCTGGGCCGATCCCTCGACCGCGCGGCTGCGGACGACCTCCTTCAGCTCCAGGCACGACACGGAGTCCACCCGTGCGGCGAGGGCGGGGAGTTCGAGACGCTCGTCGTGAACGCCCCGTGGTTCCGACAACGCCTCGTCGTCGACGAGGCGACCGCGGAGTGGAAGAGCTCCTCGGGCAGCCTCCGGGTGACCCGGGCCCACATCCAGTGAGGGCAGTTCTGCGGCGAACCCTGTAATCGCCACGCGCACGTTTATCACGAGTCTGCCCGATATCGGGAAGAGCGGATGCCCCGAGTCGGCGAGAAGTCCCGTTATCCCCGTCTCCCTCGCGACAAGAAGGCAGAACGACCCGCCGCGTTTTCCCCGGGAGGCCGGTTGCTCCAGATCGAGTACGCACGGGAGTGTCCGATGGGCGGCCCCCTTGCGCTGGCGATGCGCACGCGCGGTGGCGTCGTTCTCGCGAAGGCACGGTCCGCGGAACCCGAACTCGGACACCGGATTCCGGGCATCTGGAACGTGACGTCGAGAATCGCGTACGTCGCGAACGGCAACCTCGGCGACCTGTACTACCTCAGGGATGTCCTCGCGGACGGTCGTGCACGGTCCACATCCGCAATCGCGAAAGCGATTCGTCGCGTCCTCCACGAGCACGCCGTCCGGACGGATGTCCGGCCCCTCGCCATCATGCTCTTGCTCGCAAGCGTCGAGGGGAATCGCACGGAGATTCGGGGATTCGACGTTACAGGATCCGAATGGGAGTGCGATGCCTGGGCTCTCGGCGAAGGCGATCTCCTGGCACGGGACCAAATGATCAAGGAATGGAGACCGGAGATGCGCCTCGACGCGGCGGAGACCTTAGTCCGCCGAATCTACGGCCGCCGGAGATTCGTCAGCACCTTCTTGCGTCATCGCCGCGGCGGATGAGGTCCGGGCAAGTCGAGGAAGTTGCCGAATTAAGAGCCTTCGTCCAGAGCCTCCATCGGAATCGTCGTTCACAACCTCGATAACGGAACGGGAACGTTTATCCGCGCGCGAGGCGGCGCGGTCGAGGGCGATTCGTTCTGAGCGAGACGAACTCGATCCCCGCGAGTGTGCCACCCGGGGTCGCCGACGAGCTTCGGCGGGTCCTCACGGAGCTGTCGCGGATGAGCGGATGCCGCTCCGTCGCGGTCGCGCGCAGGGATGGCCTCGCGATTGTCCACCGGCTCGCTCCGGGCAAGGACCCCGTCGCGATGGCGGAGCTCGCCGCGGCGACCGTCGAGGCGGCGACGCGGATCGCCTCCGCCCTCGAGCAGGGGGAGTTCGAGCAGGTCGTCGTCAAGTGCGCGGAGGGCACGATTTTCGCGGCGGAGGCCGGGGCCGAGGCCGTCCTCGTTGCCCTCTTCGATCGCGACGCGGACCTCAGCCTCACGCGATTTCGGTTGCGGGCCGCCACACGGACGATTGAAGAAACCCTGGGACGTGCGTAGGACCGCGGGGCCTGACTTTGGGCCCTCACTAAGTGGGGCTGGGCCGATTTGAACGGCCGTCGCAGGCTCCCAAAGCCCGTAGGATACCAGGCTACCCCACAGCCCCGTCACTGTCGCGAACTCCCGAGCCCCTGATAAACCGTTGGACGCGCTCGACTCGCAATCACTTTCGCTGGTTCCACGGCGGATGTGTCGAGTACTTTCGGAGAACCCCCAGGGTCACGTTCACGTCACGGGATGCATTCAGAAGATTCTGACGATGACTCGAAAATCGATGATGGGGCTTGTGCGAAAGGAACGTTTCAAACTCCACGGAAGGGCCTTCCTCGTCACCTGGGATGTCGACAGCAGGGATCGAGGTGCGGTTAACCGGCTCCAATATTTTCTGTTCGGACGCGGGTCCTCGAACGGTGGACAAAGCGGGCACCAACAGGGATTTGTGTGGCAGGAGGGTGTCCGGTACATCGCCCAGTCAGCGATCTACGTCGGCCCTGAGAAGCTCGAGGAGATCGAGCGATTCCTCGATTCTAACGGTGTCGATCACGAATTCGAGTCCGTGGTTCTCTCCTGACAATCGCGTTCGTACTGGTTCTGAATCAGAATCTTCTGACGGGGTCGAGCGTCGAATTAGCGGCCGGTTGCAACGATCCCCTGGTCCGAATTCAGAATCTTCTGAGTGCTTAACTCAGTCGCGAGTCAGAATCTTCTGACGAAGTGCTGAATTCAGTGGCTGGCTCCGACGTCCCGCACCGCTTGCGCGACAGCCTCAGCGCTGGAATACTTCGACCGCCAGCCCGCACCCCGCAGTTTGGCGGTGTCCAGGACCATTCGCCTCACGTCCCCCTTCCACCCGCCACCGGCAACCCCGCCGCTCCAGGAGAACGAGACGTCCAGCAGCCCCAGCTCCCGCACCACAATTTCTGCGATCTCCTTTACGAAGATCGAGTCCTCGGTCCCGACGTTGAACACGTCCTGCGGACCGGATGCGCGGTCGACGCCCGCGAGGATCCCGCGAATCGCGTCGTCGATGTGCACGTATGACTTGGACGTGCCCGGCTCCCGCCCGAGGATTTCCAGCCGCCGGGGATTCCGCTTCAGCTTTCGCACGAAGTCCGGGACGATGCCGTGCGTGCTCCGGCGACCGACGACGTTCGCGAACCGGAACACGACGCTCTCCATCCCGTACGTGTGGGCGTATCCCGATGCGAGCGCCTCGCACGTCAGCTTGCTCGCCCCGTACATCGAGATCGGCATCAGGGGGCCGTAGTCCTCCGGCGTCGGGACCTTCTTCGCCTCCCCGTACACGGTCGAGGTCGACGCGAGCACGAACCCCCGCACGCCCGCCCGCCGGCACGCCTCGAGCAGCCGGAACGTGCCGACGATGTTCTCCTGGAACGTCGGCCTCGGGTCCTCCGCGGACGACTTCACGTCGGGGTTCGCCGCCAGGTGCACGACGACGTCGGTCCCCTTGAGCGCCGTGCGCAGCCCAGCCCCCAGAAGGTCCTGCTTCACGAACCGCACCCGAGGGCCTTTGAGGGTCCTCGCGAGGTTCGCCTTTCTCCCGGAACTCAGGTTGTCGATCAGCAGGAGCTCGCAGGACCCCACGAGGGCGTCCGCGAGGTTGCTCCCGATAAAGCCCGCGGCCCCCGTGATCGCGACGCTCCGGTCACGCAGCTTCATTGTGGTTCCTCCGAGAGCGGCTGACCATGTACCAAATGGCGACGACGAACCCGCCGATGAAGATCACGCCGAGATAGAACGGCCAACCGGACGCGGCCCATCCCTCGACAGCGGCCCGGACTCCGGCGGCCTCGTTCCGGCTCGCGAGCCAATATGCAAGGGCTCCGATAGGGAAGGAGCCCGCGGCGGAGCTCACGGCGACGATGGCGAACACACGATACCGAGGGATTCCCATCACTCGTCCGAGAATAGAACCGACGACGCCCCCGCTCATCTGCACAGGTAGAGCGACGTACACCGCGAGCGCAACGGCAGCGAGTCGCTGTCGCCACGGCTTTTCCTTGAGGAACCGGCGGCACCGCTCCTCCGCCTTGTGGATGAACTTCCCCAGCAGAGGAGTTCGCTCCGCGAGGTCGAAGTTCCACAGAAGGAACAGCGCCGTGAACCAGTCCACGAGCACGACGGACGCGACCACCACTGCTGCCTCTGCGACGCCCCCGCCGCTCGCTTGTACCAGAATGACGCTCGTGGGGACCCAGAACTCCGCACCCAGCGGCGTCGCGAGATACCCGATCATCGCCGCTAACGCAATCCCGAAGATCGCGGGCGGAAGGACGGCTTGCAGAAGGGCGACGTACGCGAGCGGAAGCAGGAGCGGGAATGCGAAGAGCGTCGCCCGCACCGCAATCTTGTGGTTCGCGGCGAGCCGCTCGTATACGACGAGGTTCGTCACCCTCGACGCCTCCGGAGGTGGTGGGCCAAGGCCTCCGCGGCGCGGGCGCGATGGGAGATCGCGTTCTTCTCCCTGAGGCTCATCTCTCCGAACGTCCGGCGGGCGCCCGTCGGGACGAAGATCGGGTCGAATCCGAATCCTCCGTGGCCCCTCGGGATGCGGGCGATCGTTCCCTCGCACTCGCCGCGGAAGACGCGCGGCGGGCGACCCCGGTTCCCCAGGAGAAAGACCGTTTCGAAGCGCGCCGCGCGCTCCCGTCTCCCCTGCAAGAGGCGCACCAATCCTGCGGGTCCGAGTGTGCGGTACACATAGGATGAGTACACCCCGGGGAACCCGCCGAGGGCCTCCACGAAGAGACCGGAATCGTCGATCAGGAACTCGCCGCGAACCTCCTTCGCCACAAGGCCCGCTGCGAATCGCACGACGTCCTCGAGGCGATCCGCCTGGAGCTCGGGGTACGCGCGGTCGCGGCGGGCGAGGCGGATGCCGAGGGGCGCGAGCTTTGCGGAAACCTCCCGGAACTTCCCGGGGTTCGTCGTCACGAACGTGATCACGTGTACCGGCCCCGCTCCCCGATCTCTCTCGCCTTCGCGATCACCTCGGCAGCTTTCGGGTAGGCGCGGCGGTACGCACGGAGGACGGCCTCCAGGTACTGGGGCCCCCTTGCATGTGCGCTGGTGAGTGCCTCTGTCAGGAGGCGGAGGTCGACGCCTTTGGACTCCACGCTTGCGGTCTTCTCCCCAAGACTGAAATCGATCAGGACGAGGCGCCCATTGCGCACGATCATGTTCGACGTCGTGAGGTCCCCGTGGACAATGTCCGCACGGTGGAGGCGGGCAATCGCTTCGCCAATCTTCCGGCAGGTCGCCGCCGCGTCCTTGCCCCCCTCGTCGAAAATCATTTTCGCGGTTGGGCCGTCGACGAATTCCATCACCAATGTGCTGCCGACGAGATCGATGTCATAGAGAATCGGGACGGAGACGCCCGCCTTGCGGGCCTCGCCCATCAGGGTCGCCTCCCGGCGGATCCGGGCACGCCGCAGTTCGTCGTCGAGGGCGGGGAGTCGATATCCCTTCGGGACGCGGACCTTTTCCACCGCCTCCCGGCCAAGGTACGTGGTGCGGCGGAGCTCCGCTTCAGCGCCTCGCTTCAGGAGCATCCCGCGGCCGATGCGCGAGGGCTATAGAAAAAGTTTCTCACCTCATTCGCGACATCGGACGCCGCAATGAGGGGGAAGTCCGCGGGGAAACATCGTGCGTACCGCGACTGCAAGAGGCGGGACTCCAGGAGAACGACGACCGCTCGGTCCTGCTCGCTCCGGATGCAGCGCCCCGCGGCCTGCAGGACCTTGCTCACCGCGGGATACACATACGCGTACTCGTCACCGCGTTCCGCCCCGAACTTCCCCATGTAGAACGACCTCAGCGCCTCGACCTCGAGGCTCGGCGGGCTAAGCGGGAGCCCGATGATCACCACGGCCGCGAGAAGGTTCCCCGCGTAGTCCACGCCCTCCGATAGGGAGCCGCCGAGGACCCCAAGGAGCAACGCGCCCCCGCGGGTGTGAAGGCGCTGTAGGGCCTCGAGGGCGCGGGACCGCTCGTCCGTCGTCCATCGTTGCTTCTCCACGATGAGCGGCTTTCGTCCCGGGGTCCTCCGCAGTCCTTCCAAGGCCGCCGCGAGCGTTTCGTAGGAGGGGAAGAACGCGGCGACGTTCCCGGGCACCGCGGCGTCGACGAGCAAGATCTCCGTCGCAATCCGAGCGAACATCGCCGGACCCCTGCGATCGTACGATGTCGTGACCTTCGCGTCAACGAGGACCCTTCGGTTCTCCTCGGGGAACGGGTTGGGGTACGCCCGCAGTACACGCCGCGGTTCCGGAATTCCCAGGAGGTCGGCGTACATCGCGGGCGGGTGGAGGGTCCCGCTCATCAGGATGCTCGCGTGGACCGCGTCAAACACCCCGCGGCTCAGGATCGATGGATCGAGGAGCCGGATCGAGTACCGCCCGCCGGCCCCGCCGACCGCGATCCGGAGGATTCCTTCCTTCACGTCGCGCCAGCGCCGCAGGAACTCCGCGATGTCCGGGAGGATCGTCGGGAGCCCACGGGCGGCCAAGCTCTCGCCCGCCTCCGTCGCCATCCGGAGGACATCATCGTACTCCGACCCCCGGAGCCCTTTCTCCACCGCATCGACGAACTCCTCCCGTGTGACGACCCGCTCGTCCTCCCGCGCGATGAGGGCTTGGTGCACGGATCGTGCGACACCCTGTAGGTGGCCTCCGGCCTCGGGGTCGACGGCCCTCGCCTCCTTCGCCCCGCGGATCAGCATCGCGGCATCGAGGTCGCCGGTGAGGTGGCTCCGGATCCGGTCCGGGAGGTTGTGGGCCTCATCCACGACGAGGACGATCTCCTCGAGGGGACGCTCGATCCTCGGGAGGACCTTCTCTCGGATCCCGCTGAAGACGTAGTTGTAGTCGCACACGACGACATCGGCCCGCCGTGCCGCCTCCATCGCGGCCTTGTGCGGGCACGTGCCGCATGCCCGCGCGGCCTCCACGAGCTCCCGCACGTGGAGGATCTTCTGCGAGGCGAGCTTCACCGCGGCGTCCGCGGGGCGGTTGAACCAGCCGCACGTCCGCGCGCGCACCTGGGACTCGCAGAACTGGCGGAAGGCGTGCGCCCCCGGCGGGGCCCGGTCGTTCAGGCACATCGCGTGCTTCGCGACGACGTCGATCGCGACGATCCCGACCCCGCGGGCCCGCATCCTACGCAACGTCTCCACCGCGATCCAGTGCTGGCTCTGCTTCGCGGTCAGGAAGAGGACGAGCTTCCCCATGCGGCGGGCGAACTCGGTTGCGGCCGTGAGGGCGACCGCGGTCTTCCCCGTCCCCGTGGGCGCGTGGGCAAGGAGATGCCGTCCCTCCCGGATCGCTGCAACGGCATCCCGAAGGAACACATCCTGACCCGGGCGCATCGCCGCGAACGGGAATGCGGAGACGACTCCCGGGTCCACGGACCCGGTCCCACTCACGGCGGCGGACTCCAGGGGCATCCCATCTGCAGGGCTGCGACAACCCGGACCCCGGCTCATCCCCGTATCCGGGGGAGATGGCCGAAAGTGCTCGACCGCGATAATCGCGGCGGGACCGTTAAGTACGCCGCCTTCGGATAATCCGGATCATGGCGGGGAAGTGCCCCGTATGCGGACTCCTCACGAAGGCGGCCGCCTGTCCGCGATGCGCGACGGTCCTCATCCCGGACGAAGCGACGTGCCCGAAGTGCGGGAAGATGTTTACGCGGCGGATCGCCGAGTGCGACGCGTGCGGGTCGAAGATTGCGAGCGACCTCGACGATGCCGAGGAGGACGCGGTGGACGGCTTCGCCCTCGTCCCCGGGATGGACGAGGCCACCGCGCGTCGCCTGTACGCGCGCGGGTTCCGGGACTTCGCGGACGTGATCAAGCTCGGCCTCCCAGAGTCCGCGGTGCGGCGGGGACTCCACCACACGATCTCCCGCAAGATCCTCCTCAAGAGCGTGACGCCGAAGGCGGCGCCGTCCCGCGTCGGGCGGACGACGTGTCTCCAGTGCCACGCGACCGTCCTCGAGTCCGAGGCGGCGTGTCCCAGCTGCGGCGCCCCGCTAGGCGCGGACGCGGAGATCGCCTTCATCGAGGAGAAGCTCTCGGAGGTCCAGAGCTCCCACGCCCCGCTGGCGGAGGACCCCGACTTCAAGTCGATGCCGATGGTCGTTCGGCAGGAGATCCTCCAGGAGATCGGGACGATGCTCCTGGCGCCGTCCCTGCCGACGGACACGGAGTTCGCGGCGCAGATCGAGGCATGGCGGGAGCGCGGGTTCGACGTGGAACCCGTCCTCCTCCTTCTGTCTCAGCACCCGAACAACTTCCGGGAGCGCGCCGTGCAGCTGATCCGCTCCCAGATCCGGAAGACGATGGACGGCGGGCTGTTCAAGTGCCCGCTGTGCGAGATGTACCTGGAGCCGACCGCGGCGGAGTGCTCGAACTGCGGGGCGAAGTTCACGTGAGCGCCGCCCCCCACGTCATCGCGCCCCGGTGGAAACGGGCGTGAGGACAAGCCTAAATACGACGCGTCGGTAGCAGGGGCCGATGGGCTGGGGCCCCCGCGACGTTCCGTACACGGTGTACCCGCCCGTCTACGCGGTCGCCCCTCGCGCCCGCGGGCTCCGGTTCTCGCGGGAGGAGTACACACATATCCTCCTCGCCGTCGGCGCGCTCACCGCCGCGTTCACCCTCTCGTTCCTGAGCCCCCTGGGTGGAGGAGCAGGGTCCGTGACCGCCAAGCGAGCGATCCAAGTGATCCTCGGCTCCGCGGTGGCGGTCGTCACGGGATTCCTCCTGCACGAGCTCATGCACAAGGCCGTCGCCCAGCGGTACGGCGCGTGGGCCGAGTTCCGCTCGAACCGCATGGGCCTCATCTTCGCGTTGATCACGGGCCTGTTCGGGATCGTGTTCGCGGCCCCCGGCGCCGTGTACATCGCGGGGCCGTTGTCGCGGGAGCAGAACGGCAAGGTCAGCATCGCCGGGCCGCTCACGAACTTCGTCTTAGGGCTCGCGTTCACCGGCGCCTGGATCGGCACCTCGCTCACCCTCGGCGGCGATATCGCAAGCTACGTGAATGCGGTGCTCTTCTTGACCGCGTACATCAACGTGTTCCTGGGGGGGTTCAACATGGTCCCGATCCCACCCCTCGACGGCTCGAAGGTCCTCCGGTGGAACCCGGTGATCTGGGTCGTGACGATCGCGGCGATCGCGGCGACGTTCCTCGCGTTCTTCATCCCGGGGTTCGTGACGAGGGCGATTCTCCCCCCCTAGCGGTCGAGCATCGCGGCCATGTACCCGGCGCCGAATCCGTTGTCGATGTTCACGACCGCGACCCCGGGTGAGCACGCGTTCATCATCGCAAGGAGGGCGGCGAGGCCGTCGAAGCTCGCGCCGTACCCGACGCTCGTGGGGACGGCGATGACCGGTGTGTCGACGAGCCCGCTGACGACGCTCGGGAGTGCGCCCTCCATGCCCGCGACGACGACGATGACGCTCGCGCGTTCGAGCCGCTTCCTCTTGTCGAGGAGCCGGTGGACCCCCGCGACGCCAACGTCGTACACGCGGTCCACGCGGTGGCCCATCGCCTCCGCGGTGATCGCCGCCTCTTCCGCGACGCCAAGGTCCGAGGTCCCCGCGGTGACGACCGCGATCCTCCCCTTGCGGGGGTTCGGCATCGAACCGACGACGATCATGCGGGCCTCCGGGAACTCACGGACCTTCCCATCCCCGACCCGCGCCTTGACGGCCCCCGCGGTGCTCGCGCGCGCGCGGGTCGCGAGGACGGTGCGATGGTTCTTCGACAGCCTCTCGAGAATCCCTGCGACCTGCTCGTCCGTCTTCCCCCCGCAATACACGGCCTCGGGGTATCCGCGTCGGAGCGTGCGGTGCGTGTCGAGGGTCGCGTAGCCCAACTCTTCGAAGGGGAGGGAACGAAGTGCTTCGACCGTCTCCCCGACGCTGATCTCGCCCGCCTTCAACCGGCGGAGGAGGCTTTCCACATCGCGACGCTCCATGAGCTTGACCTCAGCCGACCTTCTCCCACTTCTCGAGCTCGAGCACGGAGGAGAGAGTGCCGCCGCGCTTGATCTCCTCGCGGATCCGGTTCTCCCGCTCGAGCACGTCGAGCGCGCGGTTCGCCATCTCCACCGCGACCTCCTGCGGCACGACGATCACGCCGGATTCGTCGCCGACGACCCAGTCCCCGGAGTGCACGATCTGCCCACCGCACGTGATCTCGCCCCCGATCTCGCCATGCCCCTTCGGCTCCCCCGCGTGCGGGACGACATGCCGCGAGAAGCACGGGAAGTTGATCTCGAGGATCGTGTCGATGTCCCGCGCGGCGCCGTCGATCACGACGCCCGCGATCCCCTTCACCTGGCACGAATGGCTCGCGAGCTCCCCCCAGACCGCCGTCGTGCCGCCGCCCACGTCAACGACGATGACGTCCCCCGGTTTCGCGCGGTCGATCGCCTCCACGGGCTTCGCCCAGTCCCCGTCCGCCGTCTTCACGGTGAGTGCACGTCCGACCATCTTCGTCCCGTGGCGGATCCTCGGAAGGATTCCGTGCATCATCCCCCGCTTCTGCATCGCGTCCGCGAGGTTCGGCGTCGAGACCTTGAGGAACGCGTCCCGGACCTCCGCGAGCCCGTACTTCTTGTACAGGCCCGTCGGGATCCGCTTCCCCTCCGTCATCGCCTTCTTGATCGTGCGAGCGGCGTCCGCGACCTTTTCCGCCTTGATGATTGCCCCTCCCACGATGATGATCGATGCGCCCGCCTCGACCGCTTGCGCCACCGTCTCTGAGTTCAGCCCGCCCGCGACCGCGACGGGGATTCCCGACGCCTTGGCGACGGCCCTCAGCTCCTCGAGGGGGGTCCGAGCGATCATCTGCTCGTCGATGGACACGTGGAGGTTCAGGTAATCCACCCCCAGCTTCTCGAGCTCCCGCGCGCGCCGGGGCTTGTCCTCCACGCGCATCAAATCCACCATGATCTTCGCCCCATATCGCCGCGCGGCCTTCACGGCCTCTTCGATCGTCGCGTCGTCCGTGACGCCCATGACGGTGATGACATCGGCGCCCGCCTTCGCAGCGATCTCGACCTCGAACGCCCCGGTGTCCATCGTCTTCAGGTCCGCGACGAGGGTCCTCCCGGGAAACGTCCTCCGGAGCTCGCGCAGGACCTCCACGCCCTCCGATTTGATCAGCGGCGTCCCCGCCTCAATCCAGTCCGCGCCGCCCTCCACCGCTTCCTTCGCGGCCTGGAGGGCCCGCTTCGCGTGCATGAAGTCGAGGGCAACCTGCAGGACGGGGTCCATGGGGTTCTGAACTCACACGACGAGCGGCGTATAAAACGTATCGCGGCCCGATGGGCGCCCCCGCGAGGCGGGGCGCGTGTCCGGGTCTTACTCCAGAGACAGACCCCGAAAGCCTAAAGGGAGTGACCACGTTCTGCGAGCCCGATGGCCCCTCGCGAGAGGGAGGAAACGGAAGAACGCGAGCGGTGCATCACGGGAATCGACGGCCTCGACAACATCCTCAACGGCGGAATCCCCCGCGGGAACACCGTCCTGATCACCGGGAGCATCGGGACCGGGAAGACGTCCCTGTGCCTCGAGTTCCTCGTCCACGGGGCGATCGTCGGGGAGAACAGTCTCTACGTCAGCGTCACTGAGAGCTACGAGAAGCTCCTCTCGAACATCATTCCCTACGACTTCTTCGACCGGAAGCTGATCAAGGACGGTCGCCTCGTGTTCATCGACCTGCCCGTCGTCTACGAGAAGCTCGGCCTCGAGAAACTGGAGTTCGAGTTCGAGGAGGTGAACATCCTCGTCGGGGCGATCGGGAACATCGTCGACGAGCTCAACATCAAACGGCTCGTCATCGACTCGATCACCTCCGTCTGCTACCGCCTGAAGACCCAGGAGAACATCCGCGACTTCATCCTCAAGCTCGGCTCGATGTTGAGCTCGCGCGGATGCACGACCCTCCTCGTCTCGGAGATCAGTCCGACGGAGGAGCGGTACTCCGAGTACGGCGTCGAGGAGGCGATCGCGGACGGTGTCATCGTCACCGGCAACCTCGAACGCCGCGGCGACCTCCTTCGGACACTGCAGGCCGTCAAGATGCGGGGCACGATGCACTCCCGCGCGAAGTACGTCCTCGACCTGACGACCGTCGGCGTCCTCCTCGTCCCCCTCTTGAAGGGCGGCAGCATCGCCACCGCAGGGGGCTGACGCATGGCCGTGACGACGGAGGTGAGTGAGAAGCTCTCCTCCCTCCCGGAGGCCGCGGCGGTGACCCTGCGGATGCGGGCGGAGCACTACTTCGACGTGATCCGGGCGCTGCTCGACGTGTTCTCGATCAAGAAGTCGCTCGACGCGATCTACGTCACCTCCACGATCCCCTCGGCCTCGATCATCAACGCCCTGGAGGTCCTCGAGATCCGCCTCGACCACATCTGGTTCGTCGACTGCATCTCCCAGATCATGATGTCCCCGGGGCACAAGCACGAGCACGCGGTGTACGTCGAGAGCCCGACGATGCTCGAGAACCTCATGCTCAAGGTCGAGTACCTGATTCGGAAGACGAAGGACCGAAAGAACCTCGTGATCCTCGACTCGATCAACAGCCTAGCGATTCACAACAACACGAAGATCCTGAGCGAGTTCCTCCACATCCTGGTGAACAACCTCCGCGCGAAGGAGGCGTACACAATCATCTTCTCCATGGAGCAATATGAGTCGGAGGACATCCGGAACATGCTGAACCTCGTGAGCGACGAGACGCTGCAGGTCGAGGCGGAGGGGTAAGGTGGCGAAGGTCGCCTCGACGGGGATTGCGGCCCTCGACAAGGCCTTGATGAACGGCCTCCCGAAGGGGTTCACCGTCCTCATGATGGGGCCCCCGGGCTCGGGCACGGAACTCGCCGCGAAGCAGTTCGCCGGGGCGGGGGTCAAGGACGAGAACGTCGTGTATTTCACGACGATGGAGCGGGACGAGGAGGTCACGTCAACGATGGAGGACTTCGGGTGGAAGTCGGACATCGAGATCGTGAACATCGGGAACCTCTACTACGAAAACGTCCTCGCCCGCAAGCTCCAAGTTTCCCGGTACCGGCAGGAGGGCATCAGTGTCAAGGACCTCCGGTCGGAGGCGGCGGGAAAAAGCCCCGGGCAGAGCATCAACTTCCTTACGTCCCTGACGTACTACGTCTCGAAGCGGAAGCCACCGTTCCGGATCGTCGTGGATTCGTTGGACTTCTTCTTCGAGTACTACGCCCACGCGGATGTGTTATCAGCCCTGCGAACAATCAAGGCCCACACGCAGCACGAGGAGGGGGTCGCCCTCCTCACGATGCTCTCGGGGGTCTACGACACGCGCACGCAGAGCGGGGTCGAGGAGATCGTTGACTGCATCGTCGAACTGGAGCGTGTGCGCCACGAGAACGAGTTCCGGCGAATCCTTGTCCTCCGCAAGGTGCGGAACCACCCGGAAAAGACGGGTCTCTACGAGTTTTCGATCACGGATCAGGGGATTGTTGCGAAATAAGTCGTCGTCGCGGGACGTCCGCGGACCCCCTCTGTTTATCTCATTATCAAGGCCCCCTAACAGGAACGAAACCCTTAAGGCCGTCCATCCGGACTCAGCTGTAAGCGGCGAAAGCCGCAGGAGGACAAAACTATGAAGAATGTGCGCCTCATCCGAGAGGATGAGAGTGCGGTGTCTCCGGTCATTGCGACCATCCTGATGGTCGCGATTACCGTGGTATTGGCGGCCGTGTTGTACGTCATGGTCAGCGGTCTGCTGACCGGACCGGGCAACGCCCCGCAGCTGATCGGCATGTCGAGGTCCGACACGAGCGCGAACTGGGTGCTGCGCGTCGATTCGCTGCCCGCCCAGCATGCGTTGACCACGACGACGTTCCTGATGCGATGGCAGGTGAACTCGTCGATCGTGAATCCGCCCGGACAGGCCACCTTGAACGCCCTGAAGACCGCGTCCGGTGGTGTTCAGTACCTACCGGTGGTCTCGAGCGCCATAAACCTCGAAGTGAGTGCGCTAATCACCATTTCGAAGACAACGTACCCGAACGCTGGCAACCAGATCACCATCCAAGACGGCTCGAACGTCCTGTGGACGGGCACGATCTGAGCACACGGCACCTCTGAAACCCACCCTTTTCCCTTTTCTTCCTTTCTTCTTTTCCTCAGTCTTTGAAGTCACACGAGGGATACCCCTGCGCAGCATGTGCGGCGGCTTTTTAGGCCCGCGCCCCCTCCGGGGATGGCGGCAGCGGTGGACCGGCCCATGGAAGGCCCGCAAGAGATCCGCAAGCTCAGGGCGATCTCACCCCTCGCTTGGCGGGTGCTGATGGTGGCCATCGTCGCTGGCCTCTTCGTGCTCCTCTACGTCCTCATTTCGGGCGTTCGAGGTCCCGCCCCTACTCCGCGGTTCTCAGTGACCATCATTCGAGACGGAACGAACTGGTCGGTCACGTTTAGGGATGTGCCGGGGGGCCGCCTGCCGTCGGAGATGTACCTGTTGGTCCGGAATGCTTCCGGAGGCATCGCCCTCCTCCGCACATCCTTCGCGGACCTGACCGTGCAGAATTGGTCCGCGCATGGGGCCGAGTTCATCGACGGAAACCCTGGGGTTCCGGAGGTCCAACGAGGCGACGGGCTGCGCATCGATACAACCTCGTACCCGCCCCAGAGCACCCTCGAGATCTCCGACCGGTCGGCCCTCTTCTTGAGCCAGCGCCTAGAGTAAGGCGCGCCGAACCGGGGGCGGACGCCTACCACGTCCACTTGAACTCTTCAATCGGGAGCGCGAGCGAGGTCGTGACGTCCGCCACCCGCCCGAACTGCACGGTGAAGTCCGCCGCGGTGACGGCGTCCGGGGCCTCGAAAATCGCGAGGGCATCCGGTTTCCCAAGGAGGCCCAGGAACTCGTGGAGGACGACGTTGGCGGGGATCTTCGGATGCTTGAACATTCGGGTCGCCTCCTCGAGCTGGCCGGGAATCACCGTTAGCTGGGTAACGAAAATCACGATGCCACCCATGCGCAGATTCGCGGCTCGCTATTTAACCGTCTGGGCTACTGCGGGGACTCGATGCGATGGAGCCGCACGTGGACGAGAGAGGATTGCGCGACCGTCGTCCCGAGGATCCGGTCGGAGAACCGCTGTCGCGGGTCCCCTTCCACGAGGAGCCCCGCGATCGTGTCCAGGAGCGGGAACAGGAACCAGAACAACTTCGGGACATTGCGGACCGCGGCCTTCCCTAGCGTCATCGCCCCCGCGACGGGGCGGACCTCGAGGCCTGCGAGCGCCTTCCCCACGGTCTTCCGCCAGAGGCGCTCCGACACGGTCGAATACGCGAAGAAACCGATGCCGGAAACGACGCCGTAGGAAGCCACGCGCCGCTCTCCAAGGAAGAAGAGGAGCATCCATACGGGAGCAAGGACGACGATGCAATCGACGAGGAACCCCGCGATCCGCTTTCCCCAGTGGATCTGGAGAGTCCGGTTCTGCCCGATGATGTCGAACCCGTTCACCATGAGCGCATCCCGCGCCCTCATCCCGGGGCGGCGTATAAGAAGGTAACCGCGGTGACGGTCCACCGCGTTGACAAACGGGCCACTCAGATCGCCCATCATTCATCAGGAATCAGCGTTGACGGTCTCATCACAGTGGCGAATCGCGAAGGGGGGCGGCGTAGAAGAACCTGCGGTGGCCCGGATGAAAATGGAGAGGGTCCCCGCTCGGGGCGGGGACATTCATGTCTAGACCGGAGAACCGCACACGGGGCAGGTTGACGCTCCCCCGGGGATTTCCATCCCGCACGATGCACACGTCTTCGTGCCGGTCGCTTCCTGCATCGCCGGCGGCGGTGGCGTCGCCGGAGCCTGGACGAGCGTGGGAGGCGCCTGGGCCATCGGAGGGGGGACCGCCTGCGGACCCTGCCTCCGTCGGCGCATCATCAGGACGAGCAGGATCAGGATCACGGCAACGATCACCGCAATCAAGGTCCCGAGAGCGACCCCGTACTCCTCGACAAACGCGACGTCCCGCCATCCCGCCTCCGCGGTCTTCGGCCCGGTCATCGACACCTGCAGGGTCGGCGCGCTACCGGAGCCCGTGCCGTTCACCGACCAACCGGTGAAGGCACGCTTTGCCCCGCCCGCTTGGACCGGAGTCGTCACCGTCACCGATGCCGAGGTACCCGCCACGTACCAGCATCCGCCCGACACCGTCTCCGCGGCGCCTTGGCAGACCGGATCGCCGTATTGTGAGGTGATGGTCAGGAGGTACTGCGTCGTGAACGTCGCCGTGAGCGCAGCGGACGAGCTGACGGTGTATGTCCGCAGGGACGGGACGCTCGCCGTCTCCCAACCCGCGAAGACATAGCGGGTGCCGGTCGCGCCGTTCTGCGTCGCGACAGCGTTGAGAGTGTGCGAGCTCGCGTCGTCCCACCAGAGGGGCGTCCCGGGCACGTACGCTTGGTTGTCGACGGTCACCGTCGGCCCTGAGGTCGGGGAGACGGTCAGCGTGATCAGGTATTGGTGCGTGTATGTGGCGGTGTATGCGCCCGCGCTGGTCGCGGAGATCGTGTACGGGTTCGACCCGCCGCCGGTCCACGAGGAGAAGGCCCACCGCTCCGTTCCGGAGACCGACACCGTCGGCTCGGAGGACACCGTGTGGGACGTCGTCTCGTTCCACCAGAGGGACACGCCTCCCGCGGAGACGAGCGTCGGTGTCCCGTCAATGTCCACGGAGATCGTCCTGCCGGGAACGTTCGTCTGGATGTCGATCTTGAACTGGTGGACCCAGATCGCGGTGATCGTGATCGGTCGGTCGATAAGGAGGTTCGCCGACGACGAATACGATACGAAATCTCCATCCCACTTCCCGAATCGGTACCGGTCCGTGGAGCCATCGTTGGGTTTGTTCGTGCTGATGGCGACGAAGTCGCCGTCGGGATGCCACCCGCTCCCGGGGTTCACCGTGAACCCGCCGCCGGACGGGGAGGAGCTTATCGTGAGGTAATATTCCGTCGTGAAGAGCGCGGTAAATGTCTTCACAGAATCCACGACAATAATGCGGGAGGGATTCGGGTTTCCGTCGTTCCATGCGGAGAACGAGTACCGAGTCGTTGTGCTGAGGCTCTGGGGGGACGGAACCAAGAGTCCGATCTGGGCGTTTACGTCATAGTAATCCGGGAACGGAGTCGTCTGCGGGACCCCGTTCACGGTGACGGCTCGACCGGATGGGGTCGAGCCAATCGTCACCTGATACTGCAGGACGAAGGACGCCGTGACCGTGGCGGATCCCGTGCACGCGATCTGGTGTGACTGGGCCCCGCCATCGCTCCAGGCGTCGTACCGATATCGCGTCCCCGGGCCGGAGGCCTGCGGGCTCACCACGTTGAGGCTGACGGAGGACGCATTGTCGCAATAGAACGCGTAGGGGCCTGTCTGTGGAGTGCCGCCAACGCGAACCTCACGCCCGGAGGGGCTCGTCGCGACCGTCAGCTGGAACTGGAGGATGAAGGTCGCTGTAACGGTGAGGACATTGTTGCACGTGATCTGGTGGGCTTGCCCGAGGGCGTCGCTCCATGCCGCGAATCGATACTGGCTCGTCGGCGAGACCGTCTGCGGGCTCGGCGCGTCCAGGGCCGCTGTCGCTGTGTCGTTGCACCAGAAGTTGTACGGCGCGGTCTGTGAGGCGCCGTTCACCGAGACCGTCCGCCCTCCGGGGATCGAGTCGACGGTGATCTGGTACTGCTTCACCATGTTCGCGGTGTACGTGATGTCCGCGGTAACCGTAATCGTGCGCGGGTTCGCGGTCGACCCGTCGCTCCACTGGACGAACACGTATTGGACCCCTGCCCCTGCCGCCTGCGGGCTCTGGGCCTCAATCGCGTGGCTCGAACCCGCGACGAGGGGTTGCGTCTCAGGGGCTGGCTGGAACGCGCCCGTGTCGAACCGGACCCGAAGGGAAGGAGGGTTCGTCGCTATCGTGACGCTGTATCGTTGAAACATCGTGAAGTAGATATTCGGGTTCCCATCGCGGCTGTCTTGCCAGCCGACCATGGCACCTAGGGAGGAGTCCACTACGATGTCGCTCGACCTAACCGCGTCGAAGGCACTCCCAACATTGCTGTTGACCTTGGCTATCGACGACCATGTATCCCCGCCGTCGCTTGAGGTCGCGTACCCCAGGTCCGCTCCGTTGACGAACGTCGCCTGGAGGATCCCGCCCGCAGCGAAAGTCGCCGGATCCTTCACTTCTACGCCGCCGACGGCGGCGAGGGGGCCGAAGGTGAAGGTCGCGCCATCGTCCTTGCTGGAGAGGGACGCGATCACGTGATTCGGGATCCCGCCGGCCGGATTGATGTATTGGTACGCCATGAGAACGGTCTGGCCGAAGCCGGAGGCGTCGACCCGGACGACGTCCATGCTAAGGTTAGGATTGTAGAGCGGCTGCGACCATGAGCTGCCGGTGTTCTGTCCCGTGGGGGTCTGAGCCAGGATGACGGTGTGGCTCCCGGGGGGGCCGCCAATGAAGGGGGCCGTGGCGTCGATGTCGCCAACAAACAAGGTCTGTCCTGCCTTCGCGATGATTGAAGGCTCGACGACGTCGACTCCGAAGGGGAAGTAAATCGTCGGGTTGACGAGCATGCCGGTGGAGTCGAAGAGAACCGTGATCGGGGTATAGGAGGGGGCGGAGGCGAAACACGGCGCTGCGCCCGGGGAGCCCATGTCGCAATTGGAATCGTAGGTCGCATACAACCACTGGGAGTTGTACGAGGACGCGTCCGGGGTCCGGAGGTCCCTGAAGGGGGCCGTGGCCCCGTAGTTCACCGCGCTCACCGTCCACGACAGGCCCTGATTCGTCGAGACCGCGTAGTGGAATCCGCGCAGCAGGCCAGGGTCGTCGGAGCTGAAGAATACAAACACCCGCGACCCGTGAACGACAACGCGGGGCTCAAATTCGTTGTACGAGCCGGAGGTCGCGACTCCGACGGAGGTCCAGGTCACGCCACCGTCGGTGGACCGCGAGAGGAAGACGTCGGTCGTCGCGCCCGCCTGGTCCGTGTACACAGCGTAGAGGACGGACCCGCCAGGCTCCGACGCGATGCTCGGATGCGTCTGCGCATCGGGGTCCGAGGTCACGCGCACTTCCGTCCCGAACGGTGGGTCCGTTGGCCCGGGTCCGCCACTCTGGGACGTGGGGCCCGGGCTTCCACCCGTCGTCCCCGTTCCCTCGGTCGTGACCGAAACGGGAGTAATCTCCCGGGGCTGCACGTCGAGGCTGCGCGGAGAGAGGGGCATCGATCCCCCGCTGGCGAACTGCCCGCCCAGCCCTCCGGGGAGGGCGCGGGATCCGGAACCGTTGAGCGCCGGCGAGACGAGCACGAGAACGGCGGCAATCCCGACAACTGCGAGCAGTAGAGCGAATGCGCTTCCAAACCCACCTCTAATCGATGACATCGAAACCTTCCTCCCGGGAGAAGACCGGAGTCGTTTCCTCCCCCAATCCGATGCGGAAGCATCTATCTCACGCTATTTAAGCACTTTCCAGTTTGGTGGTTCAGTTGTCGAAGTATCACGATCGCATTCGCCTCATCGCCCTCATGCTCGAAGAATGCGATCCGAAGCGGTGCACGGCGCGGAGGCTCCTCCGGTTCGAGCTAGCCGATGCAGCGCGTCGATCGAGGTTCTTGCCCCGCGGGTGCGTCGTGCTCCACCCCACCGGGGAGCATGTCCTGTCCCCGCTCGACCGCGCCGCGGCGGAGGCCCATGGCCTCGCCGTCGTTGACAGTTCCTGGAATGCGGGGCCCGTTCCGGCGGTCCCCCGCCATCCCTCCCGAGCGCTTCCCTTTCTCCTCGCGGCGAACCCCGTGAATTACGGGAAGCCGTTCCTCCTCTCCAGCGTGGAGGCGTTCGCGGCCGCGCTATCGATCCTAGGCCACGGTCAGCAGGCGGAGGAGATCCTTTCAAAGTTCGGATGGGGTCGACAGTTCCTCGTGCTCAATTCGGAACCCCTTGAGAGCTACGCGCTCGCAGCAACTCGCGAAGACATCTTGGCCGCTCAGGCCGAGTTCATTTGAAGTCGGGGGGCAACAGGTTCGGGATTCCGTCCTGAATCTCGTAATCGTGGTTGCAGTGTTTGCAATGGAGGATCCCCGTGACCACTTCGTCCTTTTCCAGCACGACCCGGAGGTCCAGGTCCCCCTTGCACACGGGGCAACACAGGATCTCCATCAGGTCCCGCTTCATCCGCGCCGACGAACGCGCGGCCTCCCATAAATGTTCCCGGGTCCGCAAGGGTTCGAATCGTGCGCCAAAAGCCTCTTGACCCGAGGGGGTCTACTCACGCCGCTGTCCTTGTAAGCTGGACGGCTCGGAAGCAACCCTAAATATGGGGCTCCGTGTAGGCGGGGCGCCGTCTCGGGAGGCGAACGTGTGGCCGACGAGAAGCAGTGGTTGAGGGCGAACTGGTCCACGCTCGCCGCCCTCCTCATCGTCTTCGGGCTCGCGTTGTTCATGCGGACGTACTTCGTGTACGGCGCCGCGATCCCGGACCGACTGTATTCGGGCGGGTCCGACTCGTTCTACCACGATGCGATCATCCGATATGCGTTCCAGAACGGCCACCAGCTCACGTTCGACCCAGGATTGAACTACCCCCTCGGGCTCACGAATCCGCGGCCCCCGCTGTTCCACTGGTGGGCCCTCCTCTCCGGGTACGTCATCTCCCCCGCATTCCCCACGCCGTGGGACGCCATCACGTGGTCCTTCATCCTCACGACGGCGTTCTTCGGCTCCCTGACCATCTTCCCGCTGTACGCCCTCGTGAAGGATGCGTTCGACCGGCGGGCGGGGCTCATCGCCGCGTTCCTTCTCGCGATTTCTCCGGGCCATCTCCAGAGGTCGGTCGCGAGCAACGCAGACCACGACGCGTTCGTGCTCTTCTTCGTGGTAAGCGGGTACTTCTTTTTCTTCCGGGCCCTCACGACGATGAACGAAAAGCGATGGGTGGAGAGATGGCGGACGCTCTCCGCCATCCGTGCGGGGATCACCCTCTTCTTCCGCGAGAACCCGACCTCGGTCCTCTACAGTCTCATGGCCGCATTCTGCATTGGAGCGGTCGCCCTCACGTGGCAGGGCTGGGCGTACGCGCCGATCATCCTCCTCATATACTTCGTGTTCCAGCTGTTCTTCCACCGAATCCGGAACAAAGACACCCTCGGAATCACCATCGCGTTCGCAATCACGATGGGCGTTGCCCTCCTCATCTCCTTCCCGTGGTATGTGGAGATGAACCAGGTCAAGGTCTGGTTCGACGTCCCTGCGTACTTGTTCGCCGCCGCGATCGGCCTCGCGTTCCTGTTCACCGTCACGAGGGACTATCCCTGGGCCCTCGTGCTCCCGACCGTGATTGGGGCATCGAGCATCGCCCTCGGGATTGGAATTCTCGTGAACCCGTCCTTCGCGAACGCCTTCGTCAGCGGGGCGGGGTACTTCGTCCAGACGAAACTGTACGAGACGATCGCGGAGGCACAGGCCCCGCCGTTGAGCCAGATCATCCTGTCCTTCGGATGGGGGACGTACTTCCTCAGCTGGGGGGCCGTCGGGTACCTCTTGTGGCAGTTCGTCTCGGGGAAACGGACGGAGACCGCCTATCTGTTCTTTGTCGTTTGGACCCTCGCTGCGATCATCATGGCGCAGGCGGCCGCGCGGTTCATCTTCAACGCGAGCCCCGCGTTCGCGGCGAGCGCAGGATTCGCAATCGGGCTCATCATCCAGCGGCTCGACTACGACGGACTGAAGCGGACGTACCTGAGCGTGGCGGCCGGGAGCCGTCGCGCGGCGATCCGGAAGAGCGTCAAGCCCCGCCACGTCGTCGGAGCCATCATCATCGTGTTCGTCTTCCTCGTCCCGAACGTCTGGTACGCCGTCGATGCGGCGATCCCATTCGAAGACAAGTACGCGTACGACCGTCAGATTTACGACCTGACGCCGGAGTTTCTCCGGCCCGCGAACTACAACAGCCTGACGAACGGCCGGAACCCGTTCTATCTGGGAGCGTTCGGCTTCTCCCTCCCGCACACGAAGGAGTACTACCCGGCCGCGTGGGAATGGTTCGCCACACAGGACACGGACGTGGACTTCTCGCAGCGGCCCGCGTTCCTGAGCTGGTGGGACTACGGGTTCGAGGCGGTCGACAAGGGCGCGCACCCCACGGTGGCGGACAACTTCCAGAACGGGTATCACCTCGCGGGGAACGCGATCTCGGCGCAGAGCGAGAACGAGGCGATCGCTCTCCTGAGTCTTCGGCTCATCGAAGGGGACTTCTGGGGCCATGGTCGCTCCCTCTCGGGGCCGGTGCGATCGGCCCTCCTCGCGTCCGGGATCGACCCGGACGGGGTCCAGTCCGCCTTCCGATCGCCCGACGCCCTGATCCCGCTCGTGAAGGGGAACCCCGTCCGGTACGGCTACTACGATGACAAGATGCAGGCGACGAACGCGCTGTACATCTACGCGGGGGACCTCCTGACCTCGAAGCTCAGCACGGACCGCCAAGCGGACTTGTACCGAGCGATTCGCGAAGCGACGGGGAAGAGCATCCGGTACTTCGCCGTGGACTCCCGGCTCTTCCCCTCGAGCGCCTCGAACACGGGGATCTTCTACGCGCCGATCAAGCTCTCGGACCACCGCGTGGTCAACGCGCGAGATGGCCGCATCCTTCCCATCGACTTCTTCCGGATCAACGTCACCGTGGGCACCCGCGAAATACCCCTCCAGAACCTAGCGGAGTTCGATCGCCCGACCAACGCAGCGGGGACGATCGAATACAGGCCGATGTTCTACCACTCCTTCTTCTACCGCGTGTACGCAGGGTTCGAGCCCAAGGAGGTGGGGGCCGCCAAGGACGACGGGATTCCGGGCCTCTCGGGCCAGACCGCGCAGGCCCTCGTACCGCTCCCGGGATGGAACCTGGCGCACTGGCGGACCGTCTACCGGACCGCGTACTACAACCCGTTCGCGGATACGCCGAACCATACGACCGCGTGGCGAGCGGTGAACTACTTCGACGCTGCACGGCTCCAGGCGAACATCACGGCGGGGAAGGCAACCGGTGTTGTCGACCTCTCTGCCGGCGCGGTGTACAGCCAGGGCGTCGTGTTTGCGAAGTACTACGACGGGGCCTTCGTGAACGGCACGGTCACCATCGGCGGGCGGACGCCGGTCCCCGGGGTCCACATCACCGTCACCGACGAACTCGGCGTGCCCCATTACGAGGCAACGACGGATGCCCAGGGCCGGTACTCCGTCCTCGCTCCCTTTGGCGAGGTCACGCTCACCGCCTCGATCGGAGGGGTGAACCCGCGGACCCGGGTGGGCACGACCACCCTCCAGACGACAACGATTATGGTCTCCGATGACGCGGCGATGCGACGGAACGTCGATGTAGACGGGAACCTCGTCCCCGACTGGTTAATCACCTGGAACGTGCCCCTCCCTGCGTCCACCGTCAGCGGCCGTGTGTTCCTGGACATGGACGCGAACGGACAGTTCGATGCGGCGCAGGACCGGACCCTCCCGGGAGCTAGCCTCGTGGTCCAGAGCCGTGACCTCGGCGTGCGGAACACCACGACGGCGGATGCCAAGGGACGTTACGAGTTCCGAGACCTGCACCCGGGGACCGCGTACTTTAACGTCACCGTGGAAGGGCGCACCATCCCGGCCCCCTCCAAGGACATCCCTGCTTCCGCATCGAGCCTAGACATCCCCGTAATCGGACTTACGATCAATGGAGGCGTGAAGGACTCTCATGGAAAC
>VBML01000030.1 GCA_005878915.1 Methanobacteriota archaeon | reverse complement strand
TCCCCACGAACGTTGCCTGACGCTGACTCTGGGGGATTGCTGCGTCGTGAGCCGTCGAGCTTCCGAATGGCCAGGTTCTCGATTGCGGGGCACAGTACTGTCGGAGGGAGCTTCGTCCACGACGTGAGGAACGAGTAGACGAGAAGGTCGAAGATCTCCCGGTAGTGCGGGCGGTATGAGTACGAGACGTGGCGATTGTGGCCCGGCAGAGAGTTCACGACCTGAAACGCGCCCCGAGGGAGAGACCTCAAGATCTCGAAGTACGTCATCCCCCAAGCACCCTCCTCCTCGAGGAATAGAGGGCCTCGGGGATTGTTCGCGACCCGCCCCTTCCTGAGAGCCCTCGCGTACGCCCATCTCGACCCCGGCGGGGTCCACGGGATCCACCACAATTGCGTTGTGTGGAAGTCGTATGGCCAGATGCGATTCGGCGTCCCGCTGATGAACAGATGCCCCCCGGGTTTGAGGACGCTGAAGAGGGAGCGGAGCAGGTCCCCCCGGAGTCCGCTCAAGGAGATTGGGACGTGCTCGAGGACCGCCTCCAGGAGAATGAAGTCGAACGTGCCGATGTCGCCGAGGATGGATCGGAGATCCGGGGCGGAGATGACCCGCGTCCGATCCCCAAGACCATGCTCCTCGAGGCGCTTTCGGCAGATCCCAACGACCTGCGGGTTGATGTCGAAGGCGACGACCTCGCGGGAATGGCTCGCGAGGACCGCCGTCGAGGCCCCCGTGCCGCATCCGAAATCGAGGACGCGCCGGTCGGCCAGGTCGCCGCAATGACGTCGAATCTCCGGGTAGAGATATCTCGAGAAGTGGTCGAGCCGGCTTCCTTCGGCCCCTAGGTTGTCGTGGATCCAGTTCGAGTAGCGGGGGAGGCGCTCCCGACCCCGGTGCATCTCGATAACGAGGTCGTGGAACTCCTTGGAGTACTCGAACACGAATCCCGGTGCGCCGTCTTCACGCTCACGCATTCCGGATCCTGGACGCTCGTGGCGGGAGGCCCAATTAAACCCTCCACGCTACCTGTGCCCGTTCTGCTCAACGTGTGTACATACTCGACTTAGTCCCCGCCCGATTCGTTTGAATCATGCCTAACGCTCGGTCCACATCTTCGGTGTTGATGACGTCCGTCACGTCCGCGCGACGGGCGGGAAGGGTGCCTGTGGGTTCCATTCTCGCGGTGAGCCTGGTCTTCCTGATGGTGAGCTCCGGCCTGCTCGGCGGTCGCGCCGCCGCCGCGTCGTGCGAACCGGGCTGGACGGTGGACGCCGATGTAAACAACTCGTTCACGTGGGCTGACGGCGGGCTCACGCCGACGAACACGGTCACGTGGACGGGTTCGGTCCAGCTGCTCGTGGAGCGGGATCAGGACTGCAACGTTCTTGGAGTCGAGGTCGCCTTCACCGGTCTTCCGTTGGGAGGGGTCCTTGCCCTCACCGGCGACCCCCTTGTCTCCTTCACGATTCAATTTCCCAATGACTTCACGTCCTATGCGAACAAGGGTCAGAACGCTTATGGTGACCTGACGTCTTGGAACCCCCCCGCCGGTGACTACCTCACGTACCGTGTCAAGACTAACTTCGACATCAATGGACGGGGAGCGGACGAATTCGCCATCAAGGGCATTGGGGTTCCCGCCGTCGTCTCGAATGTCGGTGCGACGTTCACCCT
This sequence comes from Methanobacteriota archaeon, assembly GCA_005878915.1. GTDB lineage: Archaea > Thermoplasmatota > Thermoplasmata > RBG-16-68-12 > RBG-16-68-12 > EA-19. Next base: position 37,947 of record VBML01000030.1, on the reverse strand, counting down.
GCCCCTGGACCTCCTCGGGAACACGGTCAAGGCGCAGATCCACGTTGGACCGGACAAGTGTACGTGCAAGGTGACGAGCCTCGATCTCCCCTCCGGTCCTCCCCCGCCGCCCCCACCCCCTCCACCTCCTCCCCCGCCTCCTTCTGGCTCCTGGTCTGTCTTCATTCACGCCCACGAGGACGACTGGCAACTCTTTGAGACCCCCACATCGGTAGAGGAATACCAAGCCGGGAATCATTTGCTCTTCGTGGTACTCACGGCGGGCGACGCGGGGAACTCGATGTCGTTTTGGCAAGCGCGGGAGGAAGCCCTCAAGGCGAGCGTGAAGTTCGTAGTCGGCGCCGCGTCCGAAAGCACGTCAGCGACGACGGTCTGCTACAACAGTCCCTCTTCGGTGTGCCACACCATTTCGCAGTGGAACTACGGGACGACGGTCACCCTATTCATGCGCCTTCCCGATGGAAACACGGACGGGAGCGGGTTCCCCGGCACCGGGTTCCAGAGCCTCGCGAAGCTGCGGGACGGCCTGATCCTGAGCATCACGGCGGTCGACCAGTCGACGACGTACAACAGCTGGGAAGACCTCTACCTCACCGTGGCGGCGGCCTTTTCCACGTTCGCTCCATACGACTCCACGACCAAGGTGAACGCCCCCGATTTCGACCGGAACCGCCAGAGCTTTGAAGGGCGGGACTGCACCGGCTGCGCCGACCACTCGGACCATCTCGCGGTCGCCGATTTGGTCTACGCGATCACCATTGCCCCGGGGGCGCCTTGGAGCCGCGCCTGGTTTATCGACTACGCGATCTGCTTCGCCGATTCGCGGTATCCCGAAAACCTCAGCCCCTCGGACTATCAGCTCAAGAGGGATCTCTTCATGGCGTACAACAATCGCCTGAAGGACCTTACGGGCACGGACACCTATGCCTCCAACCCGACGTTCTGGGAGAACTGTTTCCACAGAAACTACTTTAGGGTGGTATGAGCCGATCGTGAGTGTCGCGGGGTGGGTCTCCTGATTCGGGGAGGGACCCCTCTTAAAGCAGATAGTAATCTTTTGATGACTGAGTCACAAAAAAGTGACTGACCGATGACCGCCGCGAGCCCAGCCGTCGCTTCGACCGGGTTGACGCCTCCAATGGCCCAATGGGAGGTTCGAATCTAACGACCTCCCACCAACCCATGGGCTGGCCCGCGGGTCCTACAAACCAGTACGGGGCTCTTTTGCTCGTCACCTGTGTACATGGGGGTTAAGGGCCTCCCGGCAATGAATTCGGTCATGCTTGGCAAAGAGTCGGGACGACTGGGAATCCGTGCGAAGATACCCCCCACACGCGCGTTCGGGCGGGGACGACATCGGCTGGCGGTGGTCGTTCTCATGTGCCTCGCCATCGCGACAATTTCCACCGGCCTGACCACCGTCCGAGCCTCGGCGATTTCATGTCAACCGGGTCGGGTCCTCATCGCGAGCTACGACAATTCGTTCCGATGGGACGGTGACGTTTTCACGTATGCGCAGTGGGATGGGTCTGTGCGACTCTACGAGGACTTGGACAGCGGGTGCTTCGTCGTAAGCGTTCTTGTCGATTTCAACGGCCCATCGTCCGGCGGAACTCTCCGTCTCTCTGGCAGCACAATCGGGGTCTACTATTCCGTGCAGTATCCTCAACCCTACGACACCCACCCGGATCACGACCTGAACCCCGACGCCTACGGCGACGCCGTCTCGGTGAACCCTGACGGATATTTCCAGCTGTACTATGCCCACGTCCACTTTGACGTGAACACGAGAGGCGCGGACGAATATTTCATCGGCGTGAACACGCCCCTTCCCGTCGTTGTCACGAGCGTCCACGCATCCTTCCAGCTCCCGCTGGAACTCGTCGGGCAGACCGTTTACGCACAGCTCCACGTCTATCCCAACCTCTGTCAGTGCAAGGCGACGGCGATTGCGATCCCAGGCCAGACCCCACCACCTCCCCCTCCTTCCCCTCCCCCCAGCGGCCCCGCATGGTCCGTCTACGTTCACGCACACGAGGACGATTGGCAGCTGTTCGAGTCGCCGAGTTCTGTGTCCGACTACCAGGCTGGGAACAACCTGCTCTTCATCATCGTCACGGCGGGAGACGCCGGTATGTCGCCAAGCTATTGGCAGGCCCGGGAGGAGGCTACGATGGCGAGCGTGCAGTACGTCACCGGGCCTCAGACGGAGATCGCAAAGAGCGTGCCGTTCTGCCACAGCACTCCCGCCGTCTGCCACAATGTGTGGCAACGGTCGTACGGACAAACCATCTCAATCTTCATGCGGCTGCCCGATGGCAATGAGGACGGATTCGGATGGCTGTCCACTGGGTTCGTCAGCCTCGCGAAGCTTCGCGACGGACTCATCCTGAGCCTCACGGCGGTCGATGGGTCGACGACATACGGAAGCTGGCAGGATTTGTACCTTACGGTGAGCGCGATCGTGTCTACGTACGCCCCGTACGATTCCACGACGACGATCAACGCCCCCGATTTCGATAGGACCCGCCAGAGTTTTGAGGGCCAGAACTGCAGGACCTGTTCCGATCATTCGGACCACCTGGCGGTTGCGGACCTAATCCGCACGATCTCGATCGAGCGGGGCGCTCCCTGGGCCCGCCAGTGGTTCATCGATTATCCGATCGGCTGGGCGGATTCTCGGTACCCCGCGAACCTCAATTCCACCGGCTACACGATCAAGCGGGACCTGTTCATGGCATACAATGAGCGGTTCCGGGCGCTGACGGGGATCGACGCCTACGCGAACCAGAAGGTGTTCTGGGAGAACTGCTTCCAGAGAAACTACGTCCGGACCGCCTAGGGGGGATGCGCATCCTGGTGTCGCTTCAAGGCGCGGGGGTGGGTCCGGAGTGACGGCCTGAGATGCGCGAAGCTGTCCGCCTAGGCCGCAACTTTGCCGCGGTGACCGGTGCTCAGTTCATCGTGCAGGTGTTGACCTTCCTTCTCTCCGTCACCCTCGCCCGGAGACTGGGCACAACCTCGTACGGCATCTTTGTCTTCGGGTTCGCGTTCCCTTCGCTCTTCCTCCTGTTCGTGTCTGCGGGCCTCGACGAAGTGATCGCGAGAGATGTCGCCGCGGACCCCTCGCGGGCGCGAGCGTACTTGACCGTCGTGGCGGTCCTCCGCTTGCCCTTCGTCGCGGTCTCTCTCCTCGCCCTGTGGGTGAGCCTCCAGGTTCTTCTCAGCGATCCCTTCGCGCGGGCCGTCACCCTCCTCCTGGGGGGGTCCACGATGCTCCAGGCGTTTGCGGGCACGTTTCAATCGTTCTTCCGAGCCTACGAACGGCTGGAATATACGGCCCTCGTGGTCCTTGCCGAACGCGGGATCACGATCGGGGTCACATTTGCGCTTCTCGCCCTCGGCTACGGCTTGCTTGAGATTGCTGCCACGTTCCTGGCGGGTGGCGGGCTATCGCTCGCCCTGTCCATCGCACTTGTCCGGCGGAAGTTCACGTGGTTTTCCCACACGTTCGACCGAAGGACAGCGTCCAGCGTTCTCCGGAGAGCGGTTCCCTTTGCGCTCGGTGCGGTGATCTCGACAATCATCCTGAGCACCGGGCCCGTGCTCCTGACGATCCTTCGCAGCGCGGGCGACGCCGGGTTGTTCAACGCGGGCCTCTCCCTCCTCCTGATCGTTCTGTCCATCCTCACGCTCGCCCATGTCGTCCTCCTTCCCACGATGGCTCGAATCCGGGCGACGAACCCCGAGCGCCTTGCGTCGATCCTCGAGCACACTCAACGGTTCTTCTTTGCCCTCGGCCTGCCGGTGGCCCTCGGGGCCGCGCTCTACGCCAGAGACATCATGACCATCTCGTTCGGTCCCGCCTTCGCGGGTTCCGCGGAGGCGTTCAGGGTCCTCATGGGGGCCGTCATCGTTTCCAGCGCGTGCATCGGGAACGGGGCGGTGCTGGCTGTGGTGGGACGGCAGACGGAGAACCTCTACGTGGGGTGCGCAGGGGCGCTCACGTTGGTGGGGCTCTCTGTCGTTCTGATTACCGGATTCGGCCCCCTCGGAGCGGCTGCCGGATTCGTCACAGGCTCGGCTGTAACCGGAATTCTCGGGACGATTATCACACGTCGATTCGCGGTCCGCGTCGACCTCCGGAACATCCTCGTGCGCCCCTCCCTCGCGGGCGGCCTGATGGTCTTCGCGTTATTCGCGCTGAGCTTGCCTCTTTCCGTTGGGGTGCCGGCCGGGGCCCTGGTTTACTTCGCCTGCCTCTACGGAATCGGCGGGATCGTGAAGGCGGATTGGAGCATGCTCCGCGACGCATTCATTGGTGCCCTAGGCCGCGAAGGGTGAGTGATGGCTCGACCGGGGCCGATTGCCGCAAGATCCGAAAGCGGGGATGAGGTCGTTCCCGCTGATTCCCTGGCGGTGTCCGGGGACTTCCAGCGATACTTCGATGGCACCGAGTTGTATGGCGACGACTTCGACCGCAACGAAATCGCCCGCTGGTTCGAGGACGAGAAGGGAGCTTTCGTCGAGCTGAAGCGAGGGGAGCGCTACACCTACCCGGATCGCGCACTCAACGTGCGGTATGGGTTTCGGTTCCTCCCTAACCGGCGGTTTTCGAGGGTCCTCGGCTTCGGGAGTGCGTACGGAGACGAGTTTGAACCGATCCTCGCTAGAATCGACTCGATTACCGTTGTGGAACCCTCAGACTACTACGCCCATCCGGATCTGAACGGCGTTCCGATGCGCTATGTCGCGCCCGGAATCGACGGTTCCCTCCCGTTCCCAGACGACCATTTTGACCTGGCGACCTGCCTCGGCGTCCTTCATCATCTCCCGAGGGTCACCCGGGTCGTGCGCGAGCTCTTCCGATGCCTGAAGCCGGGCGCGTATCTTCTGACTCGCGAACCCATCATCTCGATGGGCGATTGGAGGAGGCCCCGACCGGGGACCACGAAGCGAGAGCGAGGAATCCCCCTGGGGATCTTTCGGCGGATCATCACCGACGCCGGCTTTGCGATCGTGCACGAGCAGAGGTGTTGCTCTTCGATCGTGGCCAAGGTATCGACCCTCATCAATCGCCCCGTCTATTCCTCGATGCCGGTCGTCTTCCTGGACGAGATTCTTTGTTCGCTGCTCCCTCGGAAGACCAAGTATCATCCGACGAGCGTCATAGAGAAACTGATGGTGATGAACATTTTCTATGTTCTTCAGAAACCGCTTTCATTGGGGACTAACTAGGCCCGCCCCCCTTGGGGTCCGGTGCCGCCTTGTCCCCTTTCTTCAGCAGAACATACAAGCGACCCGCGAACCCTTGTAAGTCCGTCCCCGAGCCCCACCGGTCGAGGGCCCCGAGAATCATTTCTCCCGCGGGGAGCTTGAGAATGTAGTGGTCTTCCCAAAGGAACGCGACTCGTGCGACCTCGAACCCGGTTTGGGACGCGAGCGCGTCCAGGCGCCGGGCCGTGTTGGCCCGAAGGTATGTGAGATACCGATGCTCAGGATGGCCACCGACCATCCGAAGGAGCCTTTCCCGAAGGCGAACCGGAATCAGGAGGACGGGCAGGAACATCGGATTCGCGACGTTCGGGGTCACGGCGAAGAGGAACCCTCCCGGCCGGAGCACCCGCCACGCCTCCCGGAGAAACCGTCGAGGATAGCGAAGGTGTTCGAGGACGAACACCGCGACGATGCCGTCAATGGACTCCTCCCGTATCGGCATGTGGTGGCCGTCCGCGGCGATCAACGAGCCCCCTTCCATCTTCCGCTCCCGCTCGGCCCTGCCCAACGCAGGGATGTCGACATCCATCGAGACCCGTCTTCGGAGGCCGAGGTTGGGCAGATGATCGAACGGCGCGTCCGCGCTTCCAACTTCGACGAGAATCGAGTCGTGCGTGAGGTGCCGGGTCACGAAGTCCCGGCAGAGTCCCAGATGCCTCTCCCGGGTCGCGATGTCGCTCGACCCTCTTGGGCGCACGGGAGTTTCGAGGGGGTCGCGAAGGGGATCGTCGACCGGAATCGTCGTTGGCGGTCCCATGCCGTCCTCTCGTTGATTTGGGATTGGCGGGGGAGTGGCGTACGGCAGAGCCAACCGAATTCCTCCGGACATGATCAGCTCCCCATGCCTAGGAGAGCCTCGACGAAGTTGCGCCACGTCTCCTGAAACACGTCAAGGTTGTATCGACGGACGACGAACGCCCGGGGTGAGAACTTCTGGGGGTCGCCCAAGACGTATCGTATCGCATCGACGAACCCCCGCTCCCCATCTCCGGGGACGACGGCCCCGCACGTCAGGGGCTCCTCGTCGAACGGCCATGCGGCTTCGCTCACGACCACGGGGAGGTCACACGAGAGCGCCTCGAGGAGGGAGAGGCTGAGGCCTTCGTACCTCGAGGGGAGGAAGAAGAAGTCCGACGCCGCGTACACTCGAGGCATGTCACCGTGGGCAATCGGGCCGAGGGACTGAACATTGCCCGTCGTCCCTTGGCGCCCACCGACCACTAGGAACTCGACATCTGGCAGCGCCTCTGCGACGCGCAGGAGGATATCGTAACCCTTGGTGCGGTTCGGCCGGCCCACGAAGAGGCCCACCTTCGCCTCCCGGGGGATTCCAAGGTGAGCGCGCTCGGGCCCTGGGTTTGCGGGTTTGAATGCTTCGGTGTCCACGGCGTTTGGAATGAGCCGCCCCCTGAACCCGTAAAGAGACTCGACCTCACGTAGGACGGGCTGGCTCACGCCGACGACGTGCTTGCCAATCCCCGCGAGGCGGTCGAACAATCCCATTACACGCCCCGTCGTAAACCGATCCCCGCGAAGAGAGAGGGCGCGGCGGGCAAACCCCGCCATCGTGTTGTGGTACACCTGGACAAGGGGGACACCGGGTCTCGCGATGGTCAACGGCCAGCCGGAGACCCCGTTGCTCAGGATCACGTTGAAGGGTTCTTCCCGATGTCTCCGGAGGAGGGCACGTGCCGCGTGAACGGCGCCGACTGGTTGGTCGAGCCCGACGCGACGTAGATCCGCCCGGGACTGCGGGCCGTGATTGCCAGTGTTTGCAAAGATCTCTACGTCGCCGAACGCGCGACGAAGGCCCTCGTTGAAGACCTCCACGCCCCCGACGACCTGGGGCCCGTAGGGGGTCAAGACCCCAACGCGAACGTCCGCGTTCATGGAGCTGCCTCCGGAGTTGGATTCACGCCGTCCAGGGGGCCTCGCAGTTGGTTTCGACGCAACCGTCGCCTCCGCTACTCTCTGCGGCGTCGAGTCTCTCAGCCCCCTGTGTCGAGGATCGATGCGATGTACCCCCGCCACGTCTCGCGGAACATGGCAAAGTCGAAGCGTGGGAGCACGAAGCTCCGGGGCGTGAACCGCGACCTCGACCCGACGACGCGTTGGATCGCTTTTGCATAGTCGTGCTCTCGGGTGCCCTGGACAACGACCCCGCAGCGCGACGGATCCTCTGGGAACGGCCACGCGGCGTCGCTCACGACGATTGGGAGGTCGAACGAGAGGGCTTCGAGCGTAGAAAGACCAAACCCCTCGTACCGCGAAGGGAGGAAGAAGAAGTCCGCGGCGGCGTACCACATCGGGAGCTCGTCATGCGGAATCTGGCCGAGGGACAGCAGGTTCTCAAGCAGGCTCGGGTGCCGAACCCCCGCCGTGAGAAAGAGGACCCGAGGCATCCCCTGCGCGACCCGAAGCAGGATGTCGAATCCCTTCGTGTGGTCTGGACGCCCAACGAACAAGCCGATGCGGGTGTCCTGCGGCAGTCCTAGCTTCTCCCGAGCCGAGGCTTGGTCCATCGGCCGGAACAGGTTCGTGTCCACGGCGTGGAGAATGAGTCGGGCCTTCAGGCCATAGAAAGACTCGACTTCGCGGAGGACGGGCTGGCTGACGACGACGACGTGCTTCCCGATCCCCGCGAGGCGATCGAAGAGGGCCATCACATGGCCCTGCGCGAGTCGCTCGCTCCGGAGGGTCAGCGTGTGGCGGGCGAACCCCGCCATCGTGCAGTGATACACCTGGACGAGCGGGACACCGGGCCGCGCCAGCGTCAGCGGCCAGCCGTAGAGCCCGTTGCTCAGAATCACGTCGAAGGGGTCCTCCTCGTGTCTCCGCAGGAGGGCGCGCGCGGCCCGGACGGCCTCGGCCGGCCCCTCGAGCCCTAGGACGCGCCGCAGCCCCCCATCGCCCGCCTCCCTGTGCTCGTCAGAAAAGATTTCGACGTGGCCAAAGGATCGACGGAGCGACTCGTTGAAGACCTCGACTCCGCCGGCCTGCTCCGGAGGTGCATGCTGTGTCAGGATAGCGATGCGGGTGTCGCCCATCGGGTCCGCTGTCTCCTCGGGCTTGAATCCTCCCATGTGGGGCCGACGTTCATGGGACGAGCCCCTCAAGGTTGCGTGCGACACACCCGCCATCGGGTGTGTTCAGGTTGACCTCGACCCCGTCGTTCGCCGTCGTACGCAGGATATCCTTCCTCTCGCTTCCTCAATCGCGCGCATGGTCCGCGGTCCAATCACGATTCGACGCGTTCGAGGATTTCTCGAAACCGAATACGACCTAGCGTTCCGCCACGACCACTGGAATATCGGGATCGCCGACGTTCCGATTCATGCGTTCCTCGACCCCACGGTCGCGCCGATGGTCCACTGGATGCCTCCTCCGGGTCCTGGGAAGTTCTATGCCGATCCCTTCGGGGTCACGAAGGCTGGTGAGACGGAAATTCTCTTCGAGGAGTACGACTTTCGTTCGGACAAGGGGGTCATTTCGTCCGTCCACGAGAACGCGGACGGGCGGTTCTCCCAACCCCGGCCCGCGATCGAATTCCCGTTCCACACCGCATACCCCTACCTCATCGAGCGGGACGACTCCCTGTTTTGCATTCCGGAGACCGCGAAGGGCAAGGAGGTCGCTATCTTCCGGGCGGACGAGTTCCCTCTTCGATGGACGAAGGCGGCCGTCCTCGTTCCAGGTGTCGCGGGGCTCGACAGCACGGTCTTCGAACACGACGGCCGGTTCTGGCTCTTCTGCACGGATCAGAACGACGGCCCCATTTCGAAGCTCCGGGTCTGGTATGCCCCGGACCTCTTCGGCCCGTGGACGGCGCACCCTTTGAACCCCGTGAAGACGGACGCGGCCTCGGCCCGTCCCGCGGGCACTCCGTTCCGCTTCCGCGGGGAGCTGTATCGGCCCTCACAGGATTGCACAAATGGATACGGAGGGGGGGTCACGATCAACCGTGTCGTGCGACTCACCCCCACGGACTTTTGCGAGGAAGCCGTCGCCAAGGTCGGTCCCTTCGGACACGGTCCCAGTGGCTCGGGCATCCACACTCTTTCCGCGCTGGGCGATCGGACCCTTGTGGACGGCAAGTGGTCCGCGTTCAATCCTTCCGAGATGGCTCGCCGGATGCGGGAGGCGGTGGACGATCGTTGGCCGCTTCTCCTCCGAGGGCGGTGACGCACGGGACGCGGGGCGCCGCTCGCGTTAGGAACGGGAGCCCGCGATGACCTCGGTCGCGAGGTCCCGGAGCTTGGACACATGGACCCGCCAGTCGAACTCGGATTCCACGAGCTCTCGGCCCGCCATCCCGAGGCGACGGCGCTCGGAGGAATTCTCGAGCAACCCTTGCACCGCGGCTCGGAACTCGCCGGGTTCGTCTCGAATCAGGAGGTGACGCCCGTCTACGACGGGGAGCCCTTCGCACGCCTTCGTCGTCGCGACCACGGGCCTCGCCGCAGCGAAATACGTGAGGATCTTGATTCGCGTCCCGCTTCCGTGGGCGAGAGGGGCGATGCAGACCGCGGAATCGCGCAGGATCCCCATGAGGTCCTCCACGCGCCCGGTTACCACGACGTTTGCGCGATCAACCCCGGCAGGGGGGTTCGCACCAACGAGGAGGAAGCGGGCGTCGGGGAGGTTGGGAGCGAGATTCCGAGAGACGAACTCCGCGGCCTCCCGATTCGGCCCATAGCCGAAGTCCCCGACGAAAAGTACGTGACGCGATCCTGCCGGGTCCGGAAGCGGGGGGATGCGTTGCGCGTCCACGCAGTTCGGCAACACCCTGACCTTCCACTCCGCGTCCGGGCACTCCGCGAGGATCGACTCCCGGTCCGTCTCGGAGGTGACCAGGGTCCGGGAGGACTTCCGAATCGCCTCGATCTCGAATCGCTTCGCGCGCTCGAGGACTCGGGGAACCAGACGGCGTCGGATCGCCCTCCTGCGCCCGAGCCAGGTTCGAAAGAAGGGCGAATTGACGAGGTCGTACTGGAGAAGGTTCCAGTAGATGTTGTGTTCGTCGAAGATCATAGGGACCCGGGGGCCGTATTGGTGTAGGCCGAGGAGATCGGGGGATTCCACGACGACCAGATCCGGCGGGTCTCTCCGGTCGCGTTCTTCGAACCGGACTCCGTAGTATGATTGGAGTCGCTGGAGCCTCGTGCGAAGTGTGTTTCGACGGGGAACAAGCTCATACCGTACGCGTGGAACTCTCGGGCCGCCGAACCAGTCCGTCAGGACGACGCGCACATCCGAGAACTCGGAGAACATCGAGATGATCCCGTGCACGCGGGTGCCGAACCCGCCGTGGTCGGGGTCGGCGTTCGATGTGATGATCTCGACGTGCAAGTGCGACTACCCTCCTGGGACTCCCGTGGGGCCCCGAATGATTGCATCGAGCTGACCTGCGTAGGCTTCGCGATCGAATTTCTGTTCGACGAGGCGGCGCGCGCGGACCGACATCGCCCGACGCCCCTCCGGGTCGGAAAGGGCCTCTTCAACATCGCGGAGAAATTCGGAATCAGTCGTGGCCACGTACGCGTTGAACCCGGCGCGGAGTTCCGGGATTCCCTTCGCGGCGAAATCGAAGAGAACGACAGGCGTCCCGACCGCCATGCTGTCGATGACCTTCGTCAGCATGCCAACGCCCCGCCGAACGGGGACAATGCACAGGCTCGCGGAGCGGATGCACGCGTAGATGTTCGGTACGAACCCCAGAGGCCGGATGTATGGATGGAACGGGACTTTGGGGATCTCTCGGCCCGCAATCCAAATCTCGCATGGAGTTCCCCGGCGTTCGAGATAGGGAGCCAGGACGTCGTTCGCCCACTCGAGCGCCTCCCGGTTCGGCGAGTACCCGAAACTTCCCATGAAGATCAGAGCGGGTCGGCCACTTGTTGGCGCGGTCGGAGGACTCGATGAGGATTGCAAGGTCGAATCGATTTCATGCAAGTTGACGAAGACTGGAACGACATGGATCTTCGAGGGGTCCAATCCCATCGAAACGTATGCGGCGGCATCAACTCCGGAGACAGTCATCAACGCATCAACGCGGTTTCCTAAGAATTTTTCAAAGGCTCCGATCAGACGGACCGCCAATCGGCTCTTTCCCAGGCTTTCGTAGAACAGCTTTCCGTTCCCGTGACTATCCCAGACGCACCGGATTCCGAGGATTTTCGCGATCGCCAGGCCGGCGATTGCATGGTGCGCGGTCTCGCAAAACACGACCTGCGCCCGGAAGCGACGTGCGTATACCAGGCCCCGGAGCCCGAGGAGAATTTTGTCGACGATGTACAAGAAGAGTCTCGGCCAGCGGGCCCTGGAGGGGTTGTACAGAATTCCATCCCATGGAGCCTCTAGCGCGGCCACCCTGTGGCGCGACCTCATGAGCCGGTACAGGGAGGGGCTCCGCTCGGACGTCCCAGACGACTCCGCCTTGGGAATGACGAGGATCCGGAGCGGGTCGTGTGTGCCTGTGTGGAGGCCCGGAGGCCCTTGGCCCTGTACATCTGCGATCGCGGCACTCATCTCATCGCCCCCGCGAGGCAGACGACTCCTCTGCCGTTCGAATAGATGACGGAAAGGGACGGTTGCTCGGAGTCATAGAACGCGTAGATGTTGATCCCCTTCCATTGGCGGTACCAAAGTTCGCTCGTGGGGTCAAAGACGGCATAGACATTGCGTGCGCTCATGTTTTGCAACGGGGTTCGATACGTCTGTGCGTACCCGACCAGGACGTGCGGCGTTCGCACCGTCGGATCGATCCAGACCGGTACGGGGAAGGTCCCATCGAGGACGATTGCTTGCGGAGGGGTCCGGTCGAGGAATTGCGAGATTGCGACGGATTCATTCGATACGTGGTTGAACGCTTCCTGGTAGTACACCGTCGAGGCGGCGACAAGGGTCGCCGCGATCAGCACTGCAGCCACCGCGGGGTACGCAATCTTGGGGAGTCGGATCCGGATTCCCTGGAGCGCGGTCAGACACATCGCAGGAGCGAGGGTCGAGAAGAACAGCAGAGGACGGTCATAGAACTGGCCTCCGAATCCCAGGATGTCCGCTCCTCCGATGATGCCGGGACCGATCAGCCCCGCGAGAAGGAAGCGTGCGAGCGGGCGGGAGGCCTCCCGCCGCGCGAGAATAATCAGCGAAGGAATCGCGAGGAGGCCATAAATGGCGAGGCTCCCTAACCGAAGAAGAGGCGCCAGCGGAAGCAGGTTCTCAACGGCACGCGCCGTTGCGAGGTTCAACGTGGCCTCGGGGAGGCTGATCAGACCCCCGATGCGATTCAGGATGGCGGTCCTCGCCGCCTCCGATGACGCCGTCGCGTGGAAGAAGAGCCATGCGAACCAGGTCGTCGCGTAGGCCACCGTCACCCGTCGGGCGAATCGGGCGTCTTGTTTCGCCTCCGGAGATTTTCGAAGGGGGAACAGCGACGAGATTGACAGGACGGCAAGGATGCTCAGGAGGACGAGGGTCGACGTCGGGTGGGACACGACGAGTCCCACGAAGAGGACCGCGCACACGGCGCGCCACCGGGTCGCGCCGCGCCAAATGATTGAGAGGATGAGGAGCATGACGATAAAACCGAGGGACTGCGGGGATAGGTGGTACTGGGCCCACACAGCAAACAGCGACGTGAGGACGGTCGCGGGTCCCGCGACGGGGCGGGGGAACGTTGACCGGATGAACACGAATAGGGCGAGGAAGGTGATGGCGCCCGTGAGAAACGGATACACGGTCAGCAGGAGAATAGCAGGCATCCCGCTCGCGAGCAACACGAAGGCGTCAAGGAGGAAGGTGCCCGGCCAATTCGCTGAGTATTGGCCAAGGTTCCCCGCGGGGAGATGGCCGGACCCTTGGATTGCCTGGCCTAGGCTGAGATGAAGGTAGGAGTCCCAGTACCTCGGGTTCGGCTCGAACAGGGAGGGCGTGCCTGCGATAGCCGCGAGGAGGAGCGCACCGGTGACAAGGGTCAGAGCGTCGGATCGCTCCCGAAGGGCGAGCACGGTGGCCAGCCCGAGGAGCCCCATCCCGATCCAGTACGCCGGCGGCAGGAGCTGCAGAAGCCCGAACTGCGCAGAGAGAGGGATCTCCGTGACGCGGGTGGTGAGGCTTGCGACGGCGAGGTGGAGCAGGCCCGCTACCGAATACCCCGCGATCAGGAGGCCCCGTGGCCTCTTGCTGGCGGGTGGGGAACGGGACCCGTCCCCCGTTTCACCTGCGCCAACGGATAAGCTACGAGGCCGCGTCTCGATAGACATCAATGAACTCCTCTGCGATGAGCGTGATGGCGAAGCGCTGTTCGGCCCGCTTGCGGGCCTCGGATCCTAGGGCGACGCGCTTCTCAGGGTCGTCCAAGAGGCCACAGATCGCAGTTCCCAGGGCCCTCGCGCTTCGCTCCTTGATGATGATTCCGGTGCGATCGTCCACGACGATGTCTCGAATCGCGCCAACGTCTGTCGCGACGGAAGGCCGGCCGCACGCCCCCGCCTCGATGAGCGAGAAGGGCATCAAGTCGACGCGGCTGGGGCACAGGACGATGTCCGCAAGGTTGTACAGATCCACCATTGCGTCCCGAGGCATGCGCTCGAGGAACCGAACGGAGTTTTCGACTCCGAGGGCTTTCGCCAGGCTCACGAGGTGAGGACCCTCGGGTCCCGACCCCCGGATGACGAGCTTCGTGTCTGGATGCCTACGTAGGACCCACCTCAGAGCCTGCAGGGCGAGATCAATCCCCTTCGTGGGATGGAGCCGTCCAACGACGAGGAGGAGGGGAGCGTCCGCAGGCCAACCGAAATCGGCCGTCGACAGCGGTGTCTTCCGCGGAAGGAATGCGTCGACGTCGATTCCCGTGGGAATCCACGGCCCGATGCGACCTTCAGGCACCTGCAAGTGGCGCAGGTACGTGTGCGCTTTCGTGGTTCGAGGGATGAATCGACGTGTGTGCGCGCGCACATACGATCCGATGGTGGATTCGTACATCTGCTGGTACAACGAGCCCGGAAATCGCATGTGTTGGTACGTTTCCTGCCAGACGACGAAGGGAGCGGCGACGTCATGCGCTGCGATGCACGAGAAGAAGGTGGACAGCTGGTGATATTCAGCCACCTGAATGACATCCGCCTCGCGGAGCGCCGTGTGGCCGAGCAGGGAGGGAATCGCGGGGAGGAGGCCCGGGTGGAACGGGACCCTCATCACCGTATTCAGCGGGGCGATCCGGACGCCCTCGGGCGTCGTCCACTCCTGGCCGTCGAGGAAGACATCCCCGAAAAGGACCGTGGGGTGATGCCCGCGAAGGGCGAGCTGGGTCGCGAGTTCGACAAGCTTCGTTTCCTGCAACGTCCGAGAATCTCGGCTCACCGTCGGCACCTCCGGGTGGAGGATCGCTCGTCCGGTGACGTTGGCCGTTGCAGCGATCGGGTCCACGAGGGCGATATTCATGGTGACACTCCGGAGGAACTCGTCACGACAGGGACACGAGTATCTTGCCCTGCAAAAGGGCTGTACTCTGGGTGTGGCGTCGGTGCGGCGACCCGCTGCTTCCGCACGATCTCCATGTAGCGGTCCACGTACGTCTCCGGGCGATGGTTCGCAACGAACGCGCCGCGGCAGGCAGATCGGAGCTTGTGGGGGAGGTCGTCTGCGAGGAATGCCTCCACGGCCGTCACGAGGCCGTCACCGGTTGGCTCGAAGGCCCGCCCCGTCGCCCCTCCGTACAGTAGCTCCTCGAGTCCCCCCCACCGGGAAGTCAGGAGAGGCGCGCCCCACGCGAGCGCCTCGACAGCGACGAGGGGCGCGTTCTCCGGCCAGATCGACGGAATCAGGAGGGCCCTTGCACGGCGGTACAGCTGGGAGAGTCGTTCGCGGGAGACCCACCCCTCCATGTCCAAGCGAGCGACGCCTTGGCTCTGGAGAAGTTTGAGGGAACGTTCCAGTGAACCCTGTCCGACGATCTTCGACTTCAGGGGTCCGGGGCGTGTAGCGGCGTCAGCGATGATGGGCAGGCCTTTGTGCGGTTCCATCACGCCGACAAACAGGAAGTAGTCCTCGGGCTCGGAGAGAGTCCCTTCCGGATTCGGGTCCGGGGCGAAGTTCGGGATGTGCACGACGGGGCACCGGAGGGAGGGTCCGATCGCTCCCGCCATGAAACGGCTGGGAGCAATCGCGAGATCGAGCCCGGGGAGGCCCCGCCATCGCTTCCCGAAACGCCACAGCTGTGGCGGTCGGCGGGAGACGAGGCAGCACGCGACGCACGATGGTGTCTCGCACGGCCGCTTCCCGTACTTGAGGAGGTCGCTCCGAGGGCACCGTGCCCAGTAGTCGTGGGCAGTGTACACCATCAGAGCGTCCGGGGGGCGTTTCAAGACGCCGAGCCCCAACAAAGAGATGTTGTGGACGTGGACCACGTCGGGTCGGATCTCGCGCACGAGCGCTTCGTGGGATCGCGAGACCCCCGCGGACCGCCCGAACGCGTATGCCGCGATGGGCTGGGCCCTGCCGAACGGGCTGGGGATTGGATGGATTCGAACATCGTGATTCGTCGCCCCCCGGGGCGGCGTCCCCCTGCGCTTGAGTCGGTACGCAGCGGGAGAGAACTCGACGTGGACCTCGTGGCCGCGCGCGGCAAGCGCCTCTGCGAGGTACTGCACGTGGACGGCATCCCCGCCGAGGTGGTACGGCGGGTAGAAGGTCGTCGCGAGGAGGAACCGTAGGGTCTCCATGGTCCCCCTAGTGACTGCCGCGCATTCCGTGGACGAAATAGTTCGACAGGATCCGAAGGCCATACCGCGATGCTAGCTGGAAGTCGTCGCGGCTCGACAGGGCGAAGCGGAGGTTCTGCCACCACCAACGCGGGTTGAAGTAGAGCTTCGTGTAAGCGAGTCGACGGAGCCGATTGAGCTCTGCCCTGGAGAGGCCGTCGGTTCCGACGACGGCGCTGTCCTGGTAGAGCGCCCTCCAGTCCACCTCGGGCAGGACCCCCCGTTGACGGAGGTTTTCGTACAGCTCCGTGCCCGGATAGGGGGCCAGGACGTTGAACTGCGCGCCGTTCGGCAACGTCCGCATCGCGAACTCGATAGTGTCCATCGCGCTCTCCCATGTCTCCCCGGGCAACCCGAGAATGAATGCGGCGTACGTCTTGATCCCCGCCTCCTTCGCCCATCGGAGCGCGTGCTCCGCCTGTGCGACCGTCGCTTGTTTGCTGACGGTGTCGAGAATTCCCTGGTTTCCGGACTCGACCCCGTACGAGATGCCGCTGCATCCGGCGGACCGCATTTCCCGGAGCAGGTCGGGGTCCACGAGGTGGACGCGCGTGTTGCAGTACCAGCGGACGTCGAGTCCCTCAAGCACGTGCGCCGCAGACCGAAACTTCCAGGTCGTGCGAGCTACGGTGCAGAAGGAGCACGCGAACGGGCATCCCTTGCTGGCGTACATGATCGTGAACGGCTGACAGGCGTGGGCGGAAATGAAATACGGATCGAGGGAGGGGAGCAGCTCGTATGCCGGGATGGGCATTGCGTCATAATCCGCGATCGCGCGCGCGTCGTTCGTGACGTGGAATCCGCCGTTCTCGCGGAAGGCGATCCCGGGCACGCCATCGAGCGGGGCGCCGTTCTCGAGAGCGTTGAGGAGGCGGGTTCCAACGTTCTCGTATTCGTGGCGGAGATAGATGTCGAGGTCGGGCGCTTCCCGGAGCACGTCCGCGGGCATCGTGCGGAGGGTCCAGCAGATTCCGATTGTACGGGCGTCCGGCCGGAGCTTCTTGGAAAGCGTGGCGAGGCGAAGATCGTGGTCGAACGTGGTTGGGGTGAACCGGAAGATCAGCGCGTCGTAAGCAGTGCGGCGCAGCCACGACTCGACATGCCCGTACGACGCGTTCGCGCCGTTGGCATCGAGGAGACGCACGCGGTGGCCGCCCGCCTGAAGGAGGGCGGCGAGCTGGAGGAGGCTATACGGCTCGAGGACGGAGTATCGTTCCGTTACCTCACATCGCTCCTCCCTCACGACGGAAACCCCGTCGAACCGAGGAGGGTTCACGATGGCTATGTTCACGAGGCTTCCCCCTCCAGGACCCGCTCATAGAACCGGAACGTCGAGTCGGCCATCCGATCGATTCTGGCGTTCGCTTCCACCCATGCGCGGGCCTGTGCCGTCACGCGCTCCGCTCCCGATGGGTCCGACAGGACAGCTTCGATTCGAGACGCGAGCGCGTTCGCGTCGCCCGGGGGGAACAGCCAGCCGGTCTCCCCGTCCCGCACGACCTCTGGGACCCCGCCTGAGTCTGCCGCGATGATCGGGGTTCCGCATGCCATCGCTTCGAGCGCGACGAGGGGACAGCTCTCCGTGAAGCTCGGCAAGACGACCGCATCCGCACTGCGATAGAGGTCAGGCATCTCGGCGTACGGGACCCGCCCGAGGAACTTGTAGCGGTGTTCCTCGAGTCCCAGGCCCCTCGCCAATGCCTTCCACGGCGCTTGGTCCCCGGGGCCTGCGAGGGCGAGAACGACCCGGGAGTCGATTCGGGCCATCGCGCGGAAGAGCGTATCGATGCCCTTCAGGGCGAGGAGCCTCCCGGCGAAGACGACGGTCGGCCGGTCCCCCAGAGCCCGGGAGTCGAGCCCGCCACTCGGGCCCGCAGGGGCGAGGCGTTCCGTGTCGACGGCGTTGGGTACGACCGTGTTCAGTCGCGGGGTGACGCGGTAGCGACGAATGGTGCGGTCCCTTACCCAACGGGACACGAAGATCATCGCCTGCGTCCCCCGGAGGTACCTTCGCTCGACGGCCTGGAGAGCGAACCGCCACCGGGCGAGGCTCCCCTCGAGACCCTGGCGCGGTACAGAAGGGCCCGCGAGCAGGGTCCCCCCGACCTGCGTGTCGAGGGTCGTGTGGACGGTGACAACCGTTGGGGTCCGATTCCCTCGGAGCCGGGACAGCAGGTCCGACATGTACGCGTGGTTCGCGTGGACGATGTCGAATCCGTAGGTCTTCGCGAGACGCGGAAGGCGGCGGAAGACTGCGGCCTGAAATCGGAATGGGGACGTTGGCGCCCGCAGTCCGTCCCCCGGGAGGGCGTGGTGGACGCGGACCCCGTCAAGCTCGGCGTACTCCGGGTTCGCGGCACCGGTCAGGACATGGACCTCCGCGCGATCCCTGAGCCCGCGAGCGAGGTTGTACGTGTACGTACCGATCCCGCCCCAGGCGGGAAGGAATTCCGGTGTCAGGATGCACACCTTCACGTCGCGTCCTCCACCAAGGACGCCTTCCGTCGGTCGATCCGTGGGACGACACCTTCGCGACGGTTCAACCGCTTGAGGAGGAGCCGCCACGCGATGAGGAGACCGGTGCGGAGCGGGACAAGCTTCGGGTCCCCGATGCGGCGACGGTAGTCGATCGGCAGCTCCCGCAGACGCGCGCCGCTCTCGCAGGAGGATGCGAACAGGTCCGCCTCGAGGTCAAAGCCGTCCGCGGCCAAACCCAGGCGGCGGAGGGAGTCCTCCCGGAATGCCCACATCCCCGTGCAGACATCGCTAACAGGGGTGCCGAACAGGAAGCCTGCGAGGCGGCTCAGGATTCGGTTCCCGAGGCGGTTGAGGGGAGTGATTGCCCCCTCCTGGACCTCCCCGAGGAAACGGGATCCTACGACCACGTCCGAGCCAGCCTTGAGGGCCTCGACGAATTTTGGAATCGCTTCCGGGGGATAGCTGCCGTCGGCGTCGAGCATCACGAAAACCCGGGATCCTTGGTCCGGACCCCGGCCATCGGCGATGATATGGTCCAGGAGCTGGCGAACACCGTTCCCCTTGCCGTCGCCCGTCTGCACGAACGTGTTCGCCCCCCGGTTCCGAGCGACCTCAAGGGTCGCATCCTTGGACTTCCCATCGACCACCCAGACACGGACTTGGAATCCGGATTGGACCAGTTTGTCCTGCGGGATCCGGTCTATCACGTTTCCCACGCCCTTCTCTTCATTGAGGGCGGGGAGCACGACCTCGATGCTGCCCTTCGATTCGCAGCGAGGGCCTGAGCGAAAATGCGGTTCGAAGTCGTTATCCGACGGAGGGGAATTCTCGAAGCTCATGTCCCGCCTGGGACTAGCTCGCCCGGCCTTCCCCGCCCCCGGTCCCGCCGGCGGATGTTGCGCTGGCGATCGATCAGTCGGCGGGAGCCCTCCGAGGCCGGGCGTGCCCGTCTCTTCCGGGTACCACGGTTCCATACAGGGGATTGTCTGGGCCGGGAGACTCAAGAGGGGTATGTTTCATCAAGAAAGGGACCCGAGCGTCTGTCTCCCAACGCGTCACATCGGTTGCAAAAGAACATCTAAGAACACAAAAGGACTTGACCTACAGGAGCTAGGGGACAGCAAGATGCCCGGCAGAGGGAGTGTGACCCGGTCCGTCCGAATCGAGAAGGACGCCGACGAACGACTGCGCCTACTCGCGGACCAAGGGGACACGAGCGTGAACACGCTTGTCAACCGCGCCCTCCGGAAGTTCGTCGAGTGGGATGCCTACGGCGAGAAGTTTGGGTTCATCACCCTCCCCGCCGTGATCCTTGTCAAGCTGATGGACTGTCTCACGGACGAGGAGGCGGCGGCCCTTGGGGAGTGGGCGGGGAAGAACCTCCTGAAGGAATACATCACGTTCTGGTTCACCGAGGTCACCCCGGAGACGCTGCTCGAGGGGTTCCCGAGGCTGCTGTCGAAGTACGGGAGGGCGTTCGCGTACGAGGAGCTCGTCGAAGACGACCGGCGGGTGATCATCCTCAAGCATGGCGGCGGCCCACGGTGGTCGACGTTCTACGAGACAACGATCCGGACGGCGTTCCGGGACCTACTGCAGCGCGACGTGCGGGTCGAGAAGTCGGATAACCAGGTTGTCGTCCGCTTCCGGCTGTTCGGGAGAAAGGGTTAAGTAGCATCCGCAGTACGTCCAATATCGGACGCACCCGTGCCACCGAGCAACAGCGTGACCCGGACGATTCGCCTCGAGCGGGATGTCGACGAATTCCTCCGGAAGTTCGGGGACCGAGAAGGGGTCAGCGTCAATCTCCTCGTGAACAAAGCGATCCGAAGGCTCGTGGAGTGGGACATTTACGCGGACAAGTTCGGCCTCGTGGCCCTGCCCTCCTCCCTCGTCGAGCGGTTGATGGATCACCTTACGAACGAAGAGGCCGCGGAACTCGGCCGGTGGGTCGGGAAGAACCTACTCCCGGAATTCATGACGTTCTGGTTCAAGGAGGTCAGCCTACAGTCCATGGTCGTCGGGTTCCCCCGCCTCACCTCCCGGTACGGGCGGGCCTTCGAATATGAGGAGCACGCCAAGGATGGCAAGTGGACGGTGATCCTCAAACACGGCTCGGGGGCGAAGTGGTCCCTCACCGGTCCCCGCTAGTGATGAGCGACGTCGAGCGCCTTCCGTTCAATGGCTTCCGCGAGCCACCCCATGGATTGCCGCAAGCCGAAGCACACTCGATCAATCTCTTCGGCCCCAGTGTCCGCCTTGTCGTTCTTCGCGAGAAGCATCGCCTTCACGACCGCCGAATTCTGCTTTCCGAAGAACTCCTCGAAGTACTTCCAGTACGCCTTCTGGAAGCTCTCGTCACTCTTCAGGCCCAGCTTAGCGGCAAGGTGTGGCATCTCGCTTCCGCCCGCTCACGTCCCTATCTCCGACCGGGAATGTGCGGAGATCGGACCGTGATCCCGTTTCGCCCGATCTCGATCGGAATCGGTCCCATCTGGTGGCTCGTGCCTCGCATCTTCGTGATCTCGATGTATCGGACTCGGGCGTCCCCTGCTACGGGGACGAGGTGGAAATGGAGGACGCCGTCCGCGATGAACTCGTGCATCCCCAGGCCCGGGTGGCCATCCTGTGGCGGAGTTTCCGTGATCATCAACGTCGTGCACCCCGCCGACCCGACGATTTTTCCGAGGAGCATGTGGGTGAAGACCCGGATGTCGCCCGGGGTCTCGAAGGCCTGGGCCATCGCGGTGTACGAGTCGATCACGAGGCGGACGATGTCCATCTCCTCGATGTTCCGGACGATTTCTTCCCAGATCGTGGGTAGCCCTTCCGCGGTCAACGTCGGCATCTCGAGGAACCGGAAGAGTCCCTTCTTTTCGAGCGGCGGAATGTCGAGGCCGAGCCGGGCCGTGTTCCGGAGGTACGCCCTGCGGCCCTCGAGCATGGAGACGTACATCCCGGGCTGCTTCTCCTCCACCGCGCCGTAATACAGGAATTGGGATCCGAAAATCGTCTTCCCCGTCCCCGGGCGACCCGCGAGGGTGATCAAGCTCCCGTTCGGAAAGCCCCCCTCGAGCATGCCGTCAAGCCCCGGAATCCCTGTTGACGTACGCCCGTCTGAGTCCGCGATTACCTTGGTCATTACCTTGTCCTCCATTACGTGCCCCCTTTTCTTGATCGAATCAGGGAGGTCATCACGGCCTCGAAGAAGTCTTCGCGGGCCTCATGGCGTCGGTCCGCGAACGACACAAGCGGGGGTCGTTCCTTCTCCGCAAGGACCTCCTTGCTCAAAGAGATATCATCGAGCGGGATGAGCTCGAACTCCGGGTACCCGTGGCCGAACGTGAACTGGAGCGCGTAGAATCCTGTCCTCGGCTTCACTCCGTAAAGGATCAGGGTGCCCCACCGCTGGCTCAGGACGAGGTGAATCTGGGAGATGTTCGCGACCTTCTGAGTGAGCTCCAGATTCGGCCGCGCGACGATCGACTGGATGTCCTTGTTCACGGCGGCTCGGGCTGCGACGGTCGCAAGGAAGTTCATGACTCCCTGCCCGTAGAAGTTCTCGACGGTATCCAGGGCCATCAACATCCAGATCGTCTTTCCTTCCTTCTTGTACGCGCTGTATGTGTCCAGCCACTTGTCGAAGTCCTCCTTCGGGTTCAGGGAGAACTTGATGGCGACGGGGTCCTCGACTCGGTCCGTCGTGAACACTCGCATATTCGCATCGTACACATCCTCAGGCATGAACTGCGTGGCGAAAAGACGTGCCCGCGTCGGGTCGTAGTCGCTGTAGAGGAACGCCATTACAGCATTGTTCGTCGCAAGGAAGTTCAAGAGGGCCGTGACGGGTACGTACACCTGCGCGTCGAACGGGACGTCCCCGCGGATCTCGAAGAGGACCGTGGAACCCCGAGGGACTCCGCCCCCCAAAAGGGCGTCGATGTCCCGGCTTCCCGTGGACATGTGGGTCGGTGTATTCGCCAGGGGACGAAACATGGACGTGCGCTCAGGGAGCGTGAAGGCGAATGGTTCGAGGTACCGGAACCGGCCGCCTTCGAGGGTGATCCGGGCGCTCGCTCACGAGGATCATCCGAGCGCGGGCGTCCTCAAGGACGGCCATTAGGGACGCCTCCACCTTCATCCGGGCCTCGGGGGGCACGTAGTCCGCGATCCCCTCCCACGAATCGAGGACGAGGAGGGGACGGTCCATCGTCGACAGGAGGCGATACAGCCCAGACACAACGTTGTGAGCGACGAGGAACTGCGTCGGATCGAACTCGAGGCTGGAGAAGAAATGGACGTTCTTGCGGCCCGCGAGCTTCGAGAATAGGGCGTGTTGGTACGCGAGCTTGTCGGGGTACGTTCGAGTGGACAGGTGGACGGTATCCCCTGCCGACTGGAGGCGGGCCATGAGTTCGAGCGCCGCGGTCGTCTTCCCGGTGCCGGTCTCCCCCTTGACGAGGACGAGGAGGGTTTCACGATGTAGGAGCTTCTCCAGTTCTGGAGGCAAGGGCATGTCTGAGCTCGGCCCTTTCTCAATTTTCAGCATCTAGATCACCCGCGACCCACAGTGGGGGATTCCCTGGAGGGTATTTCACGCGCCTGTGCTCTCGTGTGCCCGAATGTGTTCTTCGGGCCTAGGCTCGGGTGACCGCTAGCATCGGATCCCGTTCGCCGATGCGCTAAACCTTGGTGACTGCCGAGCAGAATGCAACGAGGGGAGATTCGGCTGCAGGGGGGCGATTTTGATTGCCGAAGCGGGGCGTCGGGGCCCAGAGTCGCCGGCCCGTCGGCGCCCCATCGGCCCGTTTCACAGAGCGTGCTTGTCGTTCACCTCCGGGCCTGCCATGTCCGAGGACAGAAAAGGCACCTATGTTTACGTCTGGCGACCAACGGTTAGACGTGCACCGCCTCGCTTGGGGCCGCCCGACAATGATTTCGGGAGCTGGGGCGCTCGTCAAGTGTAGAGTGTTCTGGGCAGTCCCCCGCGCCAGGCGTTTGTCTTTCGCCGATTGTGAGGCGGCATCGGCAGTCGGGTTCGGGATTCCCATCGCCGCCTCAGCGGTCACGGTGTAGGTGATATCTAGTCGACGTGGATGCGTAGCTGGACAAAGCGATAGGGGAGCCCCTGGGGCGGGGATGTGAAGAGAAGAAACCGCAGTTGGTACTCCCCGGGACTCGGAATCCGAAATCCGTACCGGGATTCCCATCGCTCGGCGTTTGGCACGGTCACCTGCAGCACGTCTAGGGTCGCGTTGCCAAGCTCGACGGTGTCGTTCCTCTTCGTCGTTCCGTTGTACACGTACTGAACGTTCACGAGTTGGATCGAGACCGTGTAGTTCATCTCCCGATTCTCGTGGTTCGCGATTCCGATGATTACGGCCGCTGGTTCGCTCGCGTTGACCCGCAGCGGATAGTCCTCCGGATTGATTCCTCCGTTGGGGGCCAAGAGGTAGAATTCCGTGAAGCCGGCTCGGGCGGGCGGCGTCCCGTGCGCGTACGCGAGGCCACCGGCGGCGAGGGAGAGCGAGACGATGACGCCAATCGTAAGAGCCTTGTCGAAGGGTGAGAGCCCGCGCCATCTTGGCGGGGCGAACTCCAGGGAAAGGGCGAGCCGCTCTTCCGGGGGCACACGGACTCGACGCCAGTACGCGACCGCGGTAGTCCCGAGCGTGACAACCAAGAGCGCGGCGACGGCAGATTCAAGGCGGACCCCCCAGGGGGAGGCGTCCAAGAGGAGACCAACGAGGGGCACGGTCGCGATGCTAAGGCCGAAGCTCAGAGCGGCGCGCTCGATCCACCCCACCTCGCCGTTCCTCGGGAAGACAGCGGCGACCATCGAGTAGCCAGGGAGGAATAGGACGAGGGCGAAGCCGAGGACAAATCGAAGGGGGCCGACGTCCGAGGCGGCGGCGACCGCTAGGGCCGCGAGGCTCGTCGCGACGACCGCGAGGAGATCCGGAACCTCTTCAGCGTGAGGGAGTTCGTTACGACAGAGACGGAGCTGAACCCCATCGCGGCCCCCGCGAGAATCGGGTCGAGCAGAATCCCGAACCCAGCGAGCACGCCCGCCGCAACGGGGATCAATGCGACATTGTAGAAGAACGCCCAGAACAGGTTCGATCGGATCTTCTTCACCGTGCTCTTGCTCAGCTGGATGGAAGCGACGACATCCCGCAGGTCGTCCTTAATCAGCACGATCCCACCCGCCTCCATCGCGACGTCCGTCCCACTCCCTAGGGCGATCCCGACATCCGCCTGCGCGAGGGCGGGCGCATCGTTGATCCCGTCCCCGACCATGGCGGTGACCTTTCCCGCGCGTTGGAGTTCGCGGATTTTCTCCGCCTTCTGACCGGGGAGGACCTCCGCGATCACATTGTCGATACCAAGCTGGCGGGCGACAGACTCCGCGGTCCGCCGGTTGTCCCCGGTCAGCATGACGACCTCGAGCCCCATCCGCTTTAGAGAAGCGATCGCCTCCGCGGAATGTTCCTTCGGTGTGTCCGCGACGGCGATGATCCCCGCGAGGCTCCCGTCGACGGCGAGAAGCATGGCGGTCTTCCCCTCGCTCTCGAGGCGGGCGAGGATAGGCTCCACCGGATCCGTGGGAACGTCCGCTTGCGCCATGAGCCTCCGGTTTCCCAGGAGGACGGCGGATCCCGAGACCCGCGCGCGCACGCCTTGGCCGGGAACGGCCTCGAAATCCACGGGGTTCGACGGCGCGTGTCCGGCGGCGAGGGCCCGCCGAACGATCGCCTCCCCGAGTGGGTGCTCGGACCCCTTCTCCGCGGAGGCCGCGAGCTCGAGGACGCGCTCCTCCCTGGTCCCCCCGACCTCAACAACGTCCGTCACAGAGGGCCGTCCCTTCGTTAGGGTGCCCGTCTTGTCGAACACGATCGCCGTGAGACGCTGGGCTTTCTCGAGGTATTCCCCGCCCTTGATTAGGAGCCCGTTTTCCGCTCCCTTTCCTGTCCCGACCATGATGGCGGTCGGGGTCGCAATCCCGAGGGCGCAAGGACACGCAATGATGATGACTGCGACGAACACGAACAGGGACGCGGTGATCGGGGTGTCGAGGTGGTATGTCTGGAGGACAGACGTCAGGGCCGAGAAGCCAAGGAAGTACCAATACGCGGCGGCGCCGACCGCAGAAAGGATGACGGCGGGAACGAACACGGAGGCGACCCGGTCCGCCAGACGTTGGATCGGCGCGCGGGAGACCTGAGCGGCCTCCACGAGTTGGATGATCTGCGAGAGCGCCGTGTCCTTCCCGACCTTCGTCGCACGAATCGTCAGCAGCCCCGACTTGTTGATCGTCGCGCCGATGGCGGGGTCCCCGACGTTCTTTTCCACGGGAATCGACTCCCCTGTGATCATCGACTCGTCGACCGCTGAGAATCCCGCCGCGATCACACCATCGACGGGAATCCGCTCTCCTGGCCGGACGACGACGAGGTCATCGACCTGCACGAGCTCGACGGGAATGTCCTCTTCCTTCCCATCCCGCAGGACCTTCGCGGTCCGGGGCTGGAGGTCCATCAGCTTGCGCAAGGCCTCGGAGGCTCGGCCCTTCGCGACTTCTTCAAAGTACTTTCCAAGAAGGATGAGGGCGATGATGATTGCCGCCGTATCGTAGTAGGTCGAGGGGTCGACGTTCGGCACACCGAGGAGCAAGGCGGCTACTATGATTGTGCTGTACCCCCAGGCGGCGGTCGTCCCCAAAGCAATCAGGACGTCCATGTTCGCGCTCCGGTTCTTGATCGCGTCCCTCGTTCCCCGGTAGAATCGCCAGCCGGGCCAGAACTGGACGGGCGTCGCCATGAGGAAGACGGCGAAGGTGAGCGGGAGCATCCACGCCTCCGGCACTGGCCGAAGCTCCATGGCGAGCGAGAGGACGAAGGCGGGGATCCCGAGGCCGAAGGAGAAAAGGACGAGGAAGCGTAGCCGGTTCAGCTCCTTCTCCGGTTCAAGGAACGTCTCCAAGCACGTCGTCGAGCAGAAGTAGTACTTCCTCCCGCGGACGATGGCATTCAGGGTGGAAGTCGCCTCATCGACGTACATCCCGCAGACCGGGTCTACTGCCATCGCGAACCGAGAGTCGGAGGGAGGCCATCCGACAATCGCCTTACATTTGTAAAGTCTTATGAGGCCGAGCAGCGTCGTTGATCCGTGAAGCTCGACCGGACGGACGTCGAAATTCTTCGCGCGCTGCAGGAGGACGCTCGCCTGTCGTATCGGCAACTTGCTCGCAGAGTCGGCGTGAGCGTACCCACGGTGAGCGCCCGGGTGGCGAACCTGGAGCAGATCGGCGTGTTGACGGCGTACCGCGCGGTTGTGGACGCTAACAGGCTCCGCCAAACCCGCGTCGTCCTGCTGTTGCGGTGTGTGCGGGGAACCGAGGATAGCGTGGGGGCTGCCCTTTCCGCCCTCAACGAGGTCCGATGGACGATCCGGACAGAGGGATCGCGGATTATTGCAGAGGCGTTCTTGTCGGCGCCCGGCCTGATCTCACAGTTCGTCAGGAAGGCACGGGGACTCCCGGGGGTTCGCTCGGTGGAGCATCACGTCGCCCAGAAAGGATTCAAGGACGCGCCGCGGGCTCTGGTGTCCGAAGGGCTCATCGCCATCCTCCAATGTTTCGAGTGCGGGCGAGTCATCGAGGGCGACCCGGTTCGCTGGAAGATGGACGGACGCACACATTATCTATGTTGCACGTCGTGCGAGAAGCTCTACAAGGATCGGTACCTCCGGCTGAAGGCGGGTGCGACGAAAGGGTCCATGGGGCGCCTGCCCCCAACGGTTCCCGGAGGGCGCCTACCGGAACATCCCCGCCGAGGTATCTGAAATCGCCGGCCTTGCTTCGTCGCGCAGCTGTTTCAGGTGAAATTCCAGTGCCTTGGCCTGCTCCTTTAGAGGCTGGAGGTCGAGCTTGACCTCCGGGAGGAGGATGTCGACGGTCTCGAGCAGCCGCGCCGCCGCATTCGCGTCAGGAATCGCGGGTTGGGCCTCCGCCAGAAGAGTAATCACATCATAGAACTGCCACCGTCCCTCGTTCAGCAGGACGCCGGAAACGCCTGAGACCATTCCCGTCTCGAGCTGCCGGATCCCCGCCGTTTCTAAGGTCTTGCGGGCGGAGTCCGTCGATCCCACGCCCCACACCTCAATGTCCTTTGGCGGGTCCGCGGCCGGCAACGGGAGGCCCTCGAGGGAGACGATCTGGCGGCAGTGGTGCGCCGTCGCCCACTTGAGGAGCTCCAAGGCCAACGCCCGGTGGACGCGGGGCGGGAGCGGGACCTCGGCGATGAAGATGGCGAGCTTCGTGTCGGCCATGGCGTAGATCCGGACGGGGAACTTGGGTTTGAACGCGTACACCATCGAGAGCGGAGGGAACTCATCCGAATCGATCGCGCATACTTGGTCCGTGGGAAGGGTCGTAATCATGTACGTCGCCGCGATCGTGCTGACGAGGCCGACGGACGGGATCGCCTCGATGACGGTGCCCCCCGCGAGGTTGACCTCCTTGAAGGTCCGAAACGCGATTTCTGTCATGCCCTCCGATCCCCGCAGGCCGAAGGGGTCGCTCGTATAAGAAAGGGAGCGAAAGGGGGTTACCGCGGGCACGAGGGTCGCGTTTGCGTGAGGCAATATATATTATGAAAGAGCAGTATATTCAAGTATATTCTTAAGGTATACAGGGGTCGAGTACCGACTCATCGTTAGAAGACGCATGCTCGAAACAAACCGGTCAAGAGGCGAGTCCATGGAGTCCCGGAAGATCCAGAAGGTGGGCGCGGCGACTCTCACCGTGTCCCTCCCCAAGGAATGGGTGGAGCAGCGGAACCTGAAGAAGGGAGACCAGCTGTTCGTGGTCGAAGAGGGGGAGGCCCTACTGTTACTCCCCGGACCCCTCGCCGAGGAGCGGGCCCGAAGGACCGCGGAGGTCGTCGTCGACGCGGACCTGTGCGACGAACCCGGGATGCTCGAGCGTGTCATCGTGGGGAATTACGTCCTTGGTCGAGACAAAATCCTCATCCGGGCTACCCAGCGAATCCGAAGCGATCACCAGGACGAGATCCGCCGGGCGGTCCGTCGGCTGATGGGCATCGGAATCATCGAAGAGAATCCGCAGCGCGTCGCCCTGCACGCCTCCATCGATCCCTCGAACTACCCGATCGAGACCCTCCTGAAAAGGCTCTACAACCTCGCGTCGACGATGCTTACGGAATCGTTCGACGCGCTGGCTCACGGGGACGCGACGCTCGCGGGGGACGCGATGAAACGGGAGGACGACGCGGACACGATGTACTGGCTCATCCTGCGACTCATTCTGCTTGCGCAAACGGACGAGGCCCTCGTCGAGCGGCTCGGGATGCGCTCCCGTCTCGAGATCGCGGGGAATCGCGCGATCGCCCGGGACCTCGAGGAGGCGGCGGATCACTGTTACGCCATCGCGTCACAGGTGCGGGAGGTGATCGCGATGGACCTCGCGCTGCCCGCCTCCCTCCTGAAGGCCCTCCAGGCGACCGCAGAACTCATCGGGCGGGCATACGGGAAGGCTCTCGGGGCTCTCCTCTCCCGAGACCTCAAGCAGGCGAACGAAGCCCTTCGCCTGTGTGCGGAACTCCAAGCGCAGCAGGGAGAGCTCGTCCGGCTCGTGATGCGTGGCGTGAAGGACGCGAGGGGCATCCTCCCTCTCGGGACGATCTACACGCACCTCGCACAGGTGGGCGGATACGCCAGGTCGATTGCGCTCATCGCGTACAACCGATACCTCGAGAGGGCGACGAATCTTAGTCGGCCCGTCGAGCCTTCCGCGTGAAGACCGGAGGCACCGCTATGGGCGGGCGGCCTTGATCCCCGCCGCAAGCTCAGGAGCTACGGAGAACTTCGTCGCCCGCGAGGGAACCGTGTCCGAACTCGCGACCTCGTCGCAGACGGCGAGCTTGTCCCACGCGTTCCCCACGAAGAGCCCATGCAGGGTGGCGACGAGGACGTGCTTCGCCCCCTGGGCCTGGAGTTCCTTCGCTGCGAGCGCGACGGTCCCGCCCGTGGAGATGACGTCGTCAATGATTGCGACCCGGCGCCCACGCACGTCCAATCGCTTCGGCTCGAACCTCACGGTGTATGAGTCGATGCGCGTCTTTTCGAGCGCATCCCATGGCTTCCCGGAGGCGGAGGCGACCTCTTTTGCGTGGCGGACGGCTCCCCTGTCGGGCGCGAGCACCAGGTCGATCTCCCGGGTCTTCAGGAACCTGCCGACCGCGGGCATGCCGCTGACCTCGCGCGCGGGCACCTCGAAGAACTTCAGGATGTCGGGGCTGTGCAGTCCCATTGTCAGGACCTCGTCCACTCCCTCGGAGAGGTGCCTCGCGAGGGCCTTCGCCGAGACCGCTTCGCCGGATTCGAAGCGCCTGTCCTGCCGGCCATATCCGAAGTACGGAATCACGAGGGTCACGCGGCGGGGGCGCAGATCCCGCACCGCGTCGAGGAGCAGAAGAAGCTCCACGATCATCGGGTCCGGATGGGTCGAAGCGACGACCGACACGGATTCGCCCTCGAGCGCATCCATCACCCGGACGTACCTCTCCCCGTCCGGGAACCCGCCCGCGTGCTTCTCGTACGCGACGTCAACGAAGTCTGCTCCAGTGGTCTTCGCAAGTTCCCGAGCGAGCCCTACGCTTGCCGACCCCGCGACGACCTTCAACGCGCCACCGTCGTCCGGAAGGCCCCGCCGGATATAAACCGTCCCGCCGCAGCCGCGCGCGTGGCCGCAACTTTAATTCTTCTCGGCTCCTAGCCGTTGCGGGCAGCCCCGATGAACGACGCGCTCGTAATCGTGGACATGGTGAACGACTTCGTCACGGGGAAGCTCGCATGCCCGAGGGCGGAGCGCATCATCCCGAACATCCGCCGGCTCGCGGACGCTGCCCGGCGATCGGACGTCCCTCGAATCTACGTGAACGATGCCCACGTCCCGTCCGACTTCGAGCTCAAGATCTGGGGCCCGCATTCGATGAAGGGGACAAAGGGCGGGGAGATCATTGAGCGGATCCCCGCGCGGAAGGGAGACTACATCCTCGACAAGCGAACGTACAGCGCGTTCTTCGAGACGTCCCTGGACTCCCTCCTTCGCTCGCTTCGTGTCGAAGACATTGTCATCGTCGGCCTTCACACGAACATCTGCGCGCGCCACACGAGTGCCGACGCGTTCTTCCGCGGGTATCACCCCGTAATCCCAGAGGACGGGGTGGAGTCGTTTACGGAGGCGGCCCACCGAGACGGGCTCGACTACATCAAGACGAACTACCTGGGTGAGATCACCGCCGCGGAGGACGTCGTCCGTCGCTGGAAGTAACGCGGCTTGGACAGTCCGCTCCGTGGCTTCGAGAGCCCAAGACACCAGCAAGGGCGCATTGGACGACTCGGTCGTTTCCTTTCTCCGTATCGAATCGGAGAATCGGCGCCGAGGGTTCTTTTACCCGCCTATCGCTTGGTATTGATCGATGGGGCTACTGAGGTCCCGCTGCACGACGTGCGGGAAACCGGTCAGCGTCGTCTATGACGACCAGAGCCTCGAGACCCTGCTCGTCGATCGGACGTGCGGGTGTCCGGCCTCGAAGATGCCAAGGATTGTCCCGGACTCAGGGCGCGGTGCCTCAGGGCCACCAACAGGATGAGACGTCCACCACCTTGGCGATAGCCGGGGGAAAACCCTCTTATACGCTAAGCGCCCGTGGTGACGGTCCGTGCGATTCGACCTCGCCCGTTTCGAGACCGTTCTGAGACGACACGCACGGGTCTCCCTCCTTTTCGCGTTTCTGCTCGTCGTCGCCGGAGTCGATCTCCTCCTGAACCCGCCGAAGGGTCAAGACGTCGAGTTCCTGGGGATTCCGCTTGTCGCCGCCGGTCTGGCGGTCCTCGCCATCTTGTTCCGAAAGTCCGCCGGAGCCCCGGCTCCGAGGGACGCGCGTACCCTAGCCTCGAGGTTCCTGAATTTCGTGACCCTACGGGGGAAAATCGTCCGCTGGTTCCCTGCGTTCGCGATTGCGGGGATCGCCGTCGACCTCGCGTACAACCAGCTGGTGTTCGATCGCATCTCCCTGGGCACGGAGGACACGTCCGTCCTGTTGTTCGCCGCGGCATTGTTCGCGTACCCGTTCGTCCCCCCGCGGTTTTCACGGGAGAGGGACTTCGTCCTGATGTTTATGGCAGCCCTGATTCTCGTCCTCGTCGTTCCGCTCCTCGTCGCGCGCCTGTACTACCAAGATTTCGAAAGGAGCGTGGACATCTACTCCTGGACGGCCCTCGCCCCCCAGACCTCCTGGGTCCTGAACGTCCTTGGAGTGTCTGCGAACGTTCACCCGGTCCCCCTCTCGACTGCTCCCGGGCTCACGTTCGTCACGAAGGCGGGCTTGCCGATCACGGTCGTGATCACGACCGCGTGCTCCGGAATCTACAGTTTCGGTATCTTCGCGAGCGCGTTCGTCGCGTTCGTCCTCACGGAGTACGAGCGATTCGAGCCGCGGGCCCTCGCGCTCCTCGCCCTTGGGTTCGTCACGAGCTACGTCGCGAACATCCTCCGTATGGTGCTGATCGTCCTGGTCGGGGCGTATAGCGACACCCAGCAGGAGGCTGTCCAGAACCTCGCCGTTGCTCACTCGAACCTGGGATGGCTGATCTTCCTCGCGTGGATCGCCCTGTTCTGGGGCCTCGCCTTCCGCTTTATCGTCAAGCCGCCGTCGGTATCGGGTACGAGAGCGGTCACGGTCACGGAAACGCCGGCACCCCGGAAGCGCGGGGTCCTCTGCGGCATCTGCGAGGATGCGCTCACGCCCGCCCTTCCCGGGTACCGCTGCGAGTGCGGGAAGTTCTACCACGTGGCCTGCGCTGCGACGGTAGAGGAGTGCGCGAGGTGTCACCGGCCGATGAAGGTCAGCGCAACGGGCGGGGGCAGTGCCGCTCTTCCATGATTACGCGCGCTAGATCTTCACGATCGACGTGACCTTCCGCAGCCCAGCCGCGGTGATCCCCACGGAGGAGTAGTCGTCGAAGGATGTCGCCGCAACGGCGTCTGTGGTGACGAGGATATCGGACTCGACAAGGCCGAGCTCTCGGAGCTTCACGAGGTCGTCCGCGAACTCGTCGGCCCCCATGCGGAACCCGCGGGCGTCGAGTTCCCTCCGTAGGTCGCCCACCGTTGTCCGTGAGGTGTGCTTCTTGAGCGTGTCGAGGATCTTCAGCCACGTGTATTTGATCACGATTCGAATCCCGTGTCATTTAGTGGCAGCATGTGTATTTGAATTCATAGGTACGGTGCTCAAAACGGCGAACACGCCGACGGTGGCGGCGCTCCTTCTTGTCGAACCGGCGACACCGGTGAGAACGTCAGCCGAACGTTGATAGGGTCGGAGGGTTCCTGCGCTCCGGCAGGAAATGGTTCGGCGCGTGCTCCATGTGACGGATGTGGCACCCCCCGGGCTCGGGGGGATTGAAACTGCGCTCGCCACGCTCATCGATGCGATGCCGGATGTTCAAGTCACGTTGATCTCTCCCGCACACGCGAGAGGAGGGGATAGGAAATGGGGGAGCAACGTCACCCTCCGGACGATTGGTGCTGGGAACGCGGTCCGCCGCGTTGTCTCGGCGGTTGTCCCGCCGGGGAAGCGCAAGTACGTTGCCCTTGCCTCGTGGTTGGTCGACGAGTGGTATCGGCGGGAGGTCGCGTCGGCCATGGAAGGGGATCTTGTGCACCTTCACAGCTTCGCGGCGTTCCGGTACTTCGCAAACTTCCGTTCCCGACATCCGTCGCGCTTGAGCCAGTCATTGGTAGATTGGCTTCGCTTCTTCGACGGGTACGGACATCCCCTCCTCTTCACGGACCATTCGCTGTTCGGGGGATCTCGGGAGCAGTTTGACTCGATTCGAAACGACCTCCTCCTCGAGCGACTGACGAACGTCGTGTGTGTGGAACGGAGCGGGAAAGCGAACGTCGACGCCTTGGCGCGCGAGCGGGGTCTCCGCGTCCGAGCATGGTGGATCCCCAACCCGGTGGACACGGAACGGTTCCGCCCCGCCCCCCTGCCCTCGACCGACCGCCTGATCGTCGGATATGCGGGGCGCTACGAGAGGTTGGGCACCGACCGCGTCCTGCGTCTTGCCGCGGAAGCGCCCGACTGGGTGGAGTTTCGCCTCGCCCTCGCCGCGACGGAGGATCAGATTCGCAATGCCGGTGCCGAGGCCGGGCGCACGCGGGCCACATTATCGTGGAACTTGCCGAACGCGCAGATGCCCGAGTTCTACGGTTCTGTCCACCTGTTTCTTGACCCGTGGAGCTTCGGCGCGCCGCGAACCTCACTCGAAGCGCTCGCCTGTGGCCGCGTCGTGATCCGGCTCGCCGGGGACGGGGCCCGATCGGCGGAGCTCCCGGTCGATGTGTCCCCCATTGTGGACGCATCGGACCCCGCGACCTTCTTCCAGGCTCTATCCAAACTCCGCGAGAGGTCGATCCTGGAGAGCCTCGGACGCGCATCGCGGAAGCTCGCAGAAGACACGTTTTCCATCCGAGAGGTCGCGCAGGCGTACCGAAGTGTGTATTCGGCCGTTGGCGGACCCGCGACCTAAGCCCCCTCGACGACACCAACCATGGTCCAGCCGAAGCGCGGGCCCCCGCGGCCCTCTGCGAGGGACTCTTCGATTCGGGTGACCATGGGGACCCCGATTCGCCCCGGGATTCTCATGACGAGAAAATCGAGCGGATAGGGGACGAGGCAGTTGGCGAAGCGCATCTGCTTGACCCGAAAGAAGCGACTCAGCAGGGCGACGAACGTCGCCCGCTGAAACTCCTGCAGGTGTTCGGTGAATTCGTATCGATGAACCGCGGCCTTCAGCTCGTACAGTCGGTCCATGTACGACGTGCTGCTGGGGGATGTGATGACGGCCCGCCCTCCAGGTTTCAACACCCGGGCGATCTCGGAGAGCACCGCCTCAGGGTTGAGCGTGTGTTCGAGGATCTCCGTCGCGAGGACCTTGTCGAAAGCCCCTCGCTGGAACGGGAGGGATTCCGCGCTCGCCGACACGCGGTGCGTCACCGAGCTCGGGATCTGAACGAGGTAGTTTCTCGCGATGTCCGTGGCCACGGGAGTCGCGCCGCGCTCCGCGATGCGGTGCGAGTAGTATCCCGGACCCGCACCGAGATCAAGGATTCGTTCATTCGACCGCGGGTCGAGGGAATCAAAGACGACGCGGAACCGTCTCTGGTAGAAGAAGCGCTTGTACCAGTTCGGATGCTCGTACGTCGCGGCGAGCTCGTTCAGCCGCAGGGCCTTCTGGTCGTAGTACTCCCGAAGGCCCTTGTTCGTCCGGGCAATCATGGCGAGGGCCCCAGGAGACCGATGACATCCAGCAACGTCGCAACGCGGGTCGCTCCCGGCACCCTTCCCCCGACGAGCACGGTCTCGATTCCCGCCGCTAGGCCCATTGCGTAGTCACGCTCGTCGTCTCCGACGAGGAGAACGTCGCGAGGCTCCATGCGCAGCAAGGCGAGTGCTTTGATTGCGGGTTCGGGCATCGGCTTGAACCTCTCGGCTTCCCCGCGGGCGACGATGAAGTCCGGGCGCGGGAGCTGGAGCAACTGAAAGGCTTTGTCGACGGCGCTGCGCCCGTTGTTCGTGACAATCGCCACACCCAGGCTCCGCTTCTTGACCTCCTCGAGAAACGCACCCGCGCCGCCTCGGGCGCGAGCGTTACCCGCCGCTTCCTCCTCATATCTCGTCACGACCCCCTCTGCGACGTACATCCGTGTGCTGACTTCGGCGGGGGGGACCCCATCGCGGAGAAGTTCGCCACGGATCTGCGCCAACGAGTCCAGCAGCGGCCGGAAGGGCCGATCCCGTCCATACCCGCCAAACGCGGCGCGCAGGTCCCGCCTCATCCCCTCGTAGTCCGTGGGGAGGTCGACGAGGGTCCCATCGAAGTCGACGAGCAACCCTTTCAGGCTTCTGAACCCCGCCACCGCTCACCACGCACCAGGACGGGCCCTGCGTCCATCAAGCGGATCCAGTAGCAGTTCGGCGGGACGGCATCGTACCTCCGCCGTCTGGGGAGCTTCTCGCCGAACGCGAGGCGGATCAGGTCATCCGGCATGTTCGCGCCAAGCCGCGCGAAGAAGTTGCTCGTTGTGAAGAATCGGCCCGCATTGATTTCCGTAATGCACGGTGTGCCGCTAGAGTCCTCCTTGATGTCGAGACAGAACACGCCCGTCGCGTGCGGATCGATAGTCTGGACCGCCCTCGTGGCCACCTCGTTGACCGCGTCACTGCGAACGGTGACCGCGACCGAGGGGGACGAGGATTGACCGCTGACCGAGAGATTGCCCATGAGGTACTCGAGCCGCATCCGGCACGCGGACGTGATCAAGTCGCCGTCCCGCCAAAGGCTCTGGAATGCGTACTCCCGGCCCGGGAGGAATTCGGCCATCATGAAATCGCGAGACTCGAGGGCTCGCATCGTCTGCCAATAGTGGATCCATTCACGGGCCTGCCGGGCAGTCATCACCGGGAGAGCGGCCCTCGAGCCCGCGCCGCGAACCGCCCGCAGCCATACGGGGTTGTTCCCCTTGCGGAGCCGCCCGAGAATTCTCGGCAGGTCCGGCAGGCGTTCGACCAAGTACGATTCCGGGACGGGCACGTGGCCAGACCGGAGTTTCGCGTTCGTGGCCATTTTGTCCCGGCAGACGCGCACCGTCTCCTTCGACGGCAGGAACGTCCGCGCTCCGAGTTCGTCTCGGTGTTCCGAAATCGTTTCTACCTCGACATCGGGCTGGGGGTGGACGAACTCGATCTTCTCCTTTCGAATCACCTTTCGGAGCGACGGGATGTAGCGTTCTTCCGCGGCCTTCGGTACCACATAGGCGGCATCGACCTTGGGGAGCTCCAGGTGCCAGCGATTCACATCGACGCCGACGATGTAGTACGGTCGACTCGACACTCGTACTGAGTCGATGAAATTGATCCCGGCGGATCCCCCAGCGCCCGTCACCATGATTCGTCTCGTTGCCGCAGGGACCACCAACTAGGCGCGCGAACACCCCACCGCTAGATAGGCCTTATCCCGCTCGGGATGACGACCCCAGCGGGCTAATTCAGACTTCTTCGGAGAATGTCGGTGACCATCTGCGCGGTTCGGTCCCACGAGTACCTCTCTCGGACGATTTCGCTCGCCCGGAGCGCTGCTCCTGCAAACGCTTCGTTCGACACGACTTCGACCATGGCTTCTCCTAATGCAGCGGGATCTTCCGGCGGCACGACCAACCCGCATCCAAGCTCGTCCACGAGATCCCGTGCTCCGGGGATCGCTGTGACGACAATCGGGCGGGCACTCGCAAGATATTCGAGGACCTTGAGCGCAGAGACTCCCAAGGGAAGGTTTCGTTCTGCGGTGAACGGTGCGACGCATGCGTCGGCTGCCGCAAGATAGCGGGGGACGGTCGAGTAGGGAACTTCTCCCATGAATCGCACGCGATGACCGAGACCTCGGCTCCTCGCGAGCTCCACCAGTCGTGCATGATCCGGGCCATCCCCTACTAAGACGGCAGACAGGGACCCAGGGGTTTGTTCCATCGCGGCCATGAACAGGTCGAGCCCCTGCCACCGGACGAGGTTCCCCACGAAGCACACGATCTTCCCGTCCGAAAGGGACAGGTCTCTTCGCGCGGCCGTCCGGTCTTCAGGGCGGAACATTTCCGCGTCGACTCCGTTCGGAACGACAAACGCCCGTGAGGGGTCGACTCCGTATGCGGTGACCAGAGCGTTCCTCAACCCGGGCGTGACCGCCACGATGGAGGCGGCGCTCCTCAGGAAGCGAGTGTGCGCGGTTCGCCTCACGCGAGCGGAAAGCCCGCTAGGTCCCGGCCGGCCTTGCATCGCCGCCTCCATGCCCGGTATCCCGTTGATTTCCACCGCGAAGGGCAGGCCAGTGAGCACGGAAAGCGCGGACGCCAGCTTGGGCGAAAATCGACGTTCATAGATGATGTCCGGCCGGACGTCTCGGACTTTCCTGAGGAGGAACCGTACGATGCGTGCGTCCCCGCGATCCGGCCGTACCGAAACGTTCACCCCATCGATTGGCTCCGCGCTTGGGCTCGCTCCTACGACCATGTGAACCTCGTTTCCGACGCGCACGAGGGCTCGTGCGAGATTTCGCGCGTGCAGGGTGTCCCCGCGGTTCCGCGAGAGGTCAATGTCGGCGGCAAGAAACAGGATGCGAGTCAACGGGAGCGCGCATGTCCTCCCTCCTATTTATCCCGCGGGACAGGAAAGTTCTTGGGCCTTCAGCTGGTCTCGAACAGGATGCCGTCGAATTGCCGAGATTCGCGGGAATCCCGGGGTTCGAAGGGGCCTGCGAGAATCCTCTTTCTGTACGACAGTCCCTC
>VBML01000007.1 GCA_005878915.1 Methanobacteriota archaeon | reverse complement strand
GGGACCGCCTGGAACGTCGAGGTCGTGGACACGGTCGGGTCGGGCGGGACCGTCGGGTCCCAGCCGCTCGCACTGGCCAGCGCCGACAACCCCCAGATCGCGTATCAGGACATCACCCTCGGAAATCTCAAGTTCGCGCGATGGACCGGGGCAGCGTGGAACCTCACGGTCGTGGACGCGTCACCGAACGACGTGGGCAGTTGGCCGAGCCTAGCGATCGATGGCTCGGGGACCGGGCACGTGAGCTACTACGACGCCACGGCCGCCGATCTGAAGTATGCGGTGTTCAGGAACCTCCCGCCAAGCACACCCACGACGCCGTCCGGTCCCGCATCGGGGCGCGCCGGGTCATTCTACTCGTACTCCACCTCCGCGGCGGACCAGGACGGTGATCCGATCAAGTACACGTTCGACTGGGGTGACGCCACGACGTCGGATTCGGGGTTCAACGCCTCCGGCGTGCCTGTCACGCTCTCCCATGCGTGGTCCGCTGCCGGAACGTACGGGGTGCGGGCCAAAGCTACGGACACGAGCGGCGGGGCATCCGGCTGGAGCGCGCCCCTCAATGTGACGATCATTTCACCGCCAAGCGCTCCGATCGGATTGACGGCGACGGCGGGCGACGCGCAGATCACGCTCAACTGGTCAGCCCCGGTCGATGACGGGGGGTCGCCGATCACGAACTATCGGATCTACCGAGGCACGACGTCCGGAGGCGAGGGCTTCCTCGTGCAGATCGGGAACGTGCTCACACACGTCGACAGTGGCCTCACGAACGGGCAGCCGTACTATTACAACGTCACCGCGGTGAACGGGGCGGGAGAAGGTCCGAGTTCGAATGAGGCGACAGCGACTCCGAGCTCGCTGCCGAGCGCACCGACGGGACTTGGGTCAACCGCCGGGAGCGCGCAGGTCACACTCACCTGGACGGCGCCGACATCGGATGGCGGTTCGCCGATCACCAACTACCGGATCTATCGCGGCCCTTCGTCCGGCGGCGAAACGTTCCTGATCGAGATCGGGGCTACGCTGACGCATGTCGACACGGGCCTCACGAGTGGCGTCACGTACTACTACACGGTCAGTGCTCGCAACGCGAACGGCGAAGGCCCCCAGTCGAACGAAGCGAACGCGACCCCCACGGCGGGGCTGACGGTCCCCTCCGCACCGCGGTCCTTGTCCGCGCTGGCGGGGAATTCGCAGGTGAGCTTGACATGGTCAGCGCCCGCGACGGATGGCGGATCCCCGATCACGAACTACACGATTTATCGGGGCCTCGCG
This sequence comes from Methanobacteriota archaeon, assembly GCA_005878915.1. GTDB lineage: Archaea > Thermoplasmatota > Thermoplasmata > RBG-16-68-12 > RBG-16-68-12 > EA-19. Next base: position 4,543 of record VBML01000007.1, on the reverse strand, counting down.
TCAGGCGGGGAAACGTTCCTCGTGCAGATCGGGAACGTCCTGAGTCACACGGACCTTGGCCTGACGAACGGGGTCACGTACTACTACACGGTCAATGCCACGAACGGCGTGGGCGAGGGCCCACCGTCGAACGAGGCGAACGCGACGCCGGCGACCACCCCCATGGAGCCGGGGAACCTGCAGACCTTCGCGGGCAACGCCCAGATCACGCTCACATGGCAGCCTCCCGTCTCCGACGGTGGTCTCCCGATCACCAACTATCGAGTGTACCGGGGGCTCGCGCCGGGCACCGAGGCCTTCCTCGTGGAGATCGGAGCCGTCCTCACATATCTGGACAGCGGCCTGACGAACGGCCAGCAATACTGCTACGTGGTCACGGCGCTGAACGGTGTCGGGGAGGGCCCTCAGTCGATCGAGGCGTGCGCCACCCCCACCTCGGGGCCGACCGTGCCGAGCCCACCTCAAAACCTGACCGCCGTGGGGGGCGACTCCCAAGTCGTCTTGACGTGGAGCGCGCCCGCCTCTGACGGCGGGTCCGGTGTCACAAACTACCGGGTTCACCGGAATGTCACGCCCGGCGCGGAGGTCTTCCTCATCGAGATCGGCAATGTCATGACGTACACGGACACGTCCCTCGTCAACGGTCAAACGTACTACTACATGGTCAGCGCGGTCAACGGAGTGGGAGAGGGCCCGCGGTCCAACGAAACCTCCGCGACCCCGGCGAGCCCCGCGACGCCCCCCTCCGCGGCACGGAACCTGGCGGCCACGCCGGGGGACGGCGTCGTTGGTCTGACCTGGCAGGCTCCGGCCACCGACGGAGGATCGGCCGTCACGAACTACCGAGTTTACCGAGGGGGCACGGCAGGTGGTGAGGTCTTCCTCTTCGACGCCGGGAACGTCCTCGCCTACACCGACACGGGGGTCACGAACGGGCAGACTTATTACTACGTGGTAAGGGCACGGAACTCCATTGGCGAGGGCCCGCCGTCGAACGAGGTGAGCGCCAGGCCGTCCGCTCCGGCGAACCAGCTCCCAACCTGCGCGATCACGGCGCCGGTCCCGAGCGAAACGGTTTCCGGTGTCTACCTCGTCCGCGGCACCGCGACGGATTCTGACGGAATCGTCCAGTCCGTGGAGGTGCGGATCGACGCAGGAGCATGGTCCCCCGCCAACCTTAGCGGCGTGTGGAGTTACGCCCTTGACACATCGACGTTGACCGATGGGCAGCATGTGATTGGCGCACGGTCGTACGACGGGTCGAACTACTCCGCGGAAGCAACGGTAACGATCACGGTTCGCAATGCGAGCACGCCGCCACCCGGGGGCTCGATCTTCGAGCAGTGGTGGTTCTGGGTGGGTCTGCTGATCGCAATCGCGCTTGCACTTTTGATTCTGTTTTTCATCTTCCTCTGGCGCAGGCGCGAGAAGGAGGACGACACGAAAAATGCCCCCGCCTCGGGGGGACCTATGAAGGAACCGACCGCCGGGTCACCGGAGTCATCCTCCGAGGCCCCGCCCCCACCCGCGGATGAACCCTCCGAGGAACAAACCTAGCGACCCTGTCCTCGAAGGGGCACTGATGGCTCGGTGGATTATGCCCAGTTGAGCATAACGGATGCGCTTGCTGAATCTCGACCTCCGGCGCGGACGGGCCCGATTATGACCAGTTGGGCAGAAATCAGCGCGGCGGGCGTTCCGGGCTCTTATGCCCGGTTGGGCATAACGCGCTGAAGGATTCCATGCCCACTTGGGAATCCAGACGAGCCTCTTCAGCAGTGCACGATCGACTCGACGGACCCCTTCATGACGACGTGACCGACACCCGCGGTATGCAGGAACTGTCGAAGGATCGCAAGGCGCTCTTTGGTTACGAACAGCGTGGACTGTCCCACGTACCTCACGCCGTCCTCTTCGACGAACCCAGGGTAGCTGTAAGTTCGCCCGTCGTTACGGATCTCATACCCATACACGAACCTTCTCACCCGGGCGCAGAGCGACGAGTCGCGACTGTCCACATCCCACGTCACCAAGAATCCAGAAACCCCTCGCTTTGAGCGTCGCGCGCGGCGAATCGATGGAGAGCGGTTCGTCATCGTTTATGCCCAGTTGGGCATAACGACGGCTGACATGAACGTAATCGGGGGAGATGGCCGAAAGTACTCATCGTTACAGGCGCGAAAGAATCAGGTCTGCGGGCCGATGAAAAGGACGCGAGACAGAATGTGGATGGCACTCAGCCCCGGTCGTCGGGCGGGCGTCCGGCCCCGCGAGGACCGCTTTACCGTGCGAGCATCGGAGAGTGCCCCGCAAAGCCTTTAATACGCTGCGAGTTCTCGCTCGGCGCTCTTCTCAGAGAGCCCGATGAATCGTGAGGTTCGGAAGAACTGAAGGAGGTCTCTAATGGCGAAGGCCATCTACGTGCGGTTCGAGGTCCCGAAGGATCTGACGGACAAGATCTATCAGGTCGTCGAGGTCGCGAAGGAGAGCGGAAAGATCCGCAAGGGGACGAACGAGGTCACGAAGCTCGTCGAGCGGGGCGAGGCCCAGTTCGTCGTGATGGCGGAGGACGTCCAACCGGAAGAGATCCTCGCCCACATGCCCCTCCTGTGCGAGGAGAAGGGCGTCGGCTACGGATACGTCCCCTCGAAACAGGAGCTCGGGGTCGCGTGCGGGCTCGGCAAGGCGACCGCGAGCATCGCCGTCGTCGACGCCGGCAAGGCGAAGCCGATGATGGACGACCTCGTGAACAAGATCCGTGCCCTGAAGAAGTAGGGTCGAGGCGATGGCGGAAGAGGAAGGGTTCGAGGCCGAGGTCGTCGAGATCGTCGGGCGTACGGGAATGACGGGGGAGGCGACGCAGGTGAAGGTCCGCGTCCGCACCGGCCCCGACAAGGGGCGGATCATCACCCGCAACGTGAAGGGTGCGATCGCGATCGGGGATGTCCTCGTCCTCCGCGAGACGGCCCGCGAGGCCCGAAAGCTCAGCGTGAGGTGATTATCTCGTGCCAATCGCGCGGACCTGCTCGTTCTGCGGCAACGACATCGAGCCCGGGACCGGGAGGATGTTCATCCGGAGGGACGGGACGATCTACCTATTCTGCTCCGGCAAGTGCCAGCGGAACCTCCTGAACCTCGGGAGACAGGCCCGGCGGACGCGGTGGACGAGGCAGTTCCAGCGCGCGAAGGGACTCATCGAGGAAGAAGCGCCCGCCGCCCCGCCCGGCGCCGTCGAAGCGGAGGCGGCAGGCGGGCTCCTCGGCGTCGAGGCCCCGAAGGGCAAGGGGGTCCCCGCGGACGTGATCGAGCTCGTCGACCATCGCCTCGGCCCGGACCTGTCGAGGCCCCAAGCGGAGGCCTACTTCGCACGGTTCTCTGATTCTAACACGCTCAAGGTCCAGATCTCTCCTTGGTATCGCAAGAAGCACGGCGCCAAGCATGTCGAGAAGATCGAAGCCGCCGAGTTCCTCGCGTTCCTCGAGACCCCCCAGGGCCGGAACACGCTGAAGCGTTGGCTCGACGAGGAATCGAAGAAGATCAAGGGCCGCGGGAGCGCGGAAGCGGAGGAAGCCCCGAAGGTCGAGGCGAAGGCAGCGAAGAAGGCGAAGAAAGGGGCGTGAGGGATGGCGCGCGATCGCACGTTCGTCCTGCTGAAACCCGACGCGATTCACCGGGGCCTCGTCGGCGAGGTCGTGGGGCGGTTTGAGCGGCGGGGGCTGAAGCTCGTCGCGCTGAAGTCGATGCGGGTCTCGAGGGCGCTAGCGGAGACGTACTACGCAGAGCACAAGAGGAAGCCGTTTTTCGATGGCCTCGTGAAGTACGTGACTCGGAGCCCGGTGGTCGCGATGGTCCTTGAGGGCGAGGGGGCTGTCGGAGTCGTCCGGAAGATGATGGGCACGACGAACTCCGCGGAAGCGGAACCGGGGACGATCCGCGGGGACTTCGGGCTGACGATCGGCCGGAACCTGATCCACGGCTCCGATTCCCCCGCGAGCGCGAAACGCGAGATCGACCTGTTCTTCCGACGCGAGGAACTCCTTGAGTACGAGAGGATCGACGAGGGGTGGCTCGCCGAGTAGTCCGCGGTGGCTTCCCATCGGCACAGTCATGCATGCGGAAGGATAGTCGACCACTGCATGACCCACACCCCCGGCTCCGGAGGGCATGCGGATTCGGCGATGTTCCCATCGGGCGACTTCACCTAGGGTTCATCGTACGATCCGACCGGGAATCCCTTGACGAAAAGGGACGCGAACCTCGAATGGATTGTAATCGTCCTCCTGATTGGAGTCGTCGGCTTCGCGGTCCTCTGGCTCCCCTCGCTCCTCCGATGACGAGGTCCCGCGGCACCAACTTCTAATAGCCTCCGCCCCTTCGAACGGCGCCCATGGCCACGTACATCCGCCAGCCGATTGTCTCCGTCCTCGGACACGTGGATCACGGCAAGTCCTCCCTCCTCGACGAAATCCGCGGAACGAGCGTCGTCGCGCGGGAGGCAGGCGGGATCACGCAGCACATCGGCGCCACGGAGGTCCCGATGGAC
>VBML01000006.1 GCA_005878915.1 Methanobacteriota archaeon | reverse complement strand
TATATCGTCACCTCGTTCTCCTTCTTCGTTGCCGCAGGCGTGATGGCCGTTCTGATGCGGACGAGCCTCGCGTACCCGGGCGCATCGATCGTGGACCTCGGTACGTACAATCGTCTGTTCTCGACGCACGGCACGCTCATGATCTTCTTGTTCATCATCCCCGTGCTGACGGGTTTCTCGAACTACTTCGTCCCGCTCCTCATCGGCGCTCCCGACATGGCGTACCCACGGATCAACGCCCTCGGATATTGGATGATCCCTCCTGCAGGGACTCTGATTCTTCTCGGCAGCGCCCCGGTGGGTTGGACCGGTTACGTGCCGCTCTCGCTCCAGCAGGGCCCGGCCTCCTTCTTGGACCGGATCAGCCAGGTCCTCCAGTATGACGGCATCAATTTCTGGCTCGTCGGCCTGATCATCATCGGGACGTCCTCGATCATCGGGTCGGTGAACTTCCTCGTCACGATCTTCAAGCTACGCGCTCCAGGGGTCACGTTCAAGAACCTCTCCCTATTCGTATGGTCCGTCCTCACGACCCAGTTCATGGTCCTGATGGCGACGCCGGTCCTCGCGTCGGCGCTGACGATGGTCCTCGCGGACCGCCTCCTCCACACGTGTTTCTTCAGCACCTTCAGTAGCACTAGCACTTTGATTCCCAGCTGCGTATCGACCACGGGGCAGGCGCTTGGAGACCCCATCCTGTATCAGCACTTGTTCTGGTTCTACAGCCACCCCGCGGTATACATCATGATCCTTCCCTCCATGGGCATGATTTCGGAAGTAATCCCGGTGATGAGCCGGAAGCCGATCTTCGGCTACAAGGCGATCGCGTACTCCACCGTGGCGATCGGGCTTCTCGGGTTCACGGTCTGGGTCCATCACATGTTCACGACCGGGATCGACATCTCCGTGCGCGTTCCGTTCATGATCGCGACGGTGACGATCGCGGTCCCGTCCGGCGTGAAGGTCTTCAACTGGCTCGCGACGATGTGGGGTGGCAAAATCCTCCTGAAGACGCCGATGCTCTTCGCGATCGGCTTCCTCTCGATGTTCGTCATCGGGGGGATCAGCGGGGTGTTCCAGGCCTCGATCCCCGTGGACTACCAGCTCCAGGACACGTACTTCGTCGTCGCCCACCTCCACTACGTGCTGTTCGGCGGGTCCGTCCTCGGGCTCTTCGCGGGCACGTACTTCTGGTACCCGAGGATGACGGGGCGGATGTACAACGAGACGTGGGGCAAGATCCACTTCGTCCTCACCCTCGTCGGGCTGAACCTCGTCTTCTTCACGATGCACTTCCTCGGGCTCATGGGGATGCCCCGCCGCTATGCGGACTACTCCGTGCTGCTGCCGTTCCAGCCCCTCTTGCTCCCGCTGAACCAGCTCGTAACGGTGGGCGCGTTCATCCTCGCGTTCGGGCAGCTCCCGTTCTTCTACAACATGATCAAGAGCCGCGACCGGTTCCAAATCCTCGCCCTCGCCTCGGCGATTGGGGCGTTCGCCCTGACCGTCGCCGGTGGCGTCGTCACGCAGACGGAATCCGGACTCGGCTGCGTGGACTGGCCCCTGTGCAACGGCCGGGTGGTCCCTGACTTCAGCAACGCCGCCGTCGCCGTCGAGTGGACCCACCGCACGATTGCGGCAATCGTGGGCGTGCTCGTTCTCGTCACCGCAATCCTCGCATGGAAAGATCGGAGAGCCGAGAGGCGGATACTCTTCGCGGCGTTCGCGAGTCTCGTCCTCGTGATCGTGCAGGCCGGTCTCGGGGCAGCGGTGGTGTTCTCCAGTCTGGAGAACAAGGCGCTCATCGTTCTCCACCTCTCCGTCGCCGCCGCGTTCTTCGCGCTGGCGGTGACCACCGCGGTGCTTGGCTTCGTGCTCCCGAAGCCCGCGCCGACCGTTGCGGGGACCGAGCCCATGGGCCCCGCCGCCTCCGCGGAAGGGGAGCCCTAGTCACGGGGTCGGCAGGCCCACGATTCCGCCGATCGGGACGCCATCGAGGTCGGGGAGGTCCGGCCTCGTCGTCCCGCACCCGCCGCAGATCACGAGCCGCCGGCTGCGGATGGGGAACAGCGGGATCCACCACACGTGGGCCACGCCCTTGTCCCACACCCGCAAGTGGTCCGTGACCGCGGCGCACACCGGACAGGGGGCTTTGAAGTACCCGATCGGATGGCGCCGATGGCGGGTCCCGAAGACGAGCACCATCGCTACTTCTCCACGAACTGAGCGAGGCGCTTCCGATTCTCCCGGTACTGCCGCGGCACCGTGTAGAACCAGTACGTCGTCGGAATCGCGAGGGCGAGGAACGTCCCGCACAACACCCCGAACACGACCCACGCGGTGTCCACCACGGTTCGCGGAACGCCCCACACCGGGGATTAAGATTTCCTCTGGTTCGGTTCGTTGTTTCTGCGGGCTATAAATATCTCGAGAGCGGTCGAAGGTCCGTGCAGAAGGGCGACGTCCGCGCCGTCGAGAACCCGATCACCGCGATCTTCGACCTTGCCGAGGATGTCGAGGCCCGGGCGCCGAAGATCCGGGTCGCGATCCAGTACGCGCGGATCTTCATCGCGTTCGGACTCTTCCTCGATGCGGTGATGACCCTCATCCTCTCCGAGGGCCGGCTCCTGGCCCTCCTCCTGACCCCGCTGATCTTCTTCCTGTTCTTCGTCCGGCGGTGGCTGCCGGACCCCGCATCCCGGAGCGTCGTCCTCGCCCTCGCGCTCATCGCGGGCGTGTTCGACGTCCTGGCCTTCCGCGAGGCGATCCTCTTCGGGGTCATCCTCGTGCCCTTCTTCTTCCTCGGGCTCATCGCCATGGGGTACCTCCGGGAGGTCCATTCGTTCTTCGAGTACTACGCGCTCCGACACCGGATCGTCAAGAGCGTGCGGGACGCGGACCCCGTCGTGTACGTCCCGGACGGAAAGGACGCGACGCAGCGGGTCCTCGCCTTCCTTGCGTCGCAGAACCCCGAAGTCGCCGGCCTGCTAAAGATTCCGAGCGCCGTGCTCGCGCCGGCAATCCTTCCCGGGCGCTCGGGGATGATGTATCAGTTCGACGTCCTCGTCCGGAAGGCATCCTCGGGGCTTCGTGGGTTCCTCGGATTCGGCTCCCCCGGGTACGCGATCTTCGTGAAGTCGTTCCGCGCTCCGCCGACAGCAAGCGACTTCCAGGCGATCAAGCGCGCCGTCGAGGATGTCTCCGTGGCGTCACGGATACCCCCCGCGCGGGTCATCGCCGTGTGGCGAGCGGAGGGGAACGAGAAGCTGTCCGACTCGGCATACGACTTCTTGACGAAGCAAGTCGTGCGGGTCACTCTCTACGGCAAGGTCCACGAGTGCTCCCTCCAGTCGATCGAAGAGAACTCGGACGGAACGTACGACTTCATCCCGTTCATCCCGGAGACGCCCGGGCCCTCCCTCCCGCTGATCCCCGCCGCGGCGTAGGGCATGGTCCGCCCCTCCAGCCTTGGCGGACTCTTCGCAATCTGTGTGCCCCGCTCCGCCCACCCCGCGATCATGTTCCAGTACGGCCGCCAGAAGTTCGGCGACGGGGCTAGCACGGTGAAGTTCCCACCGTTCGCGACAGACGTCTTCGCGGCGAGCTTCGAGACCTCCCGCGCGAAGCCGAGGGTGTAGAACTCGGAGGTCGCGAAGAACGGGAACGACGTGACGGCGTTCGTCGTGTTCGTCCTCGCGAGGTCGAGGATCCCCCACGCCTGGGCGAGGGTGAGGTTCTTCGCGATCACCATCTGGATCACGCGGGAGTTGAGGTTCGACGCGAGGGTGTTCGAGTTCCCATACACGTTCGCATCCTTCAGGGCGGCGCCAAGCCAGACGAATCGTCAGTCCGGTTGGCCGCCAGGGTCTGGGTCCGCCATGCGGCGCAGTTCTCCGCTCCAGCGAGCGGACGCGGGCATACTCCTTTCGGAGACGTGGTTCGGGCACGACGCGCCTAATCCCGGTCAGGGAGCGGAAAGTTCGCCGGGTCTAGCGCGTTCGCGATTCGCAGCTTGAGGCCGTCGGGCATCACGGAGGCATCGATTGGATACGTGCCTGTTCGATGGATCACAAGCTTGCTCCACGGCTTCCACCAGGGCATGTCCATGCTCAATGAGCGCACGGGGGGATTGAGTTCAATGCGCTCAACGCCGGACGTGTCGACATGGATACGTCGAAGCGGCGCACGGAGAACGATCTGTCCCGGCCGGATGTCAACGCTGAGGAACAGAAAGAACGACCAACCTACGTACAGCGCAACGAAAGCCAAGAGAATCAAAGCAGCGGTGCCGGTCCATCCCCAATAGCGCGGGACGCCAAGAAGAATCGAACCTACAACTGCAACCGGTATTTCCACAGCCGTCCCGATGACGAGGAAGTAGGGGGCAACCGGATTTCGATGACGCACGAGAGGAGGGGGGCCGTCGGACATCCTTTCATCAACAGTGGTTAAGGACATAATTCGAGTCAGCTCCGAATGAGGTTCGGGTTCCATTTGGCTGAAGTCAGTTCGAGGATTCTTGGCGGACATCGGTCGCTCACCTGGCATCACCCTGGACCAGAACGTTCAACGTCCGGCCGCTTGAGGAAACGTATCGCGACAACGACCACAGCAACGATTCCCACGAGAATCATTCTGGCAGACAACGGGAGTCCAGCAAAGCTCAAGCTCACGAACCAAAGGCTAATTCCACCGACCGAGAAGAGGACAAAATACAGCTCCAGCCCGGCGGTCAGGCTGCGCGGATTGGCGCGCCCAATCCGCGCGAGAACCATGAACCGCAAGATTAGGGCCAAGTCGAGAGCGCCGACGCCGATGAGTGCAGCTACCTGCACGAGGTTATCCCTAATCTGAGTAAAGATAATCCAGCCGAGCCCGATTGCGCCAATCATAACGATGACAGCGACCAAGATTGGGGGCGGGCCGGGTTGGGTTTCGCTCTGGCTCAAGGCGACTAGCCCTCCGTGAGTGCCGTGGCCTCATCGATCTGCAGCGCCCCATCTCTTGCCACCCGGAGGAACCACCCTCCACGGGACACCATGTTATCCCCCAAGCCGGAATCGCGCAACCCCTCTTGAATCCGATAGTCATCTTTCGACGACTAAGTCACAAGAAAGTGACTGTCGTCCTTCTCGCATGGGTGATCCCGAATAATCGTACGACGTTCCACAAAGCCTCCGCGTTCGGGGGGTTTGATTGTTTTCCGCGCCCCGTGAGGGTTCGAGGCGGTGACCGCCCGACTACCGGGGTCTGGGTGCCTAGGCAGCCCTCTACTCTCTCAACCAGAACGGCGCGGGGCGGTATCGGTAGTGGGCACGGATCTGCTCCAGGTAGATGCGGCGGTAGAACTCGTTGTACTTCCGAATGTGGAGGACGCCCGCCTTCGTGATCGCAATCTGATAGCGGCCCTCTTCCTGGGAGAGCGTCACGAGCCCGTCCTTGGCGAGGGCGTCGATCACCTTGTTCGTCATCACGTGGTTCGAGCGGATCTCCCGCTTCATCTCCTCCTTCGAGAGGCTCGAGCCCCGATCCCGCAGGAGCGCGTCCAGCTTCGACTCCAAGTCGGGCTGGTTGAGATCGATGTCGAGCTCCGCGACCAAACGGTTCAGGACAAAGCAGCCGTAGATCACGAAGTCTTTGTACGGCCGGGAGGGCATTCCGTCCGCGCGGCGATGCGTGCGACGCTACTTAACGGGTTGGCGGCGACGTGCGCCCCCGCGAAATCGTCGGGGTGCGGGACCCTTCTATATAATACCGTAGGAAACACACTTCCGCGCAAGGATATCCCCTCCCCACCCGTACGACACTCCAACGGTGAGGCGACATGAAAGCCCACAACATGAACGGACCGAGACCGGCGCGTGCGATCGCAGCGTGCATCGCTCTTGGCTTGGCCTTGGCGGCAGTGATGGTGGTTCTCTACCCGGCCCTGCGGAATCAGGGGCTGGCGGGGAACCGTGACTATGAGGCGATCCTTGGGTCCGCCCCCGCGCCGGGCGCCGGCGCGCGAGTGCTCCAAGTCGACGCCCTCAGGATGGATTCCGGAACCCGCAGCGCCACCGCGAACGCGGTGCAGCCGGAGGATCCGGCCGCGCACCCGGTCGACGCAGAGGCGAAGCCGATGACGACCGCCGAACCCGCGACCACGGGCGGCTCCGACGCGGCGGTGACGGACACCTCCAGCACCCTCCAGTCGGACGCGGACGTGAACACGTTCGAAGCCGCGAAGGCCGCGACGGACCTGAAGCCCGCCCTCCCGGCGGACAAGGGCGACCCTGTCGCCACGGTCAGCGGCTGGTTCTCCGAGCCCGGGAAGGATAGCGGAATCACGCCCGCGACGACGGCGACGATCAAGCCCTTCGATGACGGAGATCTCTGCAAGTGGACGTACGAGATCGTGGACGCCAAGGACGCGAACGGCGACGGCCACCCTGAATACGTCCATGTGCGGGGGATGTGCGTCTACGAGAAGGACGACCACCCCGCGGACGGCAACCCCGAGGTCTCCGTGAAGATGGCCCGGGACTTCGAGGCCTGGGACAACGACTCGAACGGGCAATTCAACGTACTGATCGGGAAGCAGGGGCTCCTGGCCTTCGTGGATCCGAACAGCAACGGAAAGCACGAGGTCGAGGCGAAGGCCCTCTGGAAGCTCG
>VBML01000005.1 GCA_005878915.1 Methanobacteriota archaeon | reverse complement strand
TGACATTCGGTCGGCCCAGAGAGGGTCAGCGAATAGCGTGTCCATCCCCGTTGGAGAGGGGTTTTTCCCGGTAGCAGCGTACCACAAATTAGATATAAACCCCCCATCCTTGGCCGCCATCGAATTCTTCTCGACAAGGGAGGAAAATGAACATGGAGGAGACGAGTCCTAACCAAGGGGCCACCGCCGAAACTGCGCCCTCAGAGGAAAAGAAGCGCCCGTGGGGCAAGATCGCGGCGATCGTCATCGTCCTGATCGTCATCATCGCCGCCATCGCTGCCTGGCGCCTCCTTCCTACGGCGAACCGGGCCCCGGAGATTACGCAGTCCACGGCGAGCACAGAAGTCGCCGAGGTCGGGCAGAGCATTTCGTTTACCGCACAGGCGACCGACGCAGACGGAGATCCCTTGACGTACACCTGGGACTTTGGCGACGGTCAGACCGGAACCGGCACCGCGGCGAGTCATTCCTACGGCCTCTCGGGCCGGTTCATCGCCCTGTTGACCGTTGCCGACGGCAAGGGAGGCGTGGATACAAACGACGTGTCCCTCCTCTTCCTGACCGTTAACCTGCCCGCCAGCGGTGTAGCGCAGCCGGCGGACCCAACGCCTGCACAGTGCGCCAACACCTGCACGTTCGCCCCCGCCGTCGCGGTCCTCAGCGCGGATCGCACGACGACCCAGGCGGGCAGCGCCGTGAGGTTCAACGCGAACGCGACGTGGGGGTATGTATGGTCGTGGACGAACACTTCAAACTATTCAGAAGGCGGCAGTTTCGCCCTGACCATCGCGGGAGACGCCTCCTCCTTCGTGACGTCCTTCGCCTATGCGTGGGCTGACGGCACGGCGAACACGACGGGGACGTCGAGGACCGTCGGTCAGACCTCACACACGTTCTCGTCAACCGGGAACTTCTTCGTCAAGCTTACGGCCGCGCTGAACACGGCAAGTGGACCAATTTCGGTTAGCACCGGATATACCGTCCGCGTCATCGCTGCACCGCCGCCGCAGCAAATCAAGAATCCATCAATCTTCACACGGGTGACATTCGGAGAACCGTCCTACGTCGACCCCGCGGTGGACTACGAGACCTCGGGCGGTGAGGTTCTTCAGAACGTGTACGAGACCCTCGTCTGGTACCAGGAGGGGAGCGAGAGCGTAACGACGCTCGTACCCCGACTGGCCCTGGAAGTCCCGACGATCGCCAATGGCTTGCTGTCCCCTGACGGACTGAATTACACGTTTAACCTCCGGCCTAACGTCCGGTTCCACAACAACGCGGTCATGACCGCGGCCGACGTGGAGTTCTCGGTTGAACGAGCCCTGGCGATCCATGACCCCGACGGACCCTCGTGGATGATCGAGCAGATCCTCACGAACTACGTAAGCGTCTACGCCGTTCCCGCCACCAGCTGCGACAATACGACTACGCCGACCGTCGAATTCTGCACGGTGCAAGACTGGGTCAATGGCGAGTTCCCCTCATCTGCGGCTGTCCCGGCGCACTTCCGGGCCGTCCTTCCTGCGGAGGCACTGTGGCCCGTGACGACGTTGACCACGGCGATGGGGTGGGCCGTAACGAACACATCCGTCGAGCAGGTCGACAATGACACCGTCGTCTTCCACCTGACCCATCCATACCCTGCGTTCCTCCAGATTGCCGCGTACACGGTCATGTCCATCGTATCGAAGGCTGCGGTCATGGCGAACGGGGGCGTCCAGTGGGGCGCGCACAACGCGTGGATGGACCGGAACACTGCGGGAACAGGCCCATTCAAGCTAAAGGCATGGGTCCCGAACCAGATCATCAGTCTCGAACGGTGGGACCAGTACTGGAGGACCCCGGCGGCGATGAAGCAGGTCAACATCTTGAAGATCAACGACATCGCGACTCGGGAGCTGATGCTCCTCGCCGGCGATGCGGACACCGCGACGATCAACCGGGACCACCAATTTGACGTGATGAACACCGACGGCACGCCCCGGTACGCGACCCTAGCGATCGTGAAGGACAAGCCGACGTTTGATGTCCTCTTCTTTGGGTACAACCAGAACATCAGAGCCGCAGGGACCCCGGACCCGCTTCAGGTGCCAACGAACTTCTTTGCAGATATCCACATCCGAAAGGCCTTCAGCTACAGCTTCGACTACAACCAGTTCATTCAGAACGTGATCTTCGGCGGAGGCGAGCAGCTGCGTGGACCGATTCCGCGAGGGATGGCAGGATTCAACTCGAGTCTACCGTTGTTCAGCCACAACGCCGCCCTGGCGCAAACGGAACTCCAGGCCGCGATGAACCCGACGGTGCCCGGTCAGTCGTACTGGCAGACAGGGTTCAGCATCACCCTGTACTACAACGCCGGGAACACGGTGCGTGAACAGGGTTGCCTGCTGCTGAAGCAGGGACTGGAAGCGCTCGCTGCGCCGGGGACGATTTCCGTCTCCGTGCGAGCCTTGGACTGGCCGGTCTATCTGGCCACCCTGCGGGCGAAGGGCCTTCCGATCTTCTTCCTGGGCTGGGCGCCGGACTACGCGGACCCGGACGACTACGCATTCCCGTTCCTGCACAGCCGCGGGACCTTCCCGATACGGGTGGGGTACTCGAACGCGACGGTTGACGCGTGGGTGTCGGCCGCCGCCTCGGAACTCAACCCGGTGGTCCGGGAGCAGATGTACAAGGACCTGCAGGGGCCGGTCGTCACGCAGCACGTCCCATACCTGTGGATCTACCAGGCGACGAACTTCCACGTCCAGCGGAGCTGGGTCCAGGGCTACTACTTCAACCCCATGCTGTCGGAGGGGTACTACTACTCCTACACGAAAGCATAGATGCGGGTAGCAAACCTTTTTACCCTTTTTTCCTTCATTCCATTTCATGCGGCTCCGAGACTACATCATCCGGAGGCTACTCCTCCTTATCCCGGTCCTCTTTGGTGTCTCGGTGATCGTGTTCGCCCTGACCCGCGCCGCGGGCGACCCCGCGAGCCTGTACATCACGGAACGCATGACGGACGCGCAGATCCGGGCGGTGTACCAGCGCTACGGCTTCGACCAGCCAATTTGGGTCCAGTACGTCAAGTGGCTGGGGGGCGTGGTGACCGGGGACCTCGGGTACTCCCGGTCCGCGAACCTGCCGGTGTCTGAGGCCGTGACGAGGTTCTTCCCGGCGACGTTCGAACTCACGACCGTTGCCATCGTGATCGCGGTGATCATCGGGATCCCGCTGGGCGTTATCTCCGGCACGCGCCGGAACAAGCCCGTGGACCACGTGACCCGTGTCGTCTCTTTGGCGGGCGTGTCGGTCCCCATCTTTTGGCTCGCGATCATGCTCCAGTATCTCTTCTACTTCCAGCTGGGGTGGGCACCTGCGGGGGGTCGGTTTGACACCAGCCGGGCGGACGAGCTTTATTTCTCTGTGCACCAGTGGACAGGGTTTTACACGGTTGACAGCTTGCTCGCCCTAAACTTCGCCGCTTTCCTCGATGCCATCGCCCACATCATCCTGCCTGCCTTCGCGCTCTCATACGTGAGCCTCGCCGTCATCGCCCGCCTGATGCGGTCGAGCATGCTCGAGGTGCTGGGGGCCGAATATATCAAGACCGCGAGGGCGAAGGGTCTTCACGAAAAGGTCGTCATTCGGAAACACGCGGTTCGAAACGCGCTGATTCCGACGACGACGGTCATCGGTCTCTCGTACGGGGGCCTGCTTGGAGGCGCCGTACTGACAGAGACGATCTTCAACTGGCCGGGGCTAGGTCAGTGGTCCGTGAGCGCGATTCGCGGGCTCGACACGGCCGCGGTCCTCGGATTCACCATGCTGGCCGCGATTATCTACGTCCTCGTCAATTTGATCGTGGACGTCGCGTACGCCTATTTGGATCCGAGGATCCGATTGGATTAGGGAGGCGAGAGCAGGGCGTTGCGGACGGCATCTCGACCCGCCACCGAGGTCCGCAGGGCTCGGAAGGTTGGGGGAATCCTCCGACATCCAGGGGCACTCGCCCTCTCGGGGGTCGTGCTGCTTCTCGTCTGCGGCCTCCTCTTCGTCGTCCCGGCGTGGGATTTCGTCGCGGGGCTTCACCGACGCGTAGGGGGCGCGGCGACGCAAGTCAACCTCCTCTCCGCTTTCCTTGTCGCGGCCCTCTCGATTGCCTTTGCCGCCTACCTGCTCCCGCGGGGCCTGAAGTTCCTGAAGGCGTCGTGGGACCCCGTCGCTCGGGAGGAGCTCCTGGGCGAGATCATCCCGCGCTCGAGGGAACTCGGGTACAGCTTGCATCTCCTCCGGCGAAGCCTGCTCGCGATGGTGGGGCTGGGCATCATTGTAGTGTACGTCCTGATGATTCTCATCGGTCCGTTCGTGTTGACGTTCCCCTACGAGTTCTCCCCCGCGGAGAAGCATGTTCCCCCCGGCGGGGTCGCGACCGCCACGGGTGTCGCGTCTGCGTCGGAGTGGGACCCCTCGCCGTGGATCAATGCGAGTTTCGCAAAGGCATCGGATGATCAGTACGCGGTCAGCAACGCGGTCGGGGACGCGATTTCCCTGAGGAATTTTTCCTTGCAGACGTCGTTCCCGCAGGTCCGGAACGTGGAGGTCGGCGTCGAGGCGTACAGTCCGGAGGCCCACGCTGCATCCGTGGCCCTGTCGTGGGACGGGGGGGCGAGCTGGACGAGGGAGCAGACGGTGCCGTTCAAGACGTCGGACACGAACGACCCCTGGTTCCTGAGCTTCGGGGCAGAGTGGCTTTGGTCCGCACGGGATCTGGATATCAATAACCTGCGGGTCCGGGTCACCCACGTGCAGGATCAGGGAGGGCCCGTCGGTAGCCTGCTCGTCGACTTTGTACAATTGCGCGTGACGTTTGTGGGCCCCCCGCACACGTGGGGGACCAACGAACTCGGCCAGGACATGCTCACGGGCATCATCCTCGGAGGGGCGGTCGACTTCCGGATTGGCCTCATCGTCGTCTCGCTCAGCGTCGCGTTCGGCGTCGTCCTCGGGGTGTTCGCGGGATACCTTGGGAGGGCCGTCGACGAGGTCGTCATGCGACTTACGGACATGTTTCTGGCCATTCCAGGGCTCATCCTCGCCCTGGCAATTGCAGCGATGCTCGGGCGCAGCCTGGAGAACGTCCTGATTGCTTTGATTCTCGTTTCGTGGCCCTCGTACACGCGCCTCGTCCGCGGGCAGACGCTCTCCGTGCGAGAGGCCTCGTATGTTGAAGCCGCGCGTGCGGTCGGTGCGCCCACCCGTCGCGTCGTCCTCCGCCACATTCTGCCGAACGTCATGTCGCCGATCATCATCGCAGCGACCCTAGACTTGGGCACCATCGTCCTCGCAACCGCTGGCCTGAGCTTCCTCGGCGTGGGGGCCCAACCTTGGGAGCCGGAATGGGGGATCATGATTTCCCGAGGCTATCAGTACATCACGAGCGGGTACTGGTGGGAGTACGTCGTCCCCGGCTTGGCGATCTTCCTCTTCGTGCTTTCGTTTAATCTCTTCGGGGATGGGTTGCGGGACATCCTTGACCCCCGGCTTCGAAGGTGAGCGGGTTGCCCGCGTTGTTGCTTCGCGTCCGCGGCCTAAAGACGAATTTCTACACGTACCAAGGGGTTGTGAAAGCCCTCGACGGCATCGACCTGGACATGGTCAAGGGACAGATCCTCGGGATCGTCGGCGAGACGGGGTGCGGCAAGAGCGTCACGGCCCTCTCCATTCTGCGCCTGATTCCGTCGCCTCCGGGAAAGGTCGAATCCGGAGAGGCTCTGTTCGACATCTCCGAGTCGGAGCTTGCGAAGCTCGAAGGGCTCCGGAGTGAGGTCCTCGCCATTTCGAGGTCTCTCGGTGTCTGGGACGGGCGGGAGAACCGCCCATTGGAGTTCCCCGCGGTGCAGCGACTCGAGACACTGATCTCCAAACGACCGCTCGGACCCGGGCAGCGGCAGGCCGTGATGGAAAAAATCGGCACGCTCCGCGAAATGCTCCAGCGATACGATTTGCTCGCGAAGAGCGAACCGCAGCTCCGCCAGATCCGTGGGAACAGCATCTCCATGATCTTCCAGGAGCCGATGCAAGCCCTCAACCCCGTCTTCACCATTGGGGACCAAATCGCGGAGAGCGTGCTCCTGCACCGGCCAAAGAGGATCTATCGCAAGGTCGTTCTACGGATGCGGCGGGAGGACCTTCGACGTCGCGCCATCGCACGTCTTCTTGACACGTTCCGAGGTCGGTCGGACCTGCCGGCGGGAGTCGACCTGGAGGATCCGACGAAAGCGGACTGGGTGGTCCTGTCCGGAATTCTCTCGAAGGAATCCTCCGGAACTCCCGCCCTTCTCGTCTCTCTTCGAGAGTTGGTTGCGCTCGATGACGAGCTCGGCGAGGAGGCGGCAAAGGACTCCCCCTACTCCCGCTGGCTGCCGAAGCGGTTTCAGTTCCAGATTTACATGGACTTGTGGGGGAGGAGCGGTTGGAATGCCTCGGACGTCCTTACGGAACTTCAATCGGTGTCGCCCTTGGGCTGGTCTGATGTCCAGACACGGGATGCGTTCACGATATCCCTCACGCCCGGTACGGGGACCGCAGAGGATCTCCGGAGAAGGATCTCCGACGCCATGCATTTCGGGAAGTCTCCGCCATCGTGGGTGATTCTCGGGAGGATCCTCGAGCCCCCGAGCATCGACGGCGGGGCAGTGGTGCTCCGGGTGGGCAAACCATTCCGCGCGCCGAGCCGCAACCTCATTCTGCAGGTCCTGAGCAGGATTCCCGCCTTGCGTCGCGCGGTCCATCACCCGATGTCTCGGCTCGCCCTCGACGAGGCGGCGGAGACCCTCCGGCTCCTGAGCATTCCAGACCCGGAACGAGTGATCCGCGGCTATCCCCACGAACTCAGCGGCGGGATGCAGCAGCGTGCACTAACCGCGATCGCACTGTCCTGCGATCCCCTTCTTCTCATCGCCGACGAACCGACAACCGCACTCGACGTGACCATTCAGGCCCAGATCCTCGAACTTCTCAGGGAACTCAAGCTCCATGGGCGGCCTTCCATCCTCCTCATCACCCACGATCTCGGCGTCATCGCGGAAATGTGCGATCGGGTTTGCGTGATGTACGGCGGTATCGTCGCCGAGGACGCCCCGGTCCGTGAGATCTTCAAGAAGCCCCTCCACCCGTACACACAGGGCCTCATCAAAGCGATCCCCAGTCACGCGGAAAAGAAGGATCGTCTCGAGGTGATTCGCGGATCTGTCCCGAACCTCATCTACCCGCCGAGCGGGTGCCGCTTTCATCCCCGATGTCCGGCGGCGATGCCCCACTGCGGCTGGGACGCCCAAGACCTCGAAACCGATATCCGCCAAGGCCTGCAGGAGCTTGGTCTGGGTCCGAGTTCCGATGTCGTTTTCGATGCCTCCGATACGACAAAGCTCACGGTTGGGTTCCCGGATGGCCCGGAAGGCGAGCGGGCGCTCGCCCTTGTGCGGGCAAGGGTTGAAACCGGTCGCGAGAGCTCGCCGCTTCTAAGCGCTGTCCGGGGAATCACGCAGAATGGCCACGAGCTGACGTTCGTGTTGATGAAGTCCCGGAAACCCCAGCGACTCGAGGTCGAACCGAGCCACTTTGTTTCGTGCTACTTGTACGAACCTGCCCCCGGCGGTGAGGTCGATGCCTGATCCGCTCATCGAGGTCGTCGGATT
>VBML01000029.1 GCA_005878915.1 Methanobacteriota archaeon | reverse complement strand
ATCTGCATGGAGTCCACGGTCTGTGTGAGGTTCGTCGTGGGTCCTTGGATCTGGATTGTGTCCCCCACGCTCAGTGGGCCCTCGGTCAGGCGAATCGCGGCCACACCGAGCTTCGAGAAATAGTGGAACACCTCGCCGATCTTCTCCCTCTCCATTCACGCACCGCAGGAGGGCGATGCCCTCGAGGAACGATAAAGATTCCCCGCTCTAGACCCGCCGGAGAACGCCGACGACTCCGCCGACGAGCGCGATGCTCCCGCCGATGATCGCCTCGGGGCGGGTGACGAACACGAGGAGCGTAGCGACCACACATGTCGCGAGGTACCTTCGCATCTCCTCGAACCGACGCCATTGGAGACTCCACGGCAGAACCGCAGCGAGCGCGAGGGTTGCGATGACACCCGCCAGCGACCCAATGTCGAACGCCACGCCCCGCAATCGGTCGGCAGCGAGGGAGAGGAGCAGGAGGACCACGGCGAGGCCCGCACCCAGCCAGACGAGCGCCGGGGCGAGGACGCGTTGGAGACGTCCGACTGCCCTCGGGAACGCCACGCGCCGCGATGGCCCGTCCGGCGATAAATCGTTCGCCACGTTCCATGGAGGCGCGCGGCAGCGGAACCCGCGCAAAGGTTTATGCGAGTCCGCCCATTCTGCCGGTCCGGGGCCAGCCTCCGATGGTGATGCCACTCAACGTACTCGAAAAATCCGTCAACAAACGGATCCACCTCCTCCTCAAGGACAACCGGCAGCTCGAGGGCAAGCTCGTGGGCTACGACGATTACATGAACATGGTCCTCGAGGACACGGAGGAGACGAAGGACGAGCAGGTGCGGCGGATCGGGACCGTCGTCCTCCGCGGGAACAACGTCGTCGCGATCGTCCCTCGCTGAGCACACGCGCCTCCCTCCCGCAAATTCCTTATCCGTATGCCTCGTTGCTTCGCCCCATGCAGGCGGTAATCGTTGCGGGGGGCCTCGGCACGCGACTGCGGCCTCTCACGTTCAACCGCCCGAAAGCCCTCGTGCCCCTCCTGAACCGGCCGCAGATCCTCCATATCCTCGACCGACTCCCGAAGAGCGTCGACGAGGTGTTCGTCGCTGTGAATTACTTGTACGAGCGAGTGCGAGACGCCCTCCACGACGCGCCGCTGGGGCGCACGGTCGAGGTCGTCGAGGAACCGAACCCCCTCGGCACCGCCGGTGCCGTGAAGCGACTCGGGGACCGCCTCGAGGGAACCTTCGCGGTATACAACGGCGACGTGATCGATTCGTTGAGCTTCTCGGACTTCCTCGCGTTCCATCGCAAGCGTCGCGCGCTCGCCACGGTTGCGCTGCATGAGGTGGAGGATCCGAGCCCGTTCGGGGTCGTGGGGATGGACGGGACCCGAATCACGCGGTTCGTCGAGAAGCCCGCAGCCCAGGAAGCGCCCAGCCATCTCGTCAATGCAGGTCGATATCTCTTCGAGCCGGAAGTGCTCGATGAGATTCCCGCGGACGTCCCGGTCTCCATGGAGCGGGAGGTCTTCCCGAAGCTCGCGACGAAGGGCCTTCATGGGTACCCCTTCACCGGATATTGGAGCGATGCAGGGACCCTCTCCGGCTACCTCGCCTCGATGTCGATCCTTCTCGCGAACGGCGGGGCGGGTGTGGGGCCGCGCGCGAAAGTCGGTCGTGCGAAGGTGGATGGGGCGGTCCTCATCCCGGACGACTGCGTCGCGTCCGGTCGGATCGGCCCCAACGTCGTCATGGGCCCCCGCTGTCGCGTCGATGACGGGACGGTGTCCAATTCCACGATGCTCGAAGGCGCTGCCATCGAAGCCGGCGGGGTCGTGCGGGGTTCCGTCATCGGGGAGGACTCCACCGTGGGCCCTGGAGCGGTGGTGGAGGATTCCATCGTCGGAGACGGCGCCCGGGTGGGTTCGGGACGACGGGTGATTCGGGAGCGGATGGCGTGACGTCGCGGCTGTTTGGGACGAACGGCATCCGGGGCGTCGTCGGCGAGGACATGACGGTGGATCTCGCCCTCCGGGTGGGGAAGTCCGTCGGCTCCGTTCTTGCCACGGGCCCGGTCGCGATCGGGCGGGACCCACGCACGAGCGGACCGATGTTGCGAGACGCCGTCGTCGCCGGCCTCTTGGCGACGGGCCACGATGTGCAGGATGCGGGTGTGGTACCGACGCCCGCCCTCCAATACCTCGTCCACACGGGAACGTTCTCCGGCGGCGTCGTCATCACGGCGAGCCACAACCCGGCGGAGTTCAACGGAATCAAGGTCGTGGACCGCCTCGGGATGGAACTCTCCCGCCCAGAAGAGGAGAGGATCGAGGCACGGTTTTTCGCGGAGGACTACACGCTTGCGGGATGGAATGCCGTGGGCCATGTGCACCCGAACGCAAGCGGAACCGGGTCGTATCTTGATGGGATCGCATCGAGGGTGGACGCGGGAGCGATTCGAGACGCGGGACTGCGAATTGTCGTTGACTGCGGGAACGGCGCGTCCTGTGGCACCTCCCCCGCCCTCGCCTCGCGGCTCGGATGCGACGTTGTTTCGCTGAACGGCGAACCGGACGGCCGGTTCCCGGGACGCCCGCCGGAGCCCGTGCAGGCGAACCTCGAGGCCCTCCTCCGCACGGTGAAGGAGTCGCACGCGGACCTCGGCGTCGCCCATGATGGGGACGCGGACCGTGCGATCTTTGTGGATGACCGCGGGACGTTCGTGTTCGGGGACCGGAGCCTCGCGCTCGTCGCGAAGGACATCGTCTCGAAGAACGGCGGCGGGGTTGTCGTGACGCCCGTGAGTTCCTCGCGCTGCCTGGAGGACGTTGTCCGTGCCGCGCGTGGGACGGTGCGGTACACAAAGGTCGGCGCTCCCATTGTCGCGCGCACGATGCACGAGATCGGGGCCGTCTTTGGCGGCGAGGAGAACGGCGGGATGATCTTCCCGGAGCACCAGTTGTGCCGGGACGGGGCGATGACGATGGCCAAGGTCCTAGAGATCGTTGCACGGGCAGACCAGCCCCTCTCGCAACTCCTCGCGGGGTTGCCCGCGTACAGCCTTCACAAGACCTCTGTGCGATACAAGGCGCAGGAGCGGGACGTGATCCTGGCGCGCATGAAGACCATGGCGGCCGGCCTCCGGGTGGATGACATCGACGGGATCAAGATCCACTATGCCGAGGGCTGGGTGCTCGTGCGACCGTCCGGGACGGAGTCGATCTTCCGCATCTTCGCGGAGGCGAGGACCGAGGAGGGGGCAAAGGCCCTCGCGGCGAGGGGCGAGGCCCTCCTGCGAAACTCGATGGAGGACTAGGCGGCACCCGCTGCCGCGAGGATACCGAACGCGATGAGCCCGCCGAGCGCCGTCGAGATCAGGTTCACGCTCCGCTTTCCGATGACCCCCCGTCTCTCCAGGGTGGCCCCGAGGACGCTGTCGATCTGGCACCCGAGGAAACCGACGACGGCGGGGATGAGGATGAGGAGCGAGTCGGTGGGGATCGTGGAGGGGCTCCGGCCGAACGGCGCGAGGAACCCGAGGACGAGCCATCCGAAGAGGGCGGTGTACGCGGCCGCCGCGAGGGCGCACGCCTGTCCCAGGAGGGAGATCGCTCCGTTCGTCCCCGCCGGGACCTTCTTCCCCGTCGTGATCAGGTACGCGTTCGGGGACAGTACGCCGATCTCGCTCGCGAGGGTGTCCGCGCCCGCCACCGCGAGAACGCTGACGTACACGAGGCCGCTGAACTCGGGCCTCGGCCCCACGGAGAGGAACGAGAACGCCGCGACGGCGACGGCCGCGATGCCGTTTGCGAGGACGTTCGAGGAGCGGCGCTCCCCCAGGCGCCCCTCTTGGACCCCGAGGGCCTCCTTCAGGGCGAACCGATACCGCGTCGCCACGAAGCTCGAAAGGAGGAAGAAGAGCAGGAGGAGGAGCCATGTGATGTCCCCCAGGACCCCGATTAGGAGTCCCACGGCGAACGCGGCCACGGAGCCGTCCCAGGTCAGGACCCCGCGGTAGTACGCGAGGGCGGACAACAGGGAACACAGCAGGAGCGTAAGCCCCAACCCCGCAAGGGCCAGCGCCACGGCGGCGTGGATTCGAGGGCCCCGATTAAACCTTTTTCACGCGCCACCGGAGAACAGGTCGAGGGACGCCTGCCCCTTCGCGCTCCGTGCGAGGTCGAAGGCCGCGAGGGCCCGGTCGATTCGATCCGGAGAGAAGTCGAACTCGTCGCACAGCATTCCTCTTACCCCGTCCGGATCCGCGGGCCGCCATTCCAGCGGCGTCGGTGGCTCGACGCGGGGCTGGAGGAAGATCTCCCGGACCTCCTGGAGCCCGTCGATCTCCGCACCGACCTCCGCGAGGACGCCCTCCGCGTTCCCGTGCTTCTTGATGCCGGCCAGCGCCTTCTTCGGACCGATCCCCCGCACGCCCTCGTTGAAGTCCGTGCCGATGAGGATGCCGATATCGACGAGTTGCTCCCTCGTCACGCCGAGGTCTCTCAGGGTCGCATCGAGGGGGATTTCCTCCGGCGAGACGTCGATGAAGACGTTCTTTCGCGGAAGCTTCCGACGGCCCGTGATCGCCAGGTTCTTGATGAGGACAGGGGCGCCGAAAAGGAGGGCGTCGTGATCCTGCGATGCGACCGCCCAGGCGGTGCCCGCCCTCGCCATCGCGGACGCCTGCGCCTCCCCTTCCGCGGGCGCTTGGACCCATGGTACTCCCAGGAGGTCGAGGAGTCGGCGGCTCTGCTGGACCATGTCGGACGTGAGGCGAGAGGTCTGCATCGCTTTCATGCGCGCCCGCGGGAAGTCCCCGACCTCGACGGCCTCGCGCCACTCCGCCTCGGCCCGCCGCTTGATCTCACCTCGGGCTCGGATCGTGCGGGCCTTCCGCCGCGGGGCTTCCCCGTCGAACACGAAGGCCGGCCTGATCCCTGCGGCGACGAGGTTGCTCGTCCGGTAGATGAGCCCGCTGAGGTGGGAGGTCACCCGTCCGTGCCGGTCCTGCAGGGGCGTGCCGTCGGGCTGGCGGATGATCGCCAGGAACTGGTAGATGGCGTTGAAGGCATCGATCGCCAGGACCTTCCCGCGGAAGTCCTCGAGTCTGCGCTTCGCGGGCCGCATCAGGGCCGAGAGGTCCACGCCCATGGGCATCGCCGAGCACGCGGGGCACCCATGAACCTTTTCGTCACACCTCGGAGGCCTTGACGGACACCAGGAAATTTTCGGACCCGAGGCTCGCCTCCACGATGTATCCGCCGGTGATCGCCTCGCGCACGAACTCCACGTCCGTCGAGTTCGTCTCGCGGGAGATGAAGTCCCGCCAGCTCTTTAGCAGCCGGGTGGAGTCCTCGCTCGCCCGGATTCGCGTCTCGATCCCCGCGTCGTCCCCGAGCTTCATGTCCTTCCGGATGTCCTTGATGATGGTGACGAGTTCCTTCGCGTACCCCTCGCCCAGGATCTCCGGCGTCATCTCGGTGTCCAGGTACACGACGCCGCCGTTGAACTCCTCCTCGATCACGCTCTCCGGCAGGGACTCGGCGAACTTCACCATGTTCGGGTCGATCCGGACGCGCTGCCCGTCGATCCCGACGACGTACTCTTGCTTCGCGAGTCCCGCCTTGATCTTCCAGGGGTCCTGGGACTTCAGCATGACCTCGATCTTCCGGGCCCACAGCTTGTACGCCGCGCTCACCGCGTCGCGATCCACCTGGAGGGCGACCCGCATCCCCCGCCACGTCTCGCCGGGGGCGACGATGTCGAGCTCCTTCGCCTGGCTCTGGCCGACGATGATCTTGCGGAACGCGGTGATCGCATCGAACGCCGTCGCGTCCGCCGGCTTCACGGCAATGCGCTTCACGGGCCACAGCCGGTCGATGCCCGCCTTCGTCTTCGTGTTCGTGACGGCCTCAAGGACCCTCTTGACGATGTCCACGTAGAGGGCCATCTGTTCGTCCGAGATCTCGAGACCGCCTTGCGCGCGGCCCGCCTCCGCGGCCTCGCGGACCTGCCGCCCGATGTCCGCCGCGGGTGCGGCGAGGGCCTCCGTCAACCGGTCGACGACGAGGACGGCCTGCCCGAACTCCCTCTTCTCGACGAGGGCGCGGGCCCACACGAAGAAGTCCTCCCCGCTCTCTCCGGTGAGGAGCCCCATGCTCGCCAGGCGGGGCGCCTGCGCCACGCGGCTCGCGGCCAGGGGGCCCAGGGCGGCATCGATGCTGTCCGTCACGAAGAGCAGCCTCCGCACCAACGCGGTGAGCCCCTCGAGACTCGCCGCATCCCCCGTCCACTGCGCGAGGCGGCTCCCGTACGCGTCCTCGATTTCCTTCATGACTTCGACCATGAACAGAGAGAGGTTCGCGGGCTCCATGCCGTGGACCACGACGACGAGGACCGTGTTGGGTCCTGGCTCGAGCACGACGTTGTCCGCCTTGAACGTCTTCCGCTGCAGGCTCAGTGCGCCCTTCAGGATTGACTCCGAGACAAACTCGCGGATTGCCATCACCAGGTCGTGGGACTCCGACCGCTCAGGCCCCTCGCGGTACTCGCGCGATTCGTGCGCCAGGAGCGCGCCATCGCGGTGGAACGCGAGCGCATCCGTGACGACGTACGTGCCCCGGGGTGCCACGTGGACCTCCTTGCTGTCGATCGTCTCGAACCGGCTCTCATCGAGCGGCCTCCGATACGTGACAAGGACATCGAGGGCCGACGCCCCCGCCTCCTTCGGCCTGAGGCCGAGCTCGAGCATCTTCCGTCCGCTCGCCTCGACCTGCGGGATCCGTTCCAGCCCCTTCACCTCGAACCCGCCGCGGATTGCGGTCTCCAGGTCCTTCGCCGACATGTTCCCCTTGTTCGCAATTTCCAGCACGACACGGTTCCAGGTGTCCGCTTGCAGCCCCTCCGCGGTGAGCCCGAGGAAGAGCCGGGGATACCGGTCCTGCAGTTGGCCGTGGATCCGCTGGCGCAGCTCGATCTTCGCGCGGTCCACAAGGAGTTCGAGATCCTCCATGTTGCCCGCCTGAAGCGCATCGTTCGCCATCGTCAGGTACCGTTCCGTTTCCCCAAGATCGACGCCGAACTCCTTGGCATCGGCGACACTTTGCGTGATCCTCTCGATGTCCACCTTCGCGCGGGAAGCGGTGAGCGAACTCCGCTGCCCCTTCACGGAGTCGAACGCCCGCTTCAGGTACTCGTCGAGGCGCCGGTAGTCCTTCCGCTGGATCGATTCCTCGATCCTCGTAAGAAGGGACTCCGCCTCCCGGACGTCGGCCCCGTGCCCGCGGCCTTCGCGAATCGCGGAGACGAGGGACGCAAGGTCCACCTCGACCTTTCGGGTGGCGACTTGGCCTTTCGCGCGGTCCAGCGAGTTCCTCACGTTGTCCGCGATCTCCTTCACGCGGCCGTAGTTCCCCGCCTCGAACGCGCTGTCCGCATCTCGGAGCAGAAGGTCCGATTGGGAGGCGTCAGCCCCCAGTCCCTTCAATTCGTCGACCGCCCTCCGGGCGCTCCCGAGGAGTTCCCCCATCCGGTCCCTGGCGACGCCGTGGGCCTGCTCGGCCTTTGCTGTCGCGTCCTTGATGAACGCCCACGCGGCGTCCAAGTCCCGCTCGAGGTTGTCCGTCGCTTGGGAGAGGAGGGTTTCGACCTCCGAGACGTCCTGTCCGGTCATCCTTGCGGCCTCGAGCGCGCGGGCGGTCAAGGTGACGGGACTCTCCGCGAGCCCGCCCATCTCCGCGGTCCCGACGTGGGTGACGAAGATCAGCTTGCGGATCAACTCCTCGACTCCGGTGACCTCGTGCAGCATTCCGCTCCACTTCTCCAGGACCGGTCCGAACTTCTCCTCGACCTGCTTCAGGACCTCGATCATGTACAGCGGCAGGAGGGCCGGTTCGTTGCCGATGACGACCGTCGCGAGGAACGTGTGCGGGGAGCGTTCCAGGAGGATCTTCGAGTCGCCGAAGTCGAGCCGCTTCAGTCCGACCTTCGACCGTTGCCGGAAGGAATCCTTGACGAATTCCTGAACGACGGTCAGCATCCCGGAGAAGATGTCCTCGTCGATGTCCTCCCGGAACTTCCGGGACTCGTGCCCGATCAGGCGACCGTCCGCGTGGATCAGGAAGACGTCCTCGACGAGGTACGTGCCCGGCCGCTCCACGCGCACGGGTTGCCGGTCCTTCAGCTCGTACTTGTTCTCATCGAAGTACCGCTGATAGAAGACCTGGACATCGATGGGGACGTTCCCTTCGCCCTCGGGTTTCACGCCGATCTCGATGATCTTCTTCTCGTCGACGCCGATCTCCGGGATAGGTCGAAGCCCCTTCACCTCCACTCCGTGGAACTGCAGGTCCACGTTCCGCGCCGCGAGCTTGCCCTTGTTTTCGATCTCAAAGACGTAGCGGTTCCAGACGTTCGCCTGGAGCCCCTTCGTCGGGAGGGTGAGGACCAGGTTGGGGTAGCGGTTCTTGATGAAGTTCTGGACCTGGATCCCCGTGCTGATCTCCGTCTGCTTGATGAGGAGGTCGGCCAGCGAGATGTCGCTCTTCCGGAGGGCCTCCTCCGCCTCCCCGAGGATCCGCTCCGCCTCCGCGACGTTCGCCCCGACGCGCTTGGCGCCCGCGATCATTGTCTGGATCCCGCGGAGCTTCGCCTCGTATCGGTCCGCGAAGTGACGCGTGCGGGCCTGAGCGAGTGCGGACTTCGTGTCGTTGAGCTTCCGGTCGAGCCCTTCATAGTCTCCTTTGCGAACGGACCGCTGGGCGTCCTCCAGCAGCGAACGGACCTCGCGGATCTCCATTCCGACCTTCTCGGCCTGCTCCGCCATCGACTCGATGGAATCGATTTCGTCCTCCGCCTTCTTCTGGACCGCTGACTGTTTGTAGTCCAGGACCTGCCCGCGGATATCGCGAAGGAGAGAATCGAATCGAGCGCCGTCCCCCGCTGCAGCGGCTTCCTCTGCCTGTCGATAAAACTCGCGCACCCCCCGAACGTCCATCCCGAGGGACCCGCCCTCCTCGATGAGCTTGCCCGCGGCTTCGAGGCCCTCGTCCACCTGCCGCTTCTTCGATCGCGTCAGGGAGTCCCCGATCCTGTCGATGTTCGACTGAAGTCCGTCGTAGCGTCCGGCCCGTAGGTCCTCCTCCGCCTGCCGGAGGAGGGTCGAGGGCTCCCGAACGTCCAGCCCGGCAGTCTCGTTCGTCTCGATCTGGAAGCGAAGGTCCCGCATCCGGGATTGAATCTCCGTGGACGCTCGCTGCCGTTTCGCGTCGATGACGATGTCCTCGATGACCTTCTTGTACTCGATCGCCTCGACGAACCGGCTGTCGCGGATCGCCTCCCTTGCGTTTCCGAGGACGAGCTCCGCTCGGGGCACCGGGAAGCCGTCGGCCTGCGCGGTCTCGATTGAGAGCGCAGCCATCGTGACGAGGTCCACGGCGGCGACCCGGAGCCCTTCGCTCACAGACTCGGCATCCGCGATGACCGCCGCGAGCTCGACGTTCACGTCCTCATAACGCTTGTCATGGAGGGCCGCTTCGGCCTTTGCGACCGCCTCCTTGGAGCCGAGGAGTTCGATGTCCGCCCGACTCAGGTCGTCGATGAGCTTCTTGATCCGGTCGATCGCGGCGCGCCCCGCCTCGCGCTTCTCGCGGTCTGCCGCCGCGAGGCCCTCGTCGTGCGCGCGGATCGCCGCGTCCGCTTTCTGTTCCGCGACGCGCGCGAACTCCACGGCATCGTCGAGCTCTCCGCGCTCGTAATACTCGCGGGCGTTCACGAAGATGCTCGCCGCCTCCTCCGCCTCGAGGCCAAGGGTCGCCGCCTGCTCGATGCGGGCCTTTGCCCGCCACAGCAGGTCGCCGGCGGCGCTCGTGAGCTGCGCCTTCAGCTCGTTCGCGGTCTCCTCGACCCCCGCCAACACGGCGTCGGCCTCATCGAAGTTCCGTCGTTGGATCGCGCGTTCCGCGGCGTGGATTTCCTCCTCCGCCCCCGTGATGTCGATGTCCGCCCTCTGGAGGTCGGCGAGGAGCTTGCGGACCTTCTGGAATCGCTCCGAGGTCTTCTTCGCGTGCTCCATCCGGCGCTTTTGGTCCTCGGCCGCGCGGCTCCGGCGGGCACCCTCGATCGCCTGGGAAATCTCGTTGACGATCAAGAGGACGCGGGTGTAGTTCTCCCCGTTCATCGCCTCCTCCGCGCCCGCGAGCGGGCCCTCCAAGGCCGACGTGTCCAGTCCCTCCGCCTTCGCGGCCGCGAGGTCCCCCCGCATCTCGTCGAGCCTCCTCTCCGCTCCGTTGCGGAGGCCCGTCGCGACGCTCTTGGTGATGTCCTCCGCCGCCGTGAGGTACGCCTCGGCCTCCTCGGGCTTCTTCTTCTCCAGCGCCCGTTGGGCGTTCGCCAGCGCATCGCGGGCGGCGGTGACATCGACGAAATCGCTTTCGATCCGAGTGATCCCCTGCCCCGCGGCCTCGATCTTCTTCGTGATCGCGTCCAGCCGCGCCGCCACCTCCCCCTCGGCGCCCTCGTCCAGCTTCTTCATCTCCTCGAGGTGGCGCTGCAGGGCCCGCTCCGCCCGTGCGGCGGCGATCCGCGCGAACTCGAGGGTCTCGTAGTACTTGTTCTGGGCAAAGGCGTCCTCTGCGTTCCGGAGGATCCGTACGGCGTCGGGGATCGGAGCTCTCTCTTGGCGGGCCTTCTCCACGGACTCCCGCGCGTCTTCGAGCATCTCCCCCGCCGACGCCTTCAGGGACTCCTGCAGGCCACCGACAATGCCGTTGACCTCCACCAGGAGCTTGTGCACGTGGTCGTACTGTCCCGCGTCCGTCGCCTTCCCGGCGGCAGCGATTTTCGCTTCGGCGGCCGAGACATCGATGTCCGCCCTCTTGAGATCGAGGAGCTTCTCCCTGATTTGCGCCGCCTCCTCCGTAAGGCCCTTGATCCGCTCCAGGTCCTTCGGCTCGAGCCGGTCCGCGACCAGCCGCTGGACATCGAGGGGTTGCCCGACGGCGATCGCGTCCTCAACCTCCTTGATCAGCTCGCGGGCCCTGATCGCATCCACGCGGCTCGCTCCGATGTGGGCGACGATCGTCTCCATCGTCGTTCGTACGACCGCGCGGTACCGAGCCTCCCTGGCGCCCTCCGCGGCGTGCCGTGCCTTCTGGACGGATCGCTTCGCGGCCGCCACCTCGCCGGCGGCGATCGCCTCCTTCGCGTCCTTGACGTGGAGGTCAAACTCCTTGGCGTCCGCGCCGATTTTCAAGAGGTCCTCCGAGTCGAGCGAGAGGGAAGCGAGGCCGTCTTGGAGCCGCCGGAGGACGGCTGCCTCTTTGACGAGCTCAACCGCCTCTTTCGCTAGGCTCCGTGACTTCGCGAAGTCGCGGTCTTGGAGGGCGGCGGTGGAGGCCGTGATCGCGTCGCGTGATCGGGAAACGTCTCCGCCCCGCCGCTCCTCCTTCCGAAGCTCCCGCTCGGCGAACCGGATCGGCACTTCCGCGGCGGCGAAACGGCGCGCCTCGCGGATCGCGACGCCCGCCAGACTCGCGAACTTCTGGACGTCCGCATAGATGCCCTTCCCAAGGGCCTCGCGGGCTTGGGAGAGGATGTCGCGGGCCTCGGTGAGGTCGGCCCCCGCCTTGCGTGCGGCCTCCGCATTCGCCTGCCCCTTCTCGAGGAACGCCTCGGCCCGGCTGTACTTCTGCGCGTCGCTCGCGGTCTCGATCGCCGCGTCCCCGTGCCGGTGGGCCTCGCCGAATGCCCCCACCGAGGCCGCCTTTCGCGCGTTCGCCAGGGCCTCCTCGGCTCGGGAGGTGTCCGCGCCACGCTCCTTCGCGTGAGCGACTTGTTTCGCCGCACGGTCGATGAGGGACCGGACCTGCTTCGCCTCGCGGACCTCGAGGGCCTTGAGGGAAGCCCGGGCGAGGAGTTTCTCCACCTCCCCGAAGGCGCCCTTCCCGGCTGCCTCTCGGGCCAGCTCGAGGTTTCGGCCCGACACCACCGTGTCGATCCCGCCCTCGCGCACCTGCTGAATTCGTGCCTCCGCCCGCGCAATCTCCGCCTCGACCTGCGCCCGGCGGCGCACGATCTCGACAGCTCGTTTCGCGGCCCGAGCAAGGTCGAGGGCGCGGGGGCGGTCCCCGCCAAGCTCGCTGCGCTCCGCGGCCTCGATCAGCTGCTTCGAGGTGGACACGTCGAGCCCCTTCGCGGATTCGGCCGCCTGGGCTCGACGAGCGGTGTCCAGGGCGACCCGGACCTGGCCCTCCCCCGCCCGCGGGGAGGGGGCCTGGAAGATGTGCGTCCCGCACGCAAGGCACGCGTCGGCGCCGTCCCTCAGGGGGGTCTCACACATCGAGCACGCGGGCATTGGAAACTCTCGCGAGATGGAGTGAAACGGATGAGACTGGCGTCGAAAGAGGGGCAGGTTGTATAAAAATGATGGCGGAAATTATCATCGAGGATAGCGATATGGCATTTTCGCGCGGCGGCGAATCGCCTCACAAACCTTATTGCACGTCGGTCCTCTCGTCGCGGCGTGGGGCACTTCGCGGACGGGTCGCCAACCCACGGACTCGTGGGCAAAGCCGTCGTGGACACGGAGGGGATCGAGCTCGGATACGTGATGACGGCCGACGACCGGTTCCTGACCGTCGGGGAGGGGCCGATGGGCTCCCTGCGGATCGGGAAACGCTTCATCGACCGCATCGCGGACCGGGTCATCCTCAAGGGCACCCTCGTGGAGATGTTCACCGGCCTCAACGTGATCGATTCGACCGGGGAGTTCGTCGGGATCGTGCGGGACACGATCGAGACGGAGGACACCTGGGACTCCGTCCTCGTCGAGGATGAGGATGGGGAGACCGTCGTGGTCGTCCTGGAGGACATCAAGGCGATTGACGAGTTCGTGGAGCTGGATGTCGGGCGGGACGAATTGTACCAGTCCAGCGGGGGCTGACCGCCGGTCCTAGGGCCGAATGAGCCCCAGCAGGAACGGGAGCCCCATGAGCGCGAAGCTGAGCAGGTAGAGGGGAAGGATGACCCACCGGCGCACCCTCGTGAGGACCTCCATCGGGATCGGTGGGCGGACGCGCGCGGCCCGCCACCTCCCCGCAAGGTTCACGTACGCGAAGAGCCCGAGGGACATCAGCAACCCCAGCGCCGCCCCGAGCCCGAACAACCAGCCGAAGTAGAACGGCGTGGCTTGGTAGACGTAGTACACGTCCCTGGCGATCCAGTCCGTGCACACGAGCCGGTCGCTGCACCCCTCCGTCATGAAGCTGCGGAGGTTGTCCATCTTCTGCTCGTACACGTCGCCGAGGGTCTCCGGGGTGCTGTTGCCGCCGTACGCGAGGGTCCTCCACAGGATCACGGACTCGGTCCGGTTGATCAACTGGGCGATGTATTCGTACTGGAATTCCATCGACCGATCCGGCGTGCGCTCCCACGGGACGTACGCGGCGTACATCCCCTCGGTCAGCCCAAGCCGCCGCATTCCGGCGACCGCCTTCGTAAGTTCCGAGATCATGTTCTCCGGCTTGTTGACCTCGTACGCATTGCGGATGTAGCCCCCGACTTCGCGCTCGTAGGCAAAGTTCACCACGATTGCTCCGTACGCGGCGAAGGCGATCGTCGCCACGAGGACGAGGATGAACAACAGACCATACTTCGCGGACCCGCCCATGACCCACCTCGTGTGCGATGGCCGCTCCGGTATATAGCCGAGGGGCGGGCTTAGGCCGCCGACTCGGCTTCCTCCCGGCGGGCCTTGACGACCCGCGACTTTCGCAGGGCCGCGTCCGCCCCGCCGAGGATCCCCGCTGCGTCCGAAGGCGTCATGGCCGCGGTGGGGATGTTCGCGGGGACCATGATGACCGTCGCGTTCTCCTTGGACACCTCGAACAGGATGTTCATCCACCGAAGCTCCATCGCTGTCGGGTTGCCGCGGTACTTCTCCGCGGCTTGGAGCATGAGGTCCGCGCTCTGGGTCTCCGCCTCCGCGAGGATCACTCGGGACCGGCGCTCCCGCTCGGCCGCCGCCTGACGCGCGATCGCGTCCTCGAGGTGCGCCGGGATCTTGATCTGCTTGAGCACGACATGGATGACGTCGACCCCGTAGTCCGCCGTGAGCGGGTTCAGGCGGGCCTCGACCTCCTTCCCGAGGTGGACGACGCCGCCGA
The DNA here is from genome assembly GCA_005878915.1 of Methanobacteriota archaeon. Lineage (GTDB taxonomy): Archaea > Thermoplasmatota > Thermoplasmata > RBG-16-68-12 > RBG-16-68-12 > EA-19. The sequence continues at coordinate 4,212 of VBML01000029.1, read as the reverse complement.
GGATCTCGTCGAACTCCTTGTTACCGAATGTGTCGCGCATCACCGTCTGTGCGAGGCTGCTCGTTGCATCGTTGTAGTCTGCCACGTTGAGGACGGACTTCGCGGGGTCCACGACGCGGTAGTAGATCACCGCGTCGATCGTGATCGGCACGTTGTCCCTCGTCAAACTCATTTGCGCGGGGACATCGACCGTCTTCACCCGCGTATCGATCCGCATCGGAATCTTATCCAGGACCGGGTTGATGACGACGAGTCCGGGGCCTCGCATCGCCCGGAACTTTCCAAGGCGGAGGACGGGGACCCTCTCCCACTCCTTCACGATCGTGATCGCCTTCGCCAGCAGTCCAAGTCCGACGATCACCACGACAAACGCGCCGAGCCAGGCCACCACCCACTCCACTTCCACCATGACACCACCACCTTTGTCCTCGGGATGGAATGGATTGGGATTTCAATCCGGGGAGGGAAGTCCTCGGGGAGACCCATCGGACCCTCCCGCTGCGGCACTTCTGTCTACTGAGTCTGCGACTCCTTCGCGGGCGCCGACATGATGATCACGAACCCCATCCAGATGAAGACGCCCATCACGAGAAGGATCCCGCCGAAGCCCGTCACGAGACCCACGACGAGGTACCCCACCGGGAAGAGGATCCCGTACACGAGGTACCAGATGCTCCCGCGCGTCTCGAGCCCTCGGGGCTTGCGCGCGATCGCGTAGACCATGAAGCCGAGGGGTAGGAAGATGGAAATCAAGGCCCAGGACAGGCCGTTCCAGCCGTGCTCCCGCGCGTCCTGGTAGACCCAGAAGGCGATCCCGATGGGGAACGTGAAGATGTAAACGAGTGCGGTGAATAATGTGCCCAGAGTCTTGTCGTATCCGGTGTATTGAAAGATCTCGTAGACCGCCAGCGCGGTCAGGAGACTCGCGACTACGTACCAAACGGGAGCCCCTCGCGCCATCGCTGCCCGGCTCGAAGGGGCGCACCCCCATAAGGCTTGCTCCGGACGTTGTCCCAAGGATTAGCGGCGAGCCTTCCCGGCCGCCTCTGCCGCGGCGCGGAGTGCGCGAAGATTCTCGGCGATGTGGTCCGGGAAGACTCCGGAGCCCGAGACCAGGATGTCCGCGCCCGCCTCCGCGACAATCCGAGCCGTGTCGACCTTGATACCGCCGTCGACCTGGAGCTCGCATCCGATTCCCTCTCGGTCGATGTACGCCCGCGCCTCTTTGATCTTGGGCACGACGTCCGCGCGGAACGCTTGACCCGCGAAGCCGGGGTGCACGGTCATCACGAGGAGGAGGTCGACGTCGACGAGGTAGCGCACGGCCTTCTCAAAGGGCGTTGCAGGGTTGAGCACGAGTCCAGACTTAACGCCCGCATCTGCGATTGCCTTCAGCGTCGCAGAGACCTCGTGCTCGCTCTCGACGTGGACCGTGAGATCGTCGACGCCTGCTTCCGCGAACACCTTCACGAGGCCCTGTGGGTGGGTGACCATGAGATGGGCGTCGAATGGAACCTTCGTGAGTGGGCGAATCGATTTCACGATCGCAGGCCCCATCGTGAGGTTCGGGACGAAGTGCCCATCCATGATGTCGATGTGCAACATGTCTGCGCCAGCCTTCGTCGCCTCGACGACCTGCTCTCCCAGCCGGTCGAATCGGGCGGAGAGGATGGACGGCGCGATCTTGATGCGGCGGGCCATCGGGTCGCGAGAAGCCCGTGCGGGGATAAGGGTTTCCGACTCTTCGTAGGCCCCTGTTCTAAACATGTTTAGAACCGCGCGTTGGCCCCCCTCAGGAGCGCCGCCGGAACGCGACGGCCTCCGATGGGCGGATGCTGATTCTCGCGACGGAGACCCGAACTCCGAGTCGATGGAGCTCCCGCTCGAGTTCGCGTGCATCCGCGGGCTTGAGGAGGAGGACGCTCTGGCCGACCCATCGGGCGCCCGGGCGTCCCAAGAATCCGGGGTGTCGATACGTTCGGGCAGAGCCGCCTCGGTGGACCGTCTGTTCGTACCCGAATACGATCTGGCAGACGCGGGCAGCCCGCCGTCGGATGGCGCCGGAGACGTCGTACGAGAGCAAGATTCGGGTCACGTGCCTCTCGGAGTCGATGATTGCTTCGTCCATGCGACGTCCATGGCCATAGCTATATAATAGCTTATCACTGGGGGGTGGCCGAAAGTATTCGGTTCCAACGGGGGCCTCGGGGTGTGCTAAACATGTTTAGAAACGAGGCGCTTCCTCATGGGTCCTGACGAACGACGCCCGGCTGGCGAGATCAGTGCGCGAGCCTTCTCAGGGCTCCGGCGCAGAGTCGAATTGTGTTCTAAACAAGTTTAGAACGCGCGCGGGAGCGAAAACCCGAGAAAGCCTTAAGCCCGCGCGGGACTCCCGCAGACCGGGCAGGAGGCGACCCATGGTTGAGGTCAGCGACGCGAAGATCCGCCAGCTCGAGGAGAAGGCCCGTCTCCTCCGGCGTCACATCCTCAAGATGACGCACCAGGTCCAGAGCGGCCATCCGGGCGGATCGATGAGCGCCTGCGACATCGTGACTGCGCTGTACTTCCATGTCCTCCGCGTCGATCCCGAGAACCCGATGTGGCCCGACCGGGATCGCTTCGTGATCTCCAAGGGCCACGCGTGTCCCGTGCTGTACGCGGCCCTCGCGGAGAGGGGTTTCTTCCCGGTGTCCGAGCTGATGACGTTCCGCCGGATCAACAGCCGCCTTCAGGGCCACCCGGAGTACGGCACGACCCCGGGGGTCGAGAACGCCGCGGGCGCGGAGGGCCAGGGGCTCAGCTTCAGCGTCGGTCTCGGGCTCGCCGCGCGGCTCGACCGGAAGGCGTGGCGCGTGTACTGCCTCTTGGGAGACGGCGAACAGGACGTCGGCCAGACATGGGAGGCCGCCCTCGCTGGAGCGAAGTACCACCTCGACAACCTGACGGCGATCATCGACCGCAACGGGATCCAGCAGGAGGGACGCACGGAGGAGATCATGCCCCTCGAGCCCCTCGCGGACAAGTGGCGGGCCTTCGGGTGGAACGTCCTTACGATCAATGGCCATGACATGCGCCAGATCATCGAAGAGATCGACGAGGCCCACGCCCACAAGGGTCAACCCTCCGTGATCATCGCGAAGACGACGAAGGGGAAGGGCGTCTCCTTCATGGAGAACGTCGTGCGGTATCACGGGGCCGCGACATCGGACGAGGAGCTGCAGCGGGCACTCGCGGAGCTCGACGAGGAGGTTCCGTGACGACGAAGAGCCCGATCCCGTGGAAGATGGAGTCGCAGCGCTCGTACTTCGCGAAGGCCCTCATCGAGCTCGGGGAGCGGGACGCGGACGTCGTCGTCGTCGGCGGCGACACGACGGAGTCCGTGAAGACCCTCGAGTTCGGGAAGAAGTTCCCCGATCGACTGTTCAACGTGGGGATCAGCGAGCAGAACATGGTCTCGATCGCCGCGGGGCTCGCCGCCGCAGGCAAGATCGCGTTCGCGTCGACGTATGCCGTGTTCGGCATCGCCCACACGTACAACGTGATCCGACAGAACATCGCGTACACGAAGCTCCCCGTGAAGCTCTTCTGCAGCCACGCGGGCATCTCCGTCGGGCCGGACGGCGCGACGCACCAGCTGAACGAGGACATCGGGCTCATGCGGGGGCTTCCGAACATGACCGTGCTCGTCCCCGCGGACGGCCCGCAGACGGCGAAGTGCGTGCACGCGGCGGCGGCGTGGAAGGGCCCCGTGTACTGTCGCTTCTCCCGCGCGAACTTCCCAACGGTCACCTCCCTCGAGGATCCGTTCACGATCGGACCTACGTACGCGATGCGTGACGGGTCCGATGTGACCCTGGCCGCCTGCGGCGTCATGGTCTCCCGGTGCCTCCAGGCGGCCGACGAGCTCGATGGGATGGGGGTGTCGGCCCGCGTGCTCAACGTCCCGACCGTGAAACCCATGGATACGGCGATGATCCTCAAGGCGGCGCGGGAGACGGGAGCGCTCGTGACGGCGGAGGAGCACACGGTCGTCCACGGCCTCGGTTCCGCGATCGCGGCAGCGATCACGAAGGACTACCCGGTCCCGGTCGAGATCGTGGGGATCGAGGACGTGTTCGGGGAGAGCGGGGAGGCCTTCGAACTCATGGACAAGTACGGCCTGACCGCGGCGAACGTCGTCGAGGCCGCCCGCCGAGCGATGAAGCGACGAGG
>VBML01000004.1 GCA_005878915.1 Methanobacteriota archaeon | reverse complement strand
AGGCCGAAGTCCTTCTTGAGCCATGCGACAAGTTCTCCCGCCTTCATGTCCGGCCGCAGCAGACCCTTCTTCTTGGCGAGCTTCATCAAATCCTCCGGCGTCTTACCCGTCTTGGCCTTGATGTTGTCGAGGTACGCTTGAAACGTCATGAACCGTCACCGTTCCGCTTAGCTTAGTCGTGGTCGAGAGTTCCGACCGAGCACATCCAGATCCGTGTGTTCAGGGTTGGCGGGATCATTTCCGCCCGTCTATTGTTCGCGTGTCAAACCTCTTCCCGCGCTTCTTCCTTTTCCCGCCCGCTCTTCTCTTCATGAACCCGAATCGTCCTACTTCAATAAGACCAGCGCCCTGGTTGCGCGAGAGGAACTGTTCGTGGATGCCGAGGTTCCTCGCCTTGGTAACCGAGTTAAGGACCCGGCGAGCCTCCCCAGCCTCAAACAATTAGGGTCCCACTCTCGGCCGGCAGGAAGGCGAGGACACGTCCGTGTTCGGAGTGAATCGTAAGCTTTTTCGTGAGGTTGTCCAGTCGACGCGCGTGTCCCAAGGCCCGCGGGGGATCATCCTAGTGACCGTCCTCGTCCTGTCCGCGGCGTTCATGGCGATTCCGCCGGCGGGCGCCCACCCGTATCACCTTCAGATCGCGAACGAGACGGTCTCAACCCCTCAGCCCGTCGATGCCAGCCACTGGATTGCCCAGTCGATCGTCCCCGCTTCGAACTTCTTCGTCTCCCGAATCACGTTGTGGGTCCGGGACGACGGGACCACGGGGGATTCGCTCGTCGTCTCCCTGCGCGACGACGTTTCCGGGGCTCCCGGGCCGTCGGATATTACCCAGGGGTCCGCCGTGGGCACGACCGCGGGCGGCGGGGGCTGGGTCGACTTCGACATGGCCACCTACGTCGAGCTCGGCGGCGGGGGGACGTACTGGATCGTGGTCCACAGCACGGCGTCTCTCGGCAATGGCTACTCGTACTGGGACTCCCTCACCGACCTGCCGTACGGTCCCGGTACGGGGCGCATGTCTCTCGACGGAGTGTTGTGGCTCCCGCCGGTTCCCCCGCGGGACTACAGTTTCCGAGTCTACGGGTTCGTGCAGCCGAGCTGGTCCTTCTCCGCCTCCCAGTCGACGTCCAGCCCCGCGGCGGGCGATTCGGTGGACTACCGGGCGGACTTCACGAACGGGGGGCCGGGCGATGCGGCGGCCCTCTGGGTGAACTTCACGCTGCCCGCGGAGCTCCAGTACGCCACCGACGATGCAGGGACGGTCGGTGGGGTCCGCACCGGGACGTCATTTGCGTTCACAGGCATCGGATCCGGTGCGTACTCGTTCACTCTGACGGCCTCCGTCGTGGGCGGTCTCCAGGACGGGACGGCCTCTTCGACGACGATCGCGTTCACCGGCACGGACCACAACGGCGTCGCCATGGCCCCGGTCACCCGCACGTTCGGTTTCTCGATCCGCGCCCCCCGCCTCTCCATGTCCCTGGCGTCGAGTGCCTCGCTGATGGACCCCGGCGACGATCTCACCCTCAACGCGACCGTGACGAACGTTGGCTCGAGCCCCGCGTCCAGCGTCGCCCTCGAGGGAACCGTCGACCGGAACGCCACGTTCAACTACACGACGTCCGCCTTCGCCTCGTACAACGCGGGCACCCGCAAGGTGGGCGGGACCCTCGCGACGATCGGCCCCGGCGCGAGCGCGAGCCTCGAGTGGAACGTGACGATTCCAGCGGGGACTCCCGACCTCGCGGCGGTCCGGTCGAACGCGATGGCGACGTATCATGACGCGGCGGGGAGCACCATGCCCGTCGAGACCCGGTTCACGCTCGGCCAAGTTCGAGCTCCCGTGTTCGCCCCCGCCCTCGCCCTGGACCAGGTCTCCGCGGAACACGGAGATGTAATTGCCGTGGCGATGTACTTCAACAACACGGGAGGCGGCGCGGCCCTCCGGGCGCTGATGAACTGGGATGTGATCCCGAACTACGCGCTCGTCGATCTCGTTCCCGCAACGCCGTCGATCCCCTCCCCCACGGGGTTCGACGTTTCCTTGACGAACCTCGGCACCGGGCCGCACAACCTCATCGCCCGCATGCAGGTCGTGAGGGCCCTCGCCGACGGACTCGCGATGCCGATTCAGGTCCGGTGGGAGGCGCCGCGGCGGGCTGGATGAACCTCACCCTGCCGCCCGGGTTCGGGTACGTTGCCGACAACGGGTCATTCCCGGTCGACGTCACCTCCGGCCACGTGGCCTGGACGGTAGCATCCCTGGCTCCTGGAACAGTGGCGCCGCTCGGGGTCCGACTCCGCGCGCCCTTGGCCCGAGGGACGGCCTCGGCCCAGTTCACGTTCGATTACACCGATGGCCGAGGGAGTCCCGTCGTCTCTCTCGTTAGCGAGTTGACATCGATCGAGATCGCACCCCTCACGGAGTTCTCTCCTGCGCTTGCGGTGGACCGGTCGGTCGCGGAACACGGGGACGAAGTGCTTGCGACTATGTACTTCAACAACACGGGATCCGCAGCGGCTCGAACCGCTTCGGCGAACTGGACGTTGAGCGGGGACTACGCCCTCATCGATCTCTCCCCTGTGACTTCGTCCACACCAACTGCAAACGGATTCGAGGTCGGGTGGGCGAACCTGGCGGTGGGGCCGCACTCCCTAGTGGCCCGCCTCCGAGTCGTGCGGGGACTCGCAGACGGACTCGCCATGCCGATCCAGGTCCGGTGGACGGCCACGGATGGAGACGGCAGTCCCCTCCCGCCCGCGACCCTCGCGGCCTCCGTGGTCCTCGGGTTCGGGTACGTTGCCGACAACGCGTCGTTTCCGACGGCCGTCGCAGGCCGCCAGGTGACCTGGACGGTCGCATCCCTCGCCGCGGGATCGGTGAGCTGGCTCGGTGTGCACTTGCGCGGGCCGGTCGCCCGCGGGACGGCCTCCCTGCGGTTCGCGTTCGACTACACCGATGGCCGAGGAAGTGCCGTGGTCTCCATCTTGACCGGAGGCACCCTGGTCGAGATCGCACCGGTCACCGAGTTCGCCCCTGCACTCGCCGTGGATCGGCGGTCCGCGGAAGATGGAGACGAGATGCTCGCGACGCTGTACTTCAACAATACGGGGGCAGCGTCGGCTCGCACGGCCTCGGCGAGCTGGGCATTGGGCGGGCACTATCTCCTCGTCAATCTCTCGTCGGGGACTCCTTCCACATCGACCCCGAATGGGTTCGACGTCAGTTGGGCGGACGTGACGGTGGGGTCGCACCTGCTCGTCGCCCGCCTCCGGGTCGTGCGGGCCCTTGTGGACGGCCTCGCGATGCCCATCCAGGTCCGGTGGGCCGCCACGGATGGGAACGGCGATGCACTGCCGCCGGTGACGCTGAACGCCTCCGTAGACCTCCGCGCGCCTGGCGCAGCCGTCGAGCTGGCGCCAGCCACTCTTGGGGTCGTCTCCGGCTCCTCCTTCGCCGTGAACGTCACCCTGAGGAACACCGGCAGCCGGCCCGCGACGGGATGGCTGAACGTGACCCTGTCAGCGAACCTCGCATACGACAGCGACAACGGAACCCTCGTGAGGAAGTTAGAGGGGGGTAAGGTGACGTGGACGGTCGCCTCGCTCCGTGCGGGATCCACGATCTACCTCGCGGTCCGGTTCCGAGCCTCGGGGACGGGCGGGTCCAGCTCCCTTCGCTTCACGTTCGACTTCACGGATGGCCGGGGGAGCCCGGTCGGGTCCATCGTCTCCCCGCCTGCGTCCGTGGAGATCGCGGGGCTTATCGCGCCGTTCCCCATCGGGGCGGCGGGCGTCGGCCTGGCCCTCCTCGCGGTCGCGGTTGCCGCGGGCATCATCGCGCTCCGACGCCGCCGCGGCCGAGGGGAGCTCGTCATCGACGACGTTTTCGTCGTGAACGACGGGGGTGTCCTCCTCGCCCACCGCTCCTCGAGCCTCGTCCAGTATCAGGACCAGGACATCTTGGTCGGGATGTTCAAGGTCGTCCAGGAATTCGTGAAGGACTCCTTCAGCAAGGGGGTCGACGAGGACATGAAGGGCCTCGAGTTCGGCGAGCGACGGATCATGATCGAGAAGGGCCAGCATCACTTCATCGCGGTGGTTCACAGGGGCTCGGAGTCTGCGGAATTGCGGGAGCGGGTCCGGAAGGTGTCCGAGGAGATCGACGCGAAGTTCGGGGATACCCTCGCCCGCTGGAAGGGCCTCATGGAGCAGGTGCAGGGGATCGCGAACCTCCTCCCCCAGGTCTGGGGGCGGCAGGAGTAGCGCGGTCGAGCCTTGGTCCTTGGCAACGCAGTCCGTCGATCAGGATGGGTTCGGAGCGTCCCCGTCGCCATTGAATCGCTCTCTCATACGTCGGAAAAAAATGGGGGTGGCGAGGGCCGGGGAGGGCCCATCGCCAATGAGGAGGGTTTCGGTTCTCTTGGTTCCGGAAGAGGGCCCATGGGCTTCAACGGCACGGTGGCGGCTGTGGTCGTTCGTGTTGGAGCTCGACCGTCGAACGGCGAACGAAAAACTACTTTCGTTGCCTCCGATGGAGCGGTTCCCGGCTGCTGTCGTCGGTCGCGCCGTCGGCTTCGGGCCCCGCGAGTTTTCCCGCTTCGTTCCGGATCGCGTCCGCGAGCCACCCGAACCTCTCCCTTAGACCGCCGTCGATCCGGGTCCAATCGGACTCCTCGGCGGAGGGCGCGATGAGAGCCTTGATGATGTCCCCCGTGTCCTTCCCAAGGACTCCGTAGTAGACCTCCCAGTAGGCGGCCGCGAACTTGCGATCCGTATCGTGGTCCTTCTTCGCTCTTCTCATGGTTTACCGGGACCCCCGGCAGGGTGGGCGCTGGGCCCCGCTCTCTCAGCGAAACGCTAGAGCTCTCACATTCGCCAGCCGAATAGGCACCCCGTAATTACCTGACGGGTAACCGCGTGTGTTGCAATGCATCACAAGCGCACGCATCTGCGCTCATCGGCGGACCTTCGTCGGCAGCCTCGTCTCCCGCCCGAGCCACGCGAGATAGTCCGGCAGGCCCGCGACAACTGGAATTGCAATGATCTCCGGCAGCTCGTAGGGGTGGAGGGACCGCACCCGCCGGGTGCAGTCGCGGACGAGGCTCCTTCGCGTCTTCAGCAGGAGGATCGCTTCGGAATCTCGTTGGACCTTCCCCTTCCAGCGGTAGATGCTCGTTACGGGGGCCATCACGTTCCCGCACGCCGCGAGCCGCTCCTCGACGAGGCGACGTGAGATCGACTCCGCGGTCCGAGCGTCCGGACACGTCACGACGAGCATCGCGTATCCTACGCGCGCCATCGATGCGGGGTACGTCCGCGCGGCTTATCAGGCGTCCGGCCCGCAAGCCCTAAAGCGGCTCCCGCCTTCCGAGGGTCGTGGGCGATCCGGGCCCCCGCGCGGGGGCGAAACCTCCACGGGCGGGACTCCGGCCCTTCGGGATCGGGGAGACGAAACCCCACCACTTCCTCGAGATCTTTCGGACCGGATGGCAGAACCGGCGGCATCCCGTGTTCGCATGGCGGATCCTGCGCGATGGCGTTTGCGATGGATGTGCCCTCGGGACGACCGGGATGCGGGATTTCACGATGGACGGGGTCCACCTGTGCACCGTCCGGCTGAACCTTCTGAAGCTGAACACCGCGGACGCCCTCGATGTCCGCGTCCTCCACGACGTGCCCGCGCTACGGAGGAAGACGTCCCGCGAGCTCCGGGACCTCGGGAGGCTTCCATACCCCATGGTCCGGGGGCGGGGGGAGAGAGGGTTCCGACGCGTCCCTTGGGATCAGGTCCTCGACCTCGTGGCGGGGCGCATTCGCGAGTCCTCGCCCGACCGGATCTGTTTCTACATCACGTCCCGCGGGGTCACGAACGAGACGTACTACGTTGCCCAGAAGGTCGCCCGTTTCCTGGGGACGAACCACGTCGATAACTCCTCGCGGGTGTGCCACGCGCCGAGCACGACGGGGATGAAGAAGACCCTGGGCGTCGGCGCGTCGACGTGCTCCTATTCGGACTGGATCGGCACGGACCTCCTCGTGTTCTTCGGGAGCGACGTGCCGAACAACCAGCCCGTCACGACGAAGTACATGTACTACGCGAAGGCGCGGGGGACGCGGATCGCGGTCGTGAACCCGTTCCGCGAGCTCGGCCTCGAGCGGTACTGGGTCCCGTCGATCCCGCGGAGCGCCCTCGTCGGCACGCGCCTCGCGGACGACTTCTTCCTCGTCCACACGGGCGGGGACATCGCGTTCATCAACGGCGTCATGAAGCACCTCCTCCAGATGAACGCCATCAACCGGGAGTTCATCGACGCACACACGGACGGCTTCCTCGACCTGGAGCAGGCCTTGGATGAGCAGTCGTGGGAGGACCTCGAGCGGTTCTCCGGGGTTCCCGCGGGGGAGATGCGCCGGTTCGCGGAGATGTACGCCCGCGCCCGGACCGCGGTGTTCGTGTGGTCGATGGGGATCACCCAGCACCGGTTCGGCGTCGAGAACGTGAAGGCGATCGTGAACCTCGCCCTCGCCCGCGGGATGGTGGGGCGCGAGCGATGTGGGCTCATGCCGATCCGGGGCCACAGCGGGGTCCAGGGCGGCGCGGAGGTCGGGTGCGTCCCGAACCTCCTCCCAGGCGGAGAGCCGATCTCCCGCGACAAGGCCCGCATCGAGACCCTCTGGGGATTCGAGGTTCCAGAGGTTGCGGGTTACAACTCCGTTGAGATGATCGAGGCGGCCGCCCGCGGGGAGATTGACGTCTTCTACGCGGTCGGTGGGAACTTCCTGGAGACCCTCCCGGAGCCGGAGTTCGTGCGAGAGGCCCTGGGCCGCGTGCCCCTCCGGGTCCATGAGGACATCGTCCTCACGACGCAGATGCTCGTGGATCCTGCGGACACGGTCGTCCTGCTCCCCGCGCAGACACGCTATGAGCAGCGCGGCGGGGGAACGGAGACCTCGACGGAGCGCCGGATCTATTTCAGCCCGGAGATCCCCGGCCCGAGGGTCGGGGAGTCGATGGCGGAGTGGGAGATCCTGATGCGCGTGGGGGAGCGAGTGCATCCTGAACGGCGGGAGGCGGTGCACTTCGAGGACGCGCAGCAGATTCGGAATGAGATCGCCCTGGCCGTCCCCGCGTATTCCGGGATCGAGAAGCTGCGAGTGAAAGGGGACGCCGTGCAGTGGGGCGGGAGGCTCCTGTGCGATGGCGGGGCGTTCCCCACCCCGGACGGCCGTGCACACTTCTCCGCCGTGCTCCCGCCGGAGGTGCGCCTCCCCGAGGGCCGGTTCTTCTTGAGTACGCGGCGGGGGAAGCAGTTCAACAGCATGGTCCAGCGGGAGATCGACCCGATGATCGGGGCGCACCGGGATGCGGTCCTGATGAGCGCGGAGGACGCGAGCGCTCTCGGCCTGCGTGAGGGCGACCCCGTCGAACTTCGCTCCGAGGTGGGGAGGTTCGTGGGTCGTTGCACGCCCGCCCGCATCAAGCCCCGCAATCTCCAGATGTACTGGCCCGAGGCGAACGCCGTGCTGCGGCGGGGGATCACCGATCCGGACTGCGGGATGCCCGACTACAACGCGATCGTGGCCCTCACACCCGTGCGCCGGTCGATCGAGGTGCCCGCATGAACCGGCCGTCCCCCACCGCGAGCGTGGATGTGATGCGGGTGTCGGGTCCGCACCGAGAGGCCGCGAAGGACGTCGTCGCCGGTGAGGAGCCGATGGAGATTCGACTTCGCATTCCGCAAGGGGACGGCACGTTCACCCGCAGCCTGTCGGTGACGATGCGGACCCCCGGGAGCGACTTCGAGCTCGCCGCGGGATTCCTGTTCACGGAGGGAATCATCTCGGGGACGCCGGACATCGAGAAGATTGAGTACACGCCCGAGGGGAAGGAGGACCAGGCGTACAACATCGTCACCGTCTCCCTCCGCTCCGGGGTCGAGCTCGACCCGAAGAAACTCCTCCGACATTTCTACGTCACGTCGAGTTGCGGCGTCTGCGGGAAGACGAGCCTCGATGCGGTGCGGGTCCTCGTCCCGCGCAAGCTGCGGCCGGAGACCCCGAGGATCTCGCCCGCCGTCGTTGGCCTCCTTCCGGGGACGCTGCGGGGATCCCAGAGTCTGTTCTCGCGCACAGGCGGCCTTCATGCCGCCGCGCTGTTCACACCGGACGGCGATCTCGTCTCCATCCAGGAGGATGTCGGTCGTCACAACGCGGTGGACAAGCTCGTGGGCGAGCAGCTCCTCCGCGGGTCATTCCCCCTTGGCGGATACGTGTTGCAAGTTAGCGGGCGGGGTGGCTTCGAGATCGTGCAGAAGGCGCTCGTCGCGGGAATCCCGATCGTGTCTTGCGTGGGAGCGCCGTCCTCCCTAGCGGTGGACCTCGCGCGGGAGTTCGACATGACCCTCCTCGGCTTTGTCCGCGAGGGCCGGTTCAACGTCTACTCGGACGCGGGCCGCGTTGCCCTCACGTGATCGCGTCGCCCGCTTTCATCTGGATCGCAGACGCAGTCTTTGCTCCGCCTCGGCGACGTCCGCGGGCGAGTTCACGTTCACGAACGAATCGAGGTGGGGATCGTACCAGCGTAGGTCTTCGGTAGGCACATAGCGAACACGAGGCAGG
>VBML01000239.1 GCA_005878915.1 Methanobacteriota archaeon | reverse complement strand
GATCAGAGGCTTGTCCGCGTCCAGGGCCTCCTTCACGGCGGCGATGAAGTTGGGGCTCTCGACCTCCATCTTCCCGACCTCGTCGATCACAATCACGTCCGTGTTTTCTGTTGCGTGCTTCAGGGCGCGCACCCCGACCTCCTCGAGCGCCATCACGTCCACGCCGAACCGGCCGACCATCACCTTCGACTCGATGTCCTTCGACGCGAACACCCGCTGTTCCTTCGTCGCCCAGTTCATCACGTAGAATCCCTCGCGGCGGTTCTTCTTGACGATCGGCTCCGTGATCATCCCGCCGACCTTCATGCCGTCCGCCTCGAGCATCTCGATGACCTTGAGAAGCGCGTACGTCTTGCCCGCACCGGGGAGCCCTGTAATCCCAATCTTCAGCGACCGGCCCATGAAAGATTCCGCGATACCTGTATCGCGTTTCTTATATTTAACGAGTCTTATTTAAAGCGACTTGCGAGAGATCTGTCGCAGCGGGAGTCACCGTCCCGTTGAGCATCCCTGGCTCGAGAACCCAAGCGTGGGGTCGGGCACTTGGATTTCCGGGGCGTCTCGCCTCTTGAACCTATGGCACAAACGGAGGGACCGTGGATGGAGCCCCGGCGACCTTCGACTTCTGCTCCCTCTTTTGGACCTTCCGGACCATGAGGACGGGGCCGTCCGCGTGCCGCGCGATCTGGTCCTGCATCGCCCCGAACGCGAACTGCGTGAGCCGCCACTCGCTCGAGGCGCCGACGACAAGAAGATCGTAGCCCTTGGCTTCCGCGACGACCGCGTCCACGATGGACCGGACCTTCACGAACTTCTCCTCCACCCGGACGCCGTGGGTCTTGCACATCTCCGCGAGCCGGTTCGAGTACCCCTTCTCTTGGTTCAGTTCCGCCTCCGTCTGGGCGGCACTGAAGATCGTAATCTCCGCCTTGTGCCGCTTCGCGAGGAGGATGGCGTACCCGGTTGCGTAGCTTACGTGCCACTCCGGCGCGTTCATCACGAGGATCCGACTGAGCTTCTCTCTCAGGCCTGCGCTCTTGAACACGATGACGTCGCAAGGCGCCTCCTGCACGAACCGGTCCACGTTCGTCCCGAGGACGAGGCCCCGCCGCCCCGTCCCCTTCCACCCCGCGACGAGGAGGTTCACGTCCTCCTCCCGCACCGTCTCGAGGACCGCCTCCGCGACCTGGTGGGAGACGACCGCCCGGCCCTTCGCCCGAACCCCCTCGTCGGAGGCTTCGCGGGTGAGGCGACCCAAGGCCTGCCGGACTTCCAGGATGTAGAACCGATCGATCGCGTCTAGCGGGAGGGTCGATCTGCTCCCTGCGGGTCCATAGATAGTACACGCCGAAACCGAGGAAGGTCCAGCCGAGTCCCACGAACCACGCTAGCGGCTCCACCAGGTACAAGGCGACGGAGAGCACGGCCTTGCTCCCGAGGCCGAGGATCGGGAGGAGGGGGAAGAGGGGCATCCGGTACGGTCGCGGGACATCCGGGTGGGTACGGCGAAGGACGATGACGGCCCAGTTGACGAGCGTGAACAGGATCAGGAACATCAGGTCCGCGGACGCTGCGATCTGGATGACGTCGAGGAACACGATCATCAAGCCGATGATCAGCCCGCTCGCGAGGATGGCGTTCTTCGGCGTGCGGTACTCCTTGTGGAGCCGGCCGAAGAGGCGGGGCATGTCTCCGTCCCGGCCCATCGCGAAGGCGACGCGGGAAGAGGAGAAGATCAGGGAGGGCAGCGCGGCAAGAGAGCCAATGAGGACTCCCGCGGTGATGACCGCGAGGCCGATGAACGGAGTTGGGAAGGTCCGCTGCGCGGCCAGGGCGAGGGCGGCCTGGGGCTGGCCCACGAGACCGCGGTCGCTCGCACCGAGGATTGCGATTGTCACGAAAGCGACGGCGATGAAGATCGCGGTCGCAATCCCCAAGGTCAGGAAGTTGGCCCTGGGGATGTCCCGCTTCGGGTTCCGGGTCTCCTCCCCCGTCTGTGCGATAATCTCGTACCCCTCGAAGACGATGAACGTCAGGCCCATCGTCATCATAATGACAATCGCGGGCGGATACGGGAGAGTGGACTGGTAGATCGGGGTGAGGTGGGATGCGCCCGCCGAGTTCTGTGTGAACCAGATAAGACCCGCGACGACATACGTGACCACGATTCCAAGGAGCACGATAGTAATCGCGATGCTCGAGCGGCCCGTCGCCTTCGCGCCGCGGTAGTTCACGCCGATGAACACGGCGAGGACGACGAGGGACAGTCCCTTTACGATGAGGGACTGCTCCGCCGGGGAAAGGTACGCTAGGGGCCCTCCCGGTTGCGTGAGGAAGTACACCGCGAAAAACCCGAAGCTCACGGTGTAGAACGCCCCGACGATGCAGTGGCCGAACCAGGAAATCCAGCCCCCGATGAAGCCGTACGGCCCCCGCATCGCGGTTTTCACCCAGAGGTACCCGCCGCCCGTCTCCGGAAACGCGGAGCCGAGCTCGATGTACGCCATCGCTGTGAAGAGGGTGA
>VBML01000054.1 GCA_005878915.1 Methanobacteriota archaeon | reverse complement strand
TGTGGGCGAGGGAGGCGATCGCGAAAATCAGAATTGCCAGCGATGCGGCGCGGCCAGCTCGTCTTGCTCGGTTTCCTGCAGGGCATGCCAATACGACAGACTGCTTGGACGCAGAGGACAAGGTGCGCTGCACGGGTGACGCGTTCGTCATCGAAATCCCAAACGACCATGGTCCCAGCGGATATTAGGAGCTTATCTCTGGTGGAAATCAGCAATTCACTTTTCCAGTTTCATTGGGGGATTGTCCGCAGGGACCCGGGCCTGGGGCACTCGTTTTTCAGGTCCGCGTCTCGAGAGCGTCTGTGGGATGTCCCGTTGTCCGCGGGAGTGTCCTCGACGCGGCGCGTAGCGGAGATCTGTACATGGCCCAGCATAAGATTAAGATGCTCCGCGGGAGTTTGCCATTCGTGGAGCGGTCAAACCTGACGATCCTCGGGGCCATCGCGACCGGCGCGCGCGACCGCGTGCTGTCCTGCCTCCAGCGGAACATCGGTCATCCTGATGCGATTGCCGCCGAACTCGGCCTCTCCCGGGCGGCGGTCGATTCGCACCTCGCGGACCTCGTACGATATGGAGTGTTGGAGCGGTACCCTGTGCCCTCCCAGGGCAACAAGCCAAAGACGTTCTACCGGTTCACCTCGGAGGGACGCACGTTCCTCGAAGACCTCGAGGCGGGGGTCGAGGCCCACCGACGACGGCTTGCCGCCGCGCAACAGGCGGAGATCGACCGCCTGGAGACGGATTTCCTCAAAGGCGAGATCGACGAGCAGGAGTTCCGTCGGCGCCGCGGGGCCCTGAAGGAGAAGTGGAACGGCCTGTCCGACATGGGGCTTTGAACGTCCGCTGGACCTTTCGCCGATGACCTCCGGATCGTTACGCCCGGGGATTCGAGGGCAAGCCTTTTCGTCGCGTTCCCGTTGCCTGCTCCCGGTCGCTCGATGTCCGGCGGTGAAATCGTTGTTGACGCGATCGATTCGAGCGTGCTCCGCGGGAACCCGCTGAAGGATCCGACGCGGCGAGACATCGCGATCTACCTCCCGCCGACGTATGACCCGAACAAGCGGTACCCCGCGGGATACGCGATCGTCGGCTACACGGGAACAGGGAAGTCGCTCTTGAGCGTTGATCCGCTCGGGGAGGACCTCAAGTCGAAGCTCGATCGACTGATTCGAACCGGGAAGATGGGCCCGATGATCGTGCCCATGCCGGACTGCTTTACCCGCGTCGGCGGGAACCAGTACATCAATTCCTCCGCCACGGGGCGATACGATGACTACCTTCTGAAAGAGGTGATCCCTTTCGTTGAGTCCCGATACCGGGTGGGTCGCCGCGGGATCTGGGGCAAGTCCTCCGGCGGGTACGGGGCGATCGTCCAGGGGATGCTCCACCCCGACACATGGCAGGCCCTCGCGGACCACTCGGGCGACTCGTGCTTCGAGCATGTCTACATCATGGACTTCGCGAAGGCGCTCGCTGCATTCCGGGAGCACGGCGGGCCCGAGGGATGGCTCCGGTGGTTCTGGCGCCAACCCGTCCGGAGGAGGCCCGAGTTCTTCCCCGTTCTGAACACAATCGGAATGGCCGCCCACTATTCGCCGAATCCGAAGAGTCCCCATCTCGGCACGGATTTCCCGTTCGACCTGGAGACTGGGGAGTTCCGTCCGGAGGTGTGGGCCCGGTGGCGGGCGTGGGATCCCGTGAACATGCTCGAGAAGCGCGGCCGAGCGCTGCGGGGGATGCGCCTCGTATACATCGACTGCGGGACGAAGGACGAGTTCAACATCATCTGGGGCGCGCGGACGCTCCACGCAAAGCTTCGGGCCCTCGGGGTGAAACACGTGTACGAGGAATTCGACGAGGGCCACCTCAACATCACATATCGATACGACGTGAGCCTGCCCCTCCTGTGGCGGGCGCTCCGATGAGCGTTGCGACCCCCTAATCCTTCTTATGCCACCACGTTGTTCGCTCGGCGCGCATGACCAACGTGAGCGTTCGATACGGTGAACTCGTCGAGCTCGTCGGCAAGACTCTCCCCATTGAGGAGTTCGTGGATCGGATCACGATGATGGGCTCCGGGCACGAGGCCACGGAGGGGGACGTAATCACGTTCGACATCTTCCCAAACCGCCCGGACATGTACAGCGCTGAAGGGATTGCCCGGGCCCTCCGCGGGTTCCTCGGGATCGAGATCGGCCCGCCGAAGTTCCGCGTGAAACAGGGGGCCACCGCGTTCCTCGTCGACACGAGCGTCGAGAACGTCCGGCCGTTCGGCGTCGGAGGAATCGTACGGGACGTGGATCTCACGGAGGAATCCGTCGCGTCCCTCGTCGACCTTCAGGAAAAACTCCACCTAACGGTGGGCCGCCGGCGAAGGAAGGTCGCGATTGGAATTCACGATCTCGACAAGGTGACCCCACCGTTCACGTACAAGGCGGTGCCCCCGGACTCCATGTCCTTCACGCCCCTGGGTATTGCGGAGAAGATGACACTCCGCGACATCGTGACGCGCCACGAGAAGGGGCGCGAGTTCGGACCGATCGTCTCCGACAAGCCCCTGTTCCCGATCATCACCGACGCCCACGGCGAGGTCCTCAGCTTCCCGCCCGTGATTAACGGAATCCTCACGCAGCTCAGCCCGGACACAAGGAACCTGTTCATCGACGTCACCGGCACGGACCTCCCGGCGGTGCGTCTGACCCTTACGATCCTGTGCACGGCCCTCGCGGATCGGGGCGGGACGATCGAGACGGTCTCCACGACATTCCCGGATCGCCGCATCATGACGCCAGACCTGGAGCCGAAGATTCGCATCGTCGATGTCCCCCGCGGGAACAAGCTCCTTGGGCTTGCGCTGCGTCCTGAGGAAGCCGTGGGACTCCTGCGGCGGATGCGATACGACGCGCACGCACAGGGGACGAAGCTCGCCGTCGAGGTTCCTGCGTACCGCGGAGACATCCTCCACGACTGGGACATCTACGAGGACTTGGGGATTGCCTACGGGTACGACAAGGTTCCTCAGACCCTTGCTCGACAGCAGACGATCGGCGAGCCCCTCCGCGCAGCCGAGTTTGCGAACACGCTGCGCGGCCTCATGACAGGCTACGGATACATCGAAGTCATGACCTTGGCGACCACGTCTCCCAAGGCCCCCGTCGCTGCCCAGCGGCCCGCGGTCATCAAGAATCCGGTGAGCGAAGAGTTCAGCGTGATCCGTTCCGGCCTTCTCGCGGGGGTCCTCCATACATTGCGGTTGAACAAGCACCGCGAGCTCCCTCAGCGCATCTTCGAGGTCGGGGATGTGGTCATCGACGGCGCGAACGTGCGCCGCATCGCGGGGATCGCGATCCACCCGAAAGCCTCGTTCACGGAGATGAAGAGCCTCGTCCAGAGTCTGCTCCGGGACGTCGGGAAGTCCGGCGAGATCGAAGCCTCAGCGGACGCCAATTACATCCCGGGGCGATGCGCGGGCATCACGGTCGACGGGGGTTCGATTGGCGTCTTCGGGGAGGTCCATCCCCGAGTGATCGATGCCTACGAGCTCGGCCACCCCATTGGCGCGTTCGAGATTGACGTCGGTCCGCTCCGATGACTTCGGCGGGAAACCTTTTATCGAGCGGGCACGATGAAACTCCGGGCCCAGGTCGCGAAGCTCGGTATCGCGGCGGTCTTGAAAACCGCTTCCCGAAAGGGAGCGCAGGTTCGAATCCTGCCCTGGGCGTCTAAAACGGGGGTAGCCCCACGCTTCCCTTCTCGGGGGAGCAAGTGGTCTCAACATCGAGACCCGCCTTGCGGTGGGCCTGAAATACGCCAGGAGACAATCTCTCTGACCTCGCTTCGGGGATCGTCCTCGCGGTGGGGGGCCCCGCCCACCGAATTCAATCCGCGCGGGGCTTCCTCCGACTCCCGACCCCGTCACGACCCTTCGATCTGATCTCCTGACCCTCGCGGCTCTTGGGAGTAACAAGGTTCTTAACGGGCTGTGGGACATCGCGCTGTCGACCGTTGGGGGAGACGACGACCTCGGGGGGGAACAGGTTGACCCGCACGTTCTGCCTCGTTTCTTTGCGGCATTGAGGCGGGCGAATGCCTCGCCGATCGTCTGCGAAGGTTGACGAAACGAGGCCGACCCCTGTGATTCTTCTCGGGAGCAGCATCACCGTCCTTGGTGCCCTGCGGTTGTTCGGCCGTCGAGGCATCCCTACATTTGTGTTGTCCGGAGATTCGGACATCGAAGCCTTCTCGAGATGGTACCGTCCTCTCCCGTTGCGGCCCGGGGACGACCCGGATCCCGCCCGCCTTGAGGCGCTCTTGGACCACATGCCTCTTGATACCGCCGTACTGATGCCGTGCTCCGACAGCTGGGCGATGGCCGTGGCGGGTCTTCGACCGTCGGTCGCGGAGCGGTTCCTCGCCAGTCAGGCGGATGCAGCCGCAATCGCTACGCTCATCGACAAGGGCCGGTTTGCCGGGCTCGCCGATGGGCTTGGCGTTCCGCATCCGAGGACGGACGTTCCCCAGGGGCTCGAGGATTTCGATGCCATACCCGATGATCACTTCCACGGTTCCTTCCTGAAGCCTCGAAATTCAGAGGCATTCTTCCGGCGGTACGGGCGGAAGGCGACGTCCTTCAATACTCGGGCCGAGGCGAGGGCGCGGTTCATCGAATCCAGCGAGGCCGATCTACTGTGCGTCCTGCAGGAGTACGTTCCCGGACCCATCACGTCCCACTACTTCATCGATGGGTGTGTCGACCGGGATGGACAGCCGCTCGCGCGGTTCGCCCGCCGCAGGCTTCGGATGTGGCCGCCGTACTTCGGCAACAACTCGTACAACGTGAGCGTGCCTCTGAAGGACGTCGCGGAGGCAGTGACGACGGTCGACCGACTCCTCGCGGCTCTGCGGTACCGGGGGATCTTCAGCGCAGAGTTCAAGGTGGACGAACGGACAGGGGAGTTCAAGATTCTCGAGATCAACTGCCGACTGTACTGGTACGTCGGGTTCGCCGGATCGTGCGGGGTTGATCTCTGTGACCTCGCCTATCGGGATGCCTTGGGCCTCGCGGTGCGACCCGTGAACTACTACACAGAGGCGAGGCGGTGCCACTACCTGACTGTCGATTGGCCCGCCTGCCGCGCGCTACACCGCGCCGGGCACCTCACCCTCGGGTCGTGGGCCCGCTCGTGGATGACCGGAACGGATCTCACGATCGCCCTCGACGACCCGATTCCGGGGCTCCGAGTCCTCGCGGACGTTGTGCTCCAGGCCGCCCGAAATCCCACAACAACTCCTGCCGAGTGAGATGGCCTCCCGGCCTCTAAGATTTTATATCGGGGTCCGCGATGGTCGCGGCGCGCGTGGGTTGCCAAGCACGGTCAACGGCGCAGCGTTGAGGTCGCTGTCCTGTAGAGGTTCGCAGGTTCAAATCCTGCCCCACGCATTTCCTCCCATGGGCTAGGTCCTCGGCCCGCCAACAATCGGGTCCCCTTCGAGCAACCTCCCTCCTGTATCAGGAGCCCGCGGCAAACCTTATTACCCGCCCGCCACTACGACGCCGCGGAATGCCCCTCAAGTTTTGGAAGAAGGAGGAAAAGAAGGAGGAGCCCCCCCCGCCGAAACCGCCCGAGGTCAAGCCGACTCCAAAACCGGCGGCCCCCGCCCCCGCCCCGACCCCCGTGAAGCCTCCGGTCAGGCCGGCGGCCAAGCCGGCGCCTCCCGCGCCGAAGCGGTCTCCTGAAGACATCGCCGCGGAGGTCCACAAGGGCCTTGTCGAGTTCGGCCTGGCGGTCGAGGCGACCCGGGAGGTC
>VBML01000053.1 GCA_005878915.1 Methanobacteriota archaeon | reverse complement strand
CTCCTGCGCCGGATCGTACCTTCCCTCCAGCGGCTCGGCCTCCTCCACGAGCACGCCCACGCCCATGGAGGGGACGAGCACAAACATCCGCACTGGCATCTGCGCCACTACCGGGAACACGGGACGATGCTCGGGATTGGGGTCGTCCACGGGCTCGCCAGCAACGACGAGATCCTCGCGCTCCTCCTTGCCTCCTTCGGGATGGCGGATCTCACGATCGAGGGGCTCCTCGTGGGCGTCGGCACATTCAGCCTCGGGGTCGTCGGGGGGATGATCTCGTTCGGCGTGGGGATGAGCTATCCGATCCTCCGCTGGGGGGACGCGAAGGTCCGGCGTGTCATCAACATCGTCGCCGCGGGCCTCAGCATCGGCTACGGGCTGCTCCTCGTCGCGGGCTTCGAGGGAATCAACCTCCTCCCCATCGGCTGATCCGCCTCGACGAGAGTTTAAGCCCCTCCGCCCGCTGACTCCCTCGTGAATTTCCCGGAGATGGTGGACCGCTCGCGGTCCCTCCCCGACGTCTTCGAGGTCGTGAAGCTCGCGGCCTCCCAGTACCTCGGCCGGACGCGCGGCGGGCTCATGCTCGCCCTCGCGGACCTGGGGAACTATCCGAACGGCTGGTTCGGTGCCTTCTACGTTGTCGCGTCGAACGTGATCGTCATGAACAAGGTCCCGCTGCTGCGGATCCGGGAGATCATCTCGTCACGCAGATTGCGGACGACGTGAGCCGCTTCTTCCCGAACCTTGTGTACCCGAACGCGGCGTGGCAGCCCGGGGGGCTGAAGTTCGAGATCGTGCCGGATTTCGACCGCGGGAACGCGGGATACATCAAGTAGAAGGGCGGACACCCGGACGTTTATAAATTCTTGTCCGTAGATAAAAACGAATAAATAGAACCCTTCCTTCGCTGGGCGGAGCGGGTCACATGGAAGCGGGG
This sequence comes from Methanobacteriota archaeon, assembly GCA_005878915.1. Taxonomy (GTDB): domain Archaea; phylum Thermoplasmatota; class Thermoplasmata; order RBG-16-68-12; family RBG-16-68-12; genus EA-19. The sequence continues at coordinate 6,105 of VBML01000053.1, read as the reverse complement.
TGGTGGAGGAAGGCCGTCGGCGAGGCGATTGGCGCGTTCGGCCTCGTCGTCGTAGGGGCCGGGTCCGTTCTCGCCTCGAACGGGAACCAGCTGTACGCCGCCTTCGGCCATGCGTTCGTGATCGCCGTGATGGGCACGGCCCTCGGCCCGATTTCCGGCGGGCAAATCAGCCCCGCGGTCACCCTGGGCCTCGTCGTCACCCGCCACCAGAAGGCCGATTTGGGCGCTGCGATCATCGTGTTCCAGCTCATCGGCAGCATCTTCGGCGGCTTCGTCCTCCGTTGGCTCTACCCAACCCAAGTGTCGACCGGCTTCCGCCTCGCGACCCCCGCCGTGAGCATGATCACGCCGGTGGAGGGGATGTTCCTCGAGATGTTGATGACGTTCTTCCTCGTCTTCACCGTGTTCGCGACCGCGATCGACTCGCGCGGCGCGGCGAAAACGCTCGGCGCCATCCCGATCGGCCTCGCCGTGGGCATCGACTGGCTGTTCGGCGGGGGGTTCACGGGCGCCGCGATGAGCCCGGGCCGCTGGATCGGGCCCGCGGTCGCGTCCGGGTTCTTCGACAACTGGTGGGTGTACTGGGCCGGGCCGCTCCTCGGCGGCGTGATCGCCGCGGTCGTCTACGAGTCCGTGTTCCGACCCCGCACGGTTGTCAAGGCCCCGTGACTTGTCAACACGTGTCGCGGACACGCGCAGGGAGCCCATGATTTTCGTTCGGCCATCTCTACAGGCAAACGTTTAAATCGAACTCGACTCTCGCTCGAATTTGCATGATGCAGCGGGAGCCGGTACCGAAGCAAGCGGTGACGGAGCGGTCCCCGCCCTTCAAGGCGCCCCCGATCCGGTTCCGGGGCTCCCGCCACACCGCGATCGTGAAGGAAGTCTTCGACATCGCGAAGCCGTACCCCGAGACGTACCTGATCCGGTTCACGTTCGAGGACACGCCGAAGGTGTTCGACTACCAGGCGGGCCAGTTCATCTCCCTCTTCGCCGAGAAGGACGGGAAGTCGATCTCCCGCCCGTACTCGATCGCGTCCCCTCCCGAGCGGAAGGACTACCTCGAGCTGTGCATCAAGGTCGTGGAGGGTGGGTTCATGTCGAACTACCTCCACACGGTCCCCGTCGGGACGAAGCTGAAGTCGATCGGGCCCCTCGGCACGTTCGTCCTCCTGGAGCCACCGGATTACCCAATCCGCGACACCATGTTCGTCGCCACCGGCACAGGGGTCGCACCGTTCGTCGGCATGATCAGCCACATCTTCCACATGAAGTACGACATCGACGTCCATCTCGTATTCGGCTGCCGGTACATCCACGACCTGATCTACATGGACATCTTCGAGAAGTGGGAACGGGAGCACCCGAACTTCCATCTCTATGCCACGCTGTCGCGCCCCGAGAACTCCGGCTGGAAGGGGCGCGCCGGATACGTCCAGAAGGTCATCGAGAACGAGATCGACAATCGGGCGGACAAGGACGTCTACATTTGCGGCCTCCACAACATGGTGGAGGACGTGAAGAACCTCTGCGAGGAGATGGGCTTCCACTTCGTCCGCTTCGAGAAGTGGGACTAGGCACTCTGTTCAACGGTGGTGCGAGGCGTTTCTTCGGTTCGCGCGGACGTCCACACCCGGCCCACGATGAGGTCCCGCGACACAGGGCCGAACGACCGGCTGTCGCGGCTGACCGCCGCGTTCTCGCCCCGCACGAGGAACATGCGGGAGTTCGTCACCCCCGCGACTCGCTTGCACAGAAACCGGCCCTCCCGCTCGGGGTCCTTCAGCACAATGATCTCCCCGATCCGCGGATCCCGGAACGCATATGCCCAGCGGTTCACGATGAGGTAGTCCCCGGGGTTCAGGTGCGGGCTCATGCTGTGCTGCTCGACTCGGAACCACGCAAGGGGGAACTTCGTGGCGATGCCGGTCATGCGATCCTCGGGTACACCGTTTGCCGGCCCGTCGCGTATGGGGACTTCGCGGTGTACGTTGCGATGCCTTGGGTCTTCCAGAAAATCGTCGCGAGCTCGTTCGCAATCGTCAGCATCTCTTCCGCGGCAGACAGCGTGGTATCTTGGCGGCCCTTCGATCCCGCCTTCAGCCCCTTCCACACGAGGTCGTTGAGTCCGGGGAACTGCCGCGCGTGCTCGGGCTTGAAGTAGTCGCCCCACAGGATGCGTACTTCGTTCTTGTAGAGCTCTGCGTAGTGCTCCTTCGTCGCGACGTACCGCGAGAGCTTGACTTCGTACTCCTGCCGCTCGTCGGCCGTGGCGTTCGGTCCCGGTTTCTCGAGCTGCGCGATGAGGTCGACCATTCGAATGACCGTGTGGGCCGCGAGCTGGGCGTTGTGCGGATCGTAGATCCCGCATGGGATGTCACAGTGCGCGTATGCAACCTCTGCAGGTGACAACCGGTCCAGTGCGCTCAGGAGGAACCGGAGAAGTGCCATGCGCCCGGCGAAGCCCGCGAGATACTTGAAGGTGAACGTGTGCGGGGGCGGGGTGCGATTGCCTTATCGGGTCCCGTCTCCTCCAAGGTCTGGAGTCCATGAGGGCCGAACGGGTTCGAGAACGGCGGACCCCGCGGAGCGCGGGTCAATATCGCCACGTCGACGAACTCCGCCGGGAGTACCGCATCAAGCGGGCAGCAATTCGGTCGCGGCTCAAGGAGTTCCGTGCCGTCTGGCATGAGCCTGAGGTGCGATTGTTCGAGGAGGTCGCGTACTGTATTCTCGCCATCCAGACGAAGGCCCGGGCCGCGAATTCCGCGGTCCAGGGATTGACGGAGAAGGGGCTCCTCCTTGAGGGGGGAGCTCCGGCGATCTCCGCGTTCTTGCGTACCCAAATCCGATTCCACAATCACAAGGCCGCCTATCTCATCTCGGCGCGCGATCGGTTTCGGCGGGACGGGCGGTGGGCCTTGAGAGAGGTCTTGGATTCCTTCTCGTCCCCGGAGGCGGCGCGTGACTGGCTTGCGCGGGAGGTCGACGGCTTCTCGATGAAGGAGTCGTCGCACTTTCTGAGAAACATCGGCTACTCCGACCGCCTCGCGATCCTCGACCGTCATGTGCTCCGGAACCTCGTCCACCACGGTGTCATCCGGTCCGTCCCGAAGTCCCTGACACAGAAACGGTACCGCGAGATTGAGACGCGATGGCGGGAGTTCGCGGCCGTGGTCGGCATCCCGATGTCCGAGCTTGACCTCCTGTTTTTCAGTCGTGGCGCCGGAGCGATTTTGAAGTAGCCCGCCCTTCGTGGCGGCAATGGAGGCGTCCCTGGCGGAACGGCTCGTCAGCTGGTACCGGGAGCATCGCAGGGATCTTCCGTTCCGCCGCACACGCGACCCGTATGCGATCATCGTCGCGGAGGTGCTCCTCCAGAGGACGCGGATGGCCTCGGGCGTTCCGTACTATGAACGGTTCATGGCCCGCTTCCCGACGGTCGAACAACTTGCCGCCGCCCGCGAGGAAGAGGTTCTGAAGGCCTGGGAGGGCCTCGGATTCTATGGGCGGGCGCGCAACCTTCATCGCGCCGCAAAGGCCATCACTGCTGGACACCGCGGGGATGTTCCAACGAACTTCGCTGACCTTCGGGCACTCCCGGGGATCGGCGACTACACGGCGGGCGCGGTCGCGAGCATCGCATTCGGGGAGCGGGTGCCCGCCATCGACGGCAACGCGGTCCGCGTCCTCGCGCGGGTGTTTCGTCTCGCCGGAGACCTTCGTCGGGGGCCCGCGCGCCGTCGCTTGATGACCATCGCCGCGAGCCTCGTCCCTGCGTCGGAGCCCGGACAGTACAATCAAGCGTTGATGGAACTCGGGGCAACCGTCTGCCACCCTAAGGCCCCGCGGTGCCCCGAGTGTCCGCTCCGCACTATGTGCGGCGCTTACATCAATGGATCTCCACAGCGGTACCCGAAAACCCCGCCGCGCCAGCACATTCCGGTCGTTCGCGTCGCGTTCGCCGTTGCCGTTCGGGACGGGAAGGTTCTCTTGGTTCGTCGCCCGCCAAGGGGGCTGTTGGCCGGGCTGTGGGCACTTCCGGGGGGCGAGCTCCCGCCAAAGGGCTCGACGACCGAGACGTTGCGCAAGGTCCTCGCCAATCTCGGCCTCTCGGTTCGCTTGGACGAAGTCGCGGCCCCGGTGGAACACACGTTCAGCCACCAGCGGTGGGTTGGCGCCGTGTATCACGTGAGTGTGGTGGGTTCCCCGCGACTCCCAGAATCCGCGATGTGGGCGGCGGCGGAGGATCTCCGACGGCTCCCGCTCGTTCCGTTCCACCGACGTTTGCTTGAGACTCGCTTCGGTGCGTCACTTCGATAACTCGCCGCAAAGGGACGCGCCCCATGCGTGCTCAGGTTTCGTCGATGAAGCACTGTGTTTCACGCGGCGTGGCGAAGCTTTTTTACGCTCCTTGACGGTGACCCTCAAGAGTCTCGGGGGAGCGAGGGTTGGCGATCGGGACGTTGAATGGGCGTGAGCAGGTGGCGCCCTCTGCTGTTGCGAAGCCCGTGCGGAGGGTCGAGATTACGGAGGAGAACGTTGAGCGGATTTTCGGAATGAGCATGCTCGACCTCTTCAAAGAGCTCGCCAGGAAATTTGGGTACACCATCGAGGACTGAGGCCGAAGACGTTCTGGCGGTCCGGTGATCGGGTTCGCTCGGCAGTCTTGCCGTCTCGGCTGGGTCACCACCGCGCATTCGAAGGGGACGGGCGAGTCACTTCTTTTCCACTGGCTTCCGTCGTGTTGCATAGACTATGCCTGCGATGGTAACGGCTAGCACAATGGTACCAACGACCAGGATTGGGGTCAGGTCTGGGCCCGGAGTACCAACAGGCTCGCCGACCTGGAGAGTCCCAGCCATCCCCGTCCAACTCCCGTCCGCACGCCTGCTCGCATGGCCCTCCACACTACAGTGGAACCAGAAGGTCCCGTTCTGGGTCGGAGTGAATGACGGACTGGTCCACGGATTGGGGCCGACAAAGCGACCCGAGGAGATGGCGAAATCGGGCAGTTCAAACGTGTGGTCGAATGAGTCATTGTTGTACACAACGAACGTGACGTTGTCCCCGATTTCGACGCGGAAGAAGGAGGGACTGAAGCTCGTCTGTCTCATCTCAACGACGAACCTGAACTCTTTCGCTTGGGTCGTCGGGGCTACAAGGAGCACAACCGCTGCGGTGGAGAGAATCACTGCGAACGCTGCGAAGAATGCAGGGCCTCTCATCGATCACACGCAAGTATTCGGATAGAATAGAGTTTCGGTCCGACCGTTAGTTAGAAGAACCCGTTGTCGTTCCCGGCCAAGAGGTGATACCTTGGGGGCTGCGGAGCTTTACCTGATTGGATTACGGGTGACCCACTTCATTGCAGGCATTACGTGGATCGGTCTGCTCTACTACTTCAATTTCGTTCAGGTTCCGACGTTCAAGGAACTCGATGCGCCGACAAGGAGCATCCTAATTCCTCGCCTCGTGAAGAGAGTCCTTCTGTGGTTCCGATGGTCTGCCGTCGTCACCGTTGTCGCCGGCTGGCTGTATTTCTTTTCTTGGTGGGCGGTGAGCGGGTACTTCCCCTTTGCGTCGGGGAAGGCGCCGCCTACGGGTACCTGGGATCTGGCGATTACCGCCGGTGGTATCTTGGGCACGATGATGCTCGTGAACGTGTGGGGCCTTATCTGGCGAAATCAGATGGCATCCGCGAGCCATCTTGCCTTTGCCTGAGGGTGCGCGTATGGCGTGGTCCTTCGAGTTCAAGTCCGGGTTGTTGTGGGCGATCGTGGTTTCCCTCCTCGTGGCTGTAGCAATCTGGGCAGAAGTCGCAACGCATACCCTCTTGCCCCTTCTGATTCCAATTGTGGGGTACATTGCCTTCGCCGCCTGGGTAGCCCGAATCAAGAAATGAAATCCCCTCGAGTTAGCGAGCGGGGATTGCGGAATTGGGCGCGTGACTTGGCCATCCAAGATGTGGCGATACGCTTTCATCGAGCGATGCGGTCACCTCCACTGTGCGACGGTTCATTGTGATCGGCCATCGGGCGTCGACCACGCCGGAGTTCCCGCTTGATGACCTCGCCGGCGGGGCAGGTCGCATGGACCTCCTGC
>VBML01000052.1 GCA_005878915.1 Methanobacteriota archaeon | reverse complement strand
AGAAGACGAGGAGGCTATCGTGGCCGGCAGGCGAGTAGCGGTCTGTTCCGTGGGCCCCCGTTCCTTGCACGCGAGCGATGCGATTGCGATCGTCCACAACGAGCTGGATCGGAGGTATCCCGGATGATCGACAAGGGGTATGCCGTGGAGATGTTGGAGACCCTGGTCTCCACGTGGAGCGGCCCGGACGCGAACATGCGCGCGATCCTCGAGATCGCGAGAACGGAGATTGCGGCAATCGGCCTCGAGCCCACGCTGAACGAAGAGCTGATGGCGGTGTCCGCGAGGAACGGCCGCGGGGGCGTGCTGTTCAACGGCCATCTCGACACCGTGCCGGCCGGACAAGGCTGGACGAGGAAGACCGGCGACCTCGACGGATCCGTCCTCTACGGCCGGGGGACCGCGGACATGAAGGCGGGCTGCGCCGCGATGCTCGCGGCGGCGAAGGACCTGAAGTCCCGGGACATCCCCTTCGCCCTCCTCTTCACCACGGACGAGGAG
>VBML01000051.1 GCA_005878915.1 Methanobacteriota archaeon | reverse complement strand
CGAGTGACTGCGCGAATACGCGCAGTTCGTGTGGCCTAGCGACGACGATGTCCGCGAACCCGTCCTCGCTCAGGTCGGACAGCCAGAGGTCCTGGAATCCGCTGGCGTTGATGTTCAGGTTCGGGTTGAGGGGCCACGAACCCGTATCGTTCTGGAACCAGAGTTGAACGTAGTCGACGGTCAGGATCGCGATATCCACCTTGCCGTCGCCGTTCATGTCCGCGGCGTCGATGTCGAGCCCCTGGGTCCGCTTGAGGTCGGAGGTCCGGTTGAAGACCCCGGCATCCCGGTAGTAGACCCATGTGGAGTTTGTCCCAAGAGCGACGAGGTCCTTCTCTCCGTTGCCGTCCATATCTTTCATGATGAGTTTTCGAGCGGCCGCGCCGGGGAACGTGAACGTGGGGTTGGCGGAGAACCCGGTGGAGGTCTGGAGGAACACGCTGTACGCCCCCGTTCCCTCATCGACCGTGACGAGGTCCGTGAGTCCGTCCCCGTCGAGGTCTCCCACAACGAGGGGGCCCGTACCGGGTGCGGGCACAGTCCTGTCGTACACGGCCTTCGTCGGGAAGGCGGATGCGGGGGCCGGCGCCCACGAGACAAGCAGTGCCGCGAATGCCAGTACGAGGACGGGAGCCAGGACGAGTCGGGCTCGCCGATTCATGGGAAGGCTTCCTTCGGCCCCCGACCGGAGGCCTGAGGTCCCATGGGGAACGTGCTCATTTAACCCTCGTGGTGCGGTTGTTGAATGAAGTCACGCCCCGACGCCCGCCGGGCCGCCCAGGCGGATCACCTCGTCCGCGCACTTCGCCGCGGCCTCGAAATTCCCGAGCTTCGTGAGGACGTATCCTTTGTTCACCCACGCACCCTTGTACGCCGCGTTGACCGTGAGGGCCGTCTCGTAGCACCTCAGGGCGTCATCGTACTTCCCGAGGCGGGCGAGGGCGTTCCCCTTGTTGTTCCACCCGACCTCGTACTGCGGGTTCACCTTGATTGCGGAGTTGTAGCACTTCAACGCGTCGACGACGCGCCCCATCCGGACGAGCGCGTTCCCCTTGTTCACCCACGCGATCTCGTTGCTCGGGTTGATCCGGAGTGCGGTCTCGATGCACGCGAGGGCCTCCTCGTACCGCCCGAGGACGACGAGGGCCGCCCCCTTGCTGTACCAAGGGTCCTCCGGCCCCTCCTCCCCCGTGAGGCGGATGGCACGGTCGAGCTCCTCGATCGCCCCGCGGTAGTTTCTCCCGAGGGCGAGGTCCTGCGCCTTCCGCACGAACTCCGACACCCGCGCTTCGGACCGTCGGTGGCGCATCTCGAGGACCACCGACGAAGCCACGGTGATTGCGAGGGCGGCCCATGTCCCGATGGCGATCGCTGAGCTCCCCGCAGGAGCCTGCGCCGCCATCACGGCGGATGCCACGACGAGACCGGGAAGGCCGGCGAGCCACGGCGCGTACATTGCCGGGGGTCGTCGGAGCGGCGCGCCCCCGGCCACTGCGAGGGCCGTCCCGAAAACGAGGAGGGCGCCGTCCGCCGCGTCCGGCAGGGGAACCCCCATCCCGTTGTGGAGGGGGACGACGAGGATCAGCAGGCCGCCGAGGAGAGCGACGGCGTGGTCCCGCCATCGATGGCGGATCGGGGCGAAATCGAGGAACGAGACGGCGAACGCCGTCGCCTGGAGGGATCCATACACCGCGAGGATCGCCCACGAACCGACCTCCGAGGCCGTGGTCGCGACGTACGCGGCGGGAGCGAGGGCCGCGACCGTGGCGATGGCAGCGGTCTGCCTCAGCCAGTCCAGCGTGTGCCGACGTCCCTTCCGCGCGGCCGTACGCGGGACTCGGACCTCCGACGTGGGCCTCACCTGTATCGGAGAAGGCGCAACCCCATCCAGCTCGTAGACCGCTTCCTCCGCCTCCATCTCGTTCGCAAGCCGTTCCAGTCCGGCGGCGACCTGCTCGGCCTCTGGCTCGTCCTCCTCGATGAGCTGTCGGATTCCTTCCATTTCCTCCTTCTCTTCGTGGGTCGGCGACGACCCGGCGGCGGGGGTGACCTCGCGGGCGCAGGTTCCGCAGACCGACGCACCGGGGGTGAGGACGGCCCCGCAGAACCGACACGTCGGGCGTTCACCGGTTGGGACGGGCTTTCCGGTCGTCGCTCGAAGCGGATGTCCGCACGATTCGCAGGATTCGAAGTCTTGGAGGACCGTCGCGCCGCAGTTCTCGCACAAGACGGTTGTCGGTCCCTCGCTCGCCACTCCGGGGTGGACCGACGTGTGGCACTTTGGACACACCGCAACATCGGAGGGGATCGTCCCTTTGCACGAGGGGCAGACCCGGGTGTCGTCTCCCTCGAGGAAGCCGTCAAGGTCCCCCTCCAACGCGAGCTTCGCGCCGCACTTCCCGCACTCCGCGGCTTCTGCGGAGACAATCCCGCCGCACTCGGGGCAGAGATAGAGAACCCCGGGCTCCTCCGCTTTCGAGGGACGCCCGGCGGGGCTAGTGCCTCCGCGGGATGATCCCGCCCCGCTCGGGCTGACCCCGTGGGCCTCGGCCCGCCCTTTGACGGGGTCTTGGGCCAGGGCGGCGCCGCAGTTCCCGCACGCCGTCGCTCCCTCGTCGGCGGATTCTCCGCAGATGGGACACGTGACGGCCTTGGGCTCCCTCATCGAGGGAGAACGATTTCGCCCGTCGGCCTTAAAGCATCCGCCTAAAATTTCAAGTCGCGCAACGAGCATCGTTGGTCGTTGGCCGAGGAACAACTCCGGTTCGCGATTGCCTTCGTCGTGGGGATCGGGCCCGCGATCATGCTGATGTGGCTCTCCCTGCGGCGGTTCGCCTATCCGATGGCGCCGAAATCCCTCTTCGACGACCGCCGCGTGTTCTTCGCGTTCGCCGTCGGAATCGGCTTCGGGGCCGTCTCTAGCTCGCTGACGTACTCCATTTCGACATCGGTTCCTAACATCCTCGTGCCGCTGATTGCAGCGGCGCTCTTCGAGGAGAGCTTCAAGCTCGCCTACCTGAACCTGAAATCCTTCCGAGGGAGGTTCGACACGACGTTCTACGGGGTCAGCCTCGGTGTGGGATCCGGGGGGGCGCTCGCGATGGCCTCTGTGTTCAACGCCAACCCGACCCTGCTCTCCGCCTCGGAGGTCCCGGCGTTCGTGACCGCGCTCGTGCTCTTCTCGATCTCGATGACGACGATCCTCGCGTCGACGGGAGCGCTGATCGGTTTCGGGTCCGCGGAGAAGAAGGTCCTCGGATATTTCTTGCGGGCGTTCCTCGTCCGGTTCTCGCACCTCACCATCCTGCTGTTCTTCTTCCTCGGCGGCAACGAGCTCCTCGCCTGGTCCTCGCTCGCGGCGTCCCTGGTGTTCGCGGGCGTGGTGTACACGTTCGTCTATCGCGAGGTGCTTCCGGAGACGTTGCCGAAGGACCTCCGGCGGGAACTCCGGAGGTGGCCGGGGAAGGCCGACCGGCCCGCTAAGGGGCCGGAGTGATCATGCGGTAGAAGCCTTGGCGGGGCTCGTACACCACGTTGGCCCGGAGGAGGTCGTCGAGGGACGCGTCGATGTCCTGGATTCCGAGGGCGACGAGGACCTCCCGCAGGTCTTGGTATGAGAACACCTCCAGCTCCTTCGACAGCTCGATCGCCGCCGCGCGGACGCGGTGTGCCCGGTCGCCCGCCTTCATCGCCGTTGCCGCGACGCGGGCGTGGACTTCGGCGATTCTCGTCTTCCTCCGCGGCTGGACCGCTCGTTCGTACTCCGAGAGCCCGCCCGCGAGGTCCGCGCTCACGCGACGCACTGCCTCGATCAGCTCTCGCTCCGTGCCGACGCGGAGCCGGATCCTGGCGGGCACGATGCGGATGGCGAACCCGCACGAGCAGGTCGTCGTTTTCTTCGAGAGGTCAACGCCCTTCGCGCGGTGGCAGCGTGGGCAGACGACCACGCCGAACATCGATCTACACCATGAACACGAGGCCCGCGAGGCAGGCGCCGTAGTGGTCCATGGGGATGCTGAGCTCCTCGATCTTGTACTCGATCTTCCGGAACTTGATCCCCCGGAGCTTCGCCATCTCCCCCATCTTCCACTCGAGGACTTCGCGGAGCGCGCGGCCGGTCCCGTTCATATGCCCCTCTGCAACGTAGCCTCCCGCCCCGTCGTCGCGGAATCCGAACGCGATCCCCGCGCTGATCATCTCCCCCTCGCCCCCGCGCTGCTGCGCGAGGACGCAGTGGGTGATCGCACCCATGGGGAGCTCCCGCATCTTCACCTGCCGGATCTTCACCGGGAGGACAGACGAAACGTACACGAGGTTCTGTTCGGAGAGCCCCGCATCCGTGAGGGCCGCATCGAATGCGTTCAGGTCCGATATCTTGGAGGCTGCCCGCCCGGACGTGACGAAGAACCTCGAAGGGATCGGTAGCATCGCGAGTGAAGCGCGCGTAAATGCCCGCCGCTCTTAAGAGTTTGGTTCCAGCGTCTTTCGCATGGAATACGCGTCCTCGCCCCAGGAGTAGTAGCCCGGCAGGACGCCCTCCGTGCGGTATCCGAGGCCCTTGTACAGCGCGATCGCGGGAGCGTTCTGCGTGCTCACCTCGAGGCGGGCGACGGTGGCCCCCCGCTCGCGAGCGACCCGCTCCGCGGCGTCCATCAACCGCCGCCCGATGCCGTTCCGCTGCCGGGAGGGATGCACCGCGACGGACAGAATCCGCGACTGTCCGTTCTCCAGGAGGATCATCACTGACCCCGCAATCGTCCCCGACTCGACCCATACGAGGGACGCTGTGCGGGGGTTCTTCAGAATCCATTCGAGGAACTCGGCGCGGTAGCGATGCTCCCGGAAGCAGACCGTCTCGAGTTCTTCAAGGGCCTTGAGGTCGCGGTAGTCCGCGAAGCGGAGCACGCCTCGCTTATGCGGTGGCATATATTTCGGTTTCCCTCCTCGACACCGTGCCGCGTGCGATCGTCAATCCGGAGTACCGCGGCGCCAACGGGACCCTGGACCACAGGTGCAGGTCTCTCACGATGACCTTAAACAATGGGGCCGTTTCTGCGGGAGTCGAACTTGATTCCCCCGCCAATCCCGCCAGCGCTCCCACCCCCTCGGGGATTGCATTGGGACGCCGAAGTGGAACGGGAACGGGACATGGAGGCCGAGGGTCGGCGACAACAGCGCAGGGGCGCTTATCGACGGTCAACTGCCCGCGTGGTGATTAGCGTCGCGTTCGACGCCTTTTTCGGATACGGATTTGTGGTCAACCCCGGCCTCTGGACTTCAGCGCTCCTCCTTTTCTCGCTCGGCGCCACCGCATGGACTATCCGGGACACAATCCGGGCGAGGCGTGAGTTCGCATCGCCTCCCTGAACGCGCCCCGAGAGAGACGCGCGCGAAACGATAATCTATCCCGGGTCGCTTGCCCACGTGTGGTCCAGATTACCGAGATCCTGAAGGGGAAACTCACAGGGCGTGAGGTCGAGCTGAGAGGCTGGATCTATCGTACTCGAACGGTGGGTGGAAAGATATTCGTCGTCCTCCGAGACTCTACCGGGGTCCTCCAAGTCACGATTACGAAGGGCGAAGTTCGCACCGAGCAATTCGCGGCCGCGGAGAAGGCCCTTCTCGAGAGCGCGGTCAAGGTGTTCGGGACGATCGTCCAGG
>VBML01000028.1 GCA_005878915.1 Methanobacteriota archaeon | reverse complement strand
CGCCCTGCTCCGTCTTCGTCGGAAGCCCCGTGGACGGGCCGGATCGCTGGCACAGGATTGCGACGACGGGCGCCTCGACCATCCCTCCCTGGCCCAAGCCCTCGACCATCAGAGAGAAGCCTCCGCCCGACGTCGCCGTCATCGCCCGCACGCCAGCAAAACCCGCGCCAATCGCCATGTTGATCGCTGCGAGCTCGTCCTCCACCTGCTTCACCACGACCCCGTGGGCCGGGGCGTGGTCCGCCATCCAGTGCATGATCGACGAGGCGGGCGTCATCGGGTACTGCGCGAGGAACTTGCACCCCGCGGCGAGGGCACCCAGCGCGATCGCTTGGTTGCCTGTGATCAGTAGGCGGGCCTTCCCTGTGTACCGCATCCCGAGGTTCAGGCTCCCGCCGTCCTCGTCAACGTGCTTGTACCCCGCGCTCGCCGCCTTCACGTTCGCATCGACGATCTCCCGTTTCTTGCGGCCCCACACGGTCGCGAACGCGGACTCCACGGTCGCAAGGTCCATATCGAAGAGCCGGACCGCGGCTCCCAGGGCGACCGTGTTCTTCATCAACGCGTTGTTCGAGAACTCGCGCGCGACTCGCGAAAGAGGGAACCCGATCCTCCTCACGTCTTCCGCAATCCGGAGTCCGTCGAGCTTGATCGAATCGGAGTCGAAGATGATCGCCCCGCCCTCTCGGACCTGGGGCGCGTGGATGTCCGCGGTCGGCTGGTTCAGGGCGATGAGGACCTGGGGCCGCTCTCCCTGGGAGAGCAGCGGCTCCTCGGAGGCCCGCACCTGGACCCAGCTGTGCCCGCCGCGGATGACGGACTGGTAGGACGTATATGTGAACGCGTACAGACCGCTGCGCGTGCAGATCTTCGCCAAGCTCTCCGCGGTCGATGCGCTCCCGTCCCCTGCAGCACCGCCGATACGAAAGACAAGCTCCTTCCGGGACATTGAGAGACTCCGACAATCCTCGCGCGGTTCGACTGGGTTTAACACCGCACTCCGTTTAAATACTTTTAGCCTCGGTGGATAAAATTCGGAACATATGGATAGAATTATGGAGAGACGGGCAATGACGAGCCGGGGAGAGTCGATGAAGCACGTCCCCGCGTTGAAGGACTTCGTGAAGCCCCTCGGCCCGTATTCGCACGCCGTCGTCGCAAACGGATTCGTGTTCATCTCCGCTCAGACCGGGCTGGTGCCGCGGACGCAGCCCCCCGCGTTCGCGGGTCCGAAGGTGGAGGACCAGACCCGTCAGGCCCTGCGGAACGTCGACGCGATCCTGAAGGACCTTGGCGCGAGCCTTGCCGATGTCGTCAAGGCGACCGTGTACCTCGCGAACCCCGGGGACTTCGGCGCGATGAACGATGCGTACAAGGAGTTCTTCCCGTCCGAGCCGCCCTCGCGGTCCGTCGCCCGCCTCGGGGCGGAGGTCCCGGGACTCCTCGTCTCGATCGACGCCGTTGCGGTGTACTCCCCCCGCCCGCCAGCGTGAACCGCGAATCAGAAGGCCATGCGCGCGAGGGTCTTCGTTGTCTTGACGCCTTCGATCGCTCTAATCTTGGAGACGACGATCTCGCCGATCATGTTGTAATCGGGAGCTTCGACCTTCGCGATCAGGTCATAGTCCCCGAAGAGCGGGTACAGCTCGACGACCTCTTTCACCCGGAGGAGGGCCTGGTAGACCTCCTTCTCTCTCGTCGGTGCCGTACCGATGAGGACGAATCCAACCGCCGTCGAGTCAGCCTCGTCCGCGCTGTAGATGCCACCCGTATTTGAGCTTCACGTCACGGTGTCGCATCTGAGACACAGGGCTTCGAACGCTCGTGCGATTCATTGTCGTTTCTCATCGCCGATTCCTATGGGTCAGTTTTCAAATACCCCAGTCCATCGTATGTTAGACAATCTCTGCCATGGTCCCTCCCTTCCCTCTCGAGACTTTGCGGCATTGGTACGTGACCCCGTTCGGCGGCCATTCCCGCGAGCTCTCGTTCTACCAGGTCGGAATCCGGCGAGACGCGATCGAGGCGAACACGGAACTCGACCCGCGGGTCGACCGCGTCCGAATCGGTCTCCTGGGCAAAAGGAACGTGAGGCCCTACCTCATCGACCACGCCTTCCAGATCGTGCCCCTCGACGAACGTCGGCCCGAGGCCCTCGCCCGCTCCCCCCGCGGAGAGGCAGTGCTCCCGATGGGGGACGATGTCGTGCGGCGTCCCTTCCCGGCGGTCCAACCGGGGGACACCGTGCTGATCAACGGGGTCGCGTCGAAGCGCCTGTTGCGGGACCCCGAGAAGCTCGCAAAGGTCCTCGAGTCCCTCTTCCGCGAAGGATACGGCCGGCCCGCCTCGTGAGCCGCGAAATCTTTTAGGAACCGCCGCCTTCGACAGGGCGTGCGGGTCGGCGTCGTCGGCGTCCAGGGAGACGTCAGCGAGCATGTGGACGCGGCACAGCGGGCGATGAAGGAGGCCGGCATCTCCGGCGACGCCTCCGCGGTCCGTCGAACCACGGACCTCGCAGAGGTCGACGCCCTCACGATTCCCGGCGGGGAGAGCACGACGATCTCGAAGCTGCTCGTGAAGTTCGGCCTGTTCGACGAGATCGTCCGCCGGGCGGAGGACGGGATGGCGATCCTCGGGACGTGCGCGGGGTGCATCCTCCTCGCGAAGGAGGGGGACGACGCGGTCTCGAAGACGGAGACCCGCCTCCTTGGGCTCATGGACATGGCGGTGGACCGGAATGCCTTCGGGCGGCAGCGGGAATCGTTCGAGGGAGAGGTCAGCGTTGCCATCCTTGATGCGCCCTTCCGGGGCGTGTTCATACGCGCGCCGGAAATCACGCGGACCTGGGGGCGATGCGAGCCGATCGGGAAGCTCCAGGGCAAGATCGTCCTCGCCCGGCAGGGCCGCCTCGTCGCGGCCGCATTCCATCCGGAACTCTCCGGGGACTTGCGGATCCACAAATGGTTCTTCAACCTGGTTTGACCAAGGGTCCTGCAACGCGCGAAGTATCACGCGGCCACGGGTCGCGTTGGAGGTCTGGCGATAACCCAGACCCCCATAACAAGGAAGATATTCAGGATGGCCAACCCTACGGGAATGTTCGGGCCTGACGTAGATGGGTCGGTGAACTTAGTCAATACTGAGAACCATCCAACGACCGCCGCCGAGAGGCTTATCAGGGCGAGCACCACGTGGACCGCCCGGCGAATCGGAAGCCGTGTGCCCCTTGAAATTTGGTAGGTTAGCGCGACAAGGAATACCGCCAGGGCCGGGACAATGAGCCCGAGGGCGAGGGCGAAGAGAATCTCAACCGTGCCGGACACCCCTCAACCGTGCCATACCATGCCACCTGCGCCACGGGGGGCGGACCCCATATGATATATCCCTCTCCATAAACCCTCTTGTAGCCGCCAAGAGAGTCGATAGAGTCTCTAAGGGATCCGCCTAGGTTAACGGCTGCAGCAATCGAGCATGTCGTGCCCCTCCGCTTCCTTGTCTTCGGTTCCGAGCCACCGGGCTCGCACCCCGCAAAGGGGTGCCTGGTGCCTGACCCAACTATTTAAGGCACTACTTGTGTCCGGTCGGAGCCGACCGCGCCGGGGCCACGCCTCCGGTCCTCGGAGGTGTTTCTACGGCGAAGATCCGGATCGAGAACGTTGTCGCGTCGACTTCCCTCGGGAAGGAGCTCGACCTCCAGGCGATCGCCCGCGCCCTCGGAGGCGCCGAGTACGAGCCGGAGCAGTTCCCCGGCCTCATCTATCGGCTCAAGGAGCCGAAGACGGCAATCCTCCTGTTCCGAAGCGGCAAGGTCGTGTGCACGGGGGCGAAGAGCCCTGAGAACGTGAGGACCGCCATCGACATCGTCATGAAGAAGATTGAGGCGGCGGGCATCCCGCTGAAGAGGAACCCGGAGATCGAGGTCCAGAACATCGTCGCGACGTCGGACCTCGGCGCGCATATCGACCTGCCTGCGGTCGCGATCTCCCTCGGCGGGGGAGAGCTTGAGTACGAGCCGGAGCAGTTCCCCGGTCTCGTGTACCGGATCGACAAACCGAAGGTCGTCGTCCTCTTGTTCGGTAGTGGCAAGATCGTCTGCACGGGTGCGAAGAAGCCGGCCGACGTGGAGCAGGCGGTCGAGAAGATCACCGCCGAACTGAAGGCCGCTGGGCTCCTACGCTGATTCCCAAGGAGATTGCGGACGTACGGTCTTCAGTCGAGAGTGTCTTGGACTTGTAACTGCCGAGGCACCGGATTTTTCCACAAGATGACGATTCAGGTCCATGAAAAGAAATGTGGGCGCTAAGAAGAGGAAACGCGGGAAACGGTTTGACACTCGAACAATAGATGGGCGGAAGTGAATCTGCCAAGAAGCAGCCTATCTCCCCGAAGGCGTCGTGGAAACCCACAGATCCATCGACCCCATGCATCCTGCTCTTGGTTCGTTGGATGATCCGCCTTCATTCGGGGCAGATTCTCGGGCCCCGCCCGTCACCCAGCCCGAGACCCATTCACATTCCGCGACCAGCCCCGAAACGCTACGACGGCCAAGCCTGAAATCAGAATCGCGACGTCGACCGCGGTGCCTATGCCGAGGAGGGGCGGGATTGAGAGAAGGCCCGTCAGAAAGGAAACGACGCCCGTTGCGGCCTCGAGGAGCGCGAACGGGAGCGACACCACGCCGAAGGCGGTGAGCACCGCCCGCCGATCCGTGCCGCCCCTCCAAGGACGCCTCCGCGCTGCCCACGCACCCACGAGTCCGAGGATCGCGGCAAACGCTGCTGCGATCAGGGGCTTCCAGTTCATCGCCTCGAGGGGCGGCGACGCTGCGCGGGTCACCGCCAGCGTGTGCTCCGCCTCCACGTTGCCCAAGCGGTCCGCGGACCGGTAATGGATCACGTGGTCGCCCGCCGAGACGGAGAACCCGCCCGCGTAGGCGGCCCAAAGGCCTCCGTCAATCCGGAATTCCATTCGCGCGACGCCGCTTCCCGCGTCCGTGGCGGCGAGCGTAAAGAGCGTTTCCGGCGTGTACGGACCGCCCGCGGGTGCGATCGTCGTCACCGGCGGCGAGTCATCAACGACAAGCACGGTCGCGGAAACCGCTTCGCGGTTGCCTACGTGGTCCTCGCTGAACCATTCCACATAGTGGTCCCCTTCCCCCGACAGTGTGAACGGTCCCGTGCCGCTCACCCATGTCCCGTTGTCTACGCGGTGTAGGGTAGAGTCGATGCCGGCGCCGCTCTCGTCGAGGACGGAGAGGGAGAGTGGCGTCGCCGACCTGACATACGCGACCGCCGCGGTATAGTTAGGGGCCCCCACCGCAAGGGACGTGACCGGGCCCGCCACGACGTCGATCGTCCAGGTGAAGCGGTTGTTCGTCTCGTTCCACTCGAGGAGGTCACTCGCGTAATCCACGTCTACGACCACCTGGACCGTGCCGGATGCGACGGGGGATGTCCAAGAGGCGGTGAACGACGAGGACGTTTCGGAGGGAGCGAGGGGCGGCATCGGAAACGTCGCGAACGGAGTGAGGGGCGTCGACGCGTTGTAGAACGCGAGGGTGGCGGGAGCGGTCGCGGTCGCGTTCCCCAGGTTCTCGACCGACACCGAGAGGGGCACCGGTCGGGAGAGGCCGGCGCGCGTCGTCGCGCCGGGCTGCGGGGACACCGGGACGTAATCGGGCCGAGTTTCCATCGGGAGCACATAGACTGTCACGCACGCCGTGTTGTTCGTCTCGTCCGTCTCCGGGATGACGTCGTCCGGATCGACCACCGCACACACCTCATGCCACCCGGCCGGCGAGGCGGTCCAGCCGACGGATACGGTTGCTCCACCGTTCGCCGGGAGCGCGCGGAGGGGCTGGTCCGTCCCGATTTGTGCGGCGGGCGGGATCCCGTCGTAGAATCTCACGGTCGTCAGCCCCGAAGCAGCGTCACCCACATTCCGGACGGTCACGTTGACAATGACCGCCGTCCCGTCCGTAACAGGCGGAAGAGGGGAAAGTCGAAGGTCCTCGGGGGCAATGGCAAGGTCGGGCCCGCCGAGGATGAAGCCGAGGACGAAGGCGTCGCTACCGCCATTCTCTGAACGGTCGAACGCGTTCTGCGTCGTCGGGAACTCGGAGGACCCAGTCCTCCCCGCGAGGAACAGTTCGCCCCGGGCGCCGAGCGCGGACGCGAGGATCTCGTCGGTGTTCTCCCCGCCGAGGTAGGTGCTGTAGTGAAGGACCTCGCCATCGGGACTCAACAGGGAAAGGAACCCGTCCGCGAAAACACCGTTGAACGTTCGATCGAAGGCGCCGGGGGTCGTGACGAAGTCCGAGGAATCCGTCGAGCCGCCGACCCAGATCCCCAGTTCCGGGACCTCTCGGATGATCGTACCCTCGGTGGGCCCGTTCTGCCCCTCCGGGCTTGTCGTGCCCCCGAGGTAGGTGGAGAAGAGCAGCGCGGTCCCGTTCGGATTGAGCGCAGCGGCGAACGTCTTGTGCGAATTGTACACCGTGTCGAACGCGCCGGGCGTGACGGGGAACCCGGGCCCCGCGCGTCCCGTCGCGTACACGACTCCCGTTACCCCGACGTCGAGGCCTCTCACCCAGTCGTAGGAATCGCCGCCAAGAAATGTCGAGAAGGCCTGCGTCCGGCCGCCCGGCTCGAATTTCGTCACGAACCCGTCGACTCCACCGCTCTTAACGGGGGCCAGCGCGCCGGGCGTGGTCGGGAAGTCGGGCGACTCCGTGTACCCTGCGATGTACGGTGACCCTGAACCGTCGAGGACCATCTGGAAGGCATCATCCCTCTGGCTCCCGCCAAGGAACGTCGAGTACAGCAGTCGCGAACCGTCCGGGCTGATTTCCGCGAGGAACACATCGTCCATCCCCCCGGGGCTCCCGTCGAAGGCGTCCGGGGTCGTGGGAAAGTCGGCGGAAGCCGTAATCCCCATGACCCAAACCGCTCCGCTCGTGTCGATTGAGATGGATGTGGCAAAGTCGTAATCACTCCCACCGAGGAACGTGGAATACACGAGCCCGCTGCCCGTCTCGTTCAGGCACGCCACGAACGCGTCCCCGTTCCCGAAGTGGAAGGATCGATCGTACGCGCCCGGGGTCGTGGGGAAGCTCTCAACCCGTGCGATGCCGCCGATGCACACTCGGCCCGCGGCGTCGACGGCGACCCCCGAAACTTGATCGCTGGTTTGATTTCCACCGAAGAACGTGGACCACACGACTTGTCCCCGGGCGTCGAACTTCGTCACCCAGCCGTTCCCGGCGGTCGGCTGCCCCGCGGATCGACTGAAGGCCCCCGGTGTCGTGGGGAAGTCGAGGGAGCGCGCGCCGCCGACAACGTATGCGTTGCCCTCCCCGTCCACCGCCAGCCCCACCCCCCCGTCATCCCAGCTGCCGCCAAGGAACGTGGAGTACGTGAACGGGAGGCTCCCGCGCGCTTCGTTCGCGGGGCCCCTGCTTCGGACCGGAGAGACGCAACCGGCAATGGCGAGCGCGACGACGACGGCGAGGATTGCGGTTCGCGGTTGCAATCCTAAACTACCCCTCGGCCCTCCATCGGGGGTCCTGTATTTGTGGCGATTGGTGAAGCCCTCGAACAACGCCCGCGCGGCGGGGTCGCGTGTCACGTATCGGTTAGTGGAGCCGCCGAAGGAATCGGACGGATGGCCGCGAAGGAATCTCGAGGTGGCATGATGCAGTCTCGAACGGGAGGCCGCAGGTTATTGGCCGTCGGATGACCGATGATCAATCCCGAAGACCGAGATCCACAACGACGAGCCTAGTCTAACAGGAAAAGGGAGAGCACGGACGCGGTCAGGGCGAGCAAGAACGTGGCGACGAACGCAGGGCGCAGGATCGCGACCGTCGCGTTCACGCTCGTCGTGAGGCGGGCCGCAGACTCCGGCCCGAAGACGTTCAGGTCTTCCACGTAGCCCGAGACAATCCCCGCCCCTGATGGTTCGAGGTGCCCAATCGCCTCCTGGACGACCTTCGCCGTCGCCTCGACGAGCGCGCCGTGGTCATACTGGAGGCCCACCGGGTTGAAGCCGCCGAGGGTGACGTTCACCGAGTGGTTGTCCGTCGTGAGGACCTCCACGTCCGATAGTAAAGGCGCAAGCCTCTCCCGAATCTTATCACGCAGGCCCGGGATCATGTTGTTTCCATCGAAGAGGACGAATGCGGTCCTCTCGCCACTAACCTCAGTCACCAACGCTTGAACCCCCTCTGACCCAATTCCCTCCTCGGGGCTCCCGATCTCCCGCTTCGAGGCGACGCCCACTTTCAGTGGCCCGCGGGGCGCGGCGAGCGCCTTCTCCACGGCCTTCCGTGTCGCCTCGATGATGTCGTGGGCCGCGGCGGTGCCGAAGTGCGTAAGCCCGCTCCCGAGCTCCATGCAATTGTGGGCGTCCACGAAAACCGCGTCCTCGACGCCCGCCAGGCGCGCCTCCTGTGTCGCCCCGAACCCTACGGCGCTGTCGATGTCGTCCGTTGGATTCGGCGCGAGGGA
Organism: Methanobacteriota archaeon; assembly: GCA_005878915.1. GTDB lineage: Archaea > Thermoplasmatota > Thermoplasmata > RBG-16-68-12 > RBG-16-68-12 > EA-19. The sequence continues at coordinate 10,155 of VBML01000028.1, read as the reverse complement.
GGCGACGATCAAGGCGCGCTGGCCGAACAGCTGCACGCACACGTTCGCTTTGCCCGCCCGCACCCGCACCATCGGGCTCGCCGCCGAGGAAAGAGGCGCCCCGCGGATCAGTTCCCGCACGACGGGGGCGAGCTTCTCCACCTCCTTCGTGTTCGCCGGGTTCTCATCGTGCGTCGTCGGTCCGTGCGCGACGAACACGGTCTCGGCGACGTCCTCGAGGCGCGCCCGCAGCTTCGCGGGCAGGTCGCTGCCCCCGATGTACCCCATCGGGCCCGGGTGGACCATCGGCGCGAGGAACACGGCCGTCCTGCCCTGCGCCGTCCGGAACGTGACGAGGCCGACGCGCACGCGCGCCGGCACGGAGATCGCCGTGAAGAAGGACTCGATCTCGTCCCGCCCCTCGTCCCCGAGCTCCGTGAAGTGGTCAAGCGTGTACCGCATCAGCTTGAGGCCGTTGATGCCAAACGCTTTCTGGAGCGGTCGTTTCGCGATCTCCGCAAACCCGATCGCGGTGGACAGGAAAATCGCGAAGACAAGGATGGCGGTCAGCCAGTCCCCCGTCGTCGTCTGAACGAACACGGCGAGCCCCAGGAGCCCCAGGAGGGGATGGAGGATCGCGGCCGGGAGGGACCGCAGGTAGTTGCTCTGGCTCGTGCCCGCCAGGATCACGGCGCGAACCCATAGGACCGCGGCGTAGCCCAGGAGGACGACCCGCTGCACGGAGAACGCGTACCTCGTCCCCATTACGAGGCTGTACAGGGTGAGGCCGACGGTCGCGACGAGGAGGATCCCGTCGACGATCACGAGCCCGATGAACGACATCAATGTCGAGCGCCGTAGGTACATCCTCCCGCCCAGGAGCTCCGCGAGGGGCTTCGTTCCCGCCCCGCTCACAAGAGCGGGGATCGCGAACACGAAGATCGCGCGATAGAGGAGGTCCCAGATCGACGTCTCGATCCGCGCCGGGTACGTGAGCAGGAGCCCACCGAACAGGGACAACCCGAGGATCGGCAAGACCATCCGCAGGGGGGCGGGGGCCCAGAACAGGCGGCCCGCAATCCGCGTCGTGTCCTCGTGTGCGGCCTGGGCGGTCTTCCCCCGCGCCATCTCGCTCATCCTTTTTTCACCGCCGCGACAATCTCCCGGAGTCGGGCCGCGTCCTTGGTTTGTTCCACGATCGTGCCCGTGACGAGGATGTCCGCCCCCGCTCTAACGAGAGCGGACGCGGCGGCTGGGGTGCGGATTCCCCCGCCGACGATCAACGGGATTTGAATCGCGTCCCTCACCGCCCGGACCATCGCGGGCGGCGCGGGCTCGGGGGCTCCGCTCCCGGCCTCAAGGTAGACCAAGCGCATCCCCATGAACTGGGCGGTCAGGGCCCACTCGACCGCCTCGTCCGGCCTCCCACGGGGAATCGGGTCCGCCTTGCCGATCTCGCCGGCCCGCATGCCCGGCTCGACGATCAGGTACGCCATCGGGATCGTTTCGAGGCCCCAGCCCTTCACCGCATGGACCGCCTTCCGTTGCTCCCCGACGATCATCTGCGTGGAACGGGAATTCAGGAGGCTCATGTAGTACAGAGCGTCCGCGTGGCGGGAGAGGCTCGACGCCCCCGCGGGGAACAAAATCACGGGCACGGTACCGCTCGCTTTCACGGCGGTCACCGTCGCATCCATCGCGTCCTGCGTGACCCCGGTGGAGCCGCCGACCATGATCGCGTCGGTACCCGCATCGCACGCCATTTCGGCGAGACTCGCGGCCGCCCGCGGCGGCTGCTTCTCCGGGTCGATGAGGGTCATGTGGACCTTCCCGCGGGAGACCCGCTCGAGAATGTAGTCGAGGACCTTCACGCCGAGAGGCCTCCCGCCAAGAACGCGACCAGCGCCACGACCATCCCGTACTTCGCGGCCCGTTGCGCGCGCCCCGGATTTCGCGCCGAGTACGTCCCGCTGTAAATAAAGATTGTGTCGGCAGCGAGGACGATCGCAAGGTAGGGCAACGGCCAGGGGAACAGGCCCGCCGCATAGGGGACACCGCTCAGGACGACGCTGGCCCCGAAGCAGGCGGCGGCGACGCGCGCCGCGGCGGGGACGCCGATCCGCCGGGGCAACGTGACGCGGTCCACGTCGCCGGCAAGGTCCTCGATGTCCTTCGTCACCTCCCGGCCCGCCGTCGCGAGGGCGGCGAGGAGACCGAGGAGGAACGCCCGCTGGAGCACGACGACGTCCCCCGCGTACACCGCGACGCCGCCGAACAGGAACAGCGACCCGACGAGATACGCGATGAGGAAGTTCCCGCTCGCCCCTCGGGCCTTGAACCCCTTCTCGTAGGAGACCATGACGACGAAGTTCACGGCGACGATCGCGACCGCCGCGACCGACACGTAGAGCGCAGCGACGAGGCTCACCGCGAACATCAGGGATGAAAATCTCAGGGCGCCGTCGGGGGGCACCTCGCCGCGGGGGATCGGCCGATCCGGGTGGTTGACCTTGTCCGTCTCCCGGTCGAAGTAGTCGTTCAGGGCGTTGCCCCCCGCGGTGAACAGCACGGCCGCGAGCGCCGCAAACGCGACCGGAAGGAAGCGGCCGGCGAAGAGGACGGGCGTCCCGGCGACGAAGGAGGCGACTGCGACGCCCGCTCCGGACATCGCGGCATTGCCCAGCCGCGCGAGCCGAAGGTAGCCCCGCATCGCCGCCGACGTATCTCCCCCGACGTAATAACCATTCTAGCCCCCGCACACCTCCGGCAACGCTGGAAGAGGCCCAGTGCTCCTTCGGATGGCGGCACGAGTGACGGTTCTGGGCCCGTCGGTTTAATGCGCGAGGTGTTCTCAGAACCGATACGAAACGCGCGGCGCCGCCCCCTCCGCGCGATGCGTTTTATACCCCGTTGGCCAATACTCGCCCGCGCAGCTCTAGGGTCAGACTCGGAGCCTCTCACGCCCACGGCCCTGGGGTCCCTTCCCGCCTCCCCCCTCGGAGGCGCGCGGCCTAGACGTGAGGCTCCGACTCAGGAATCCGGAGCGGGTCGCGGAGCGAAGGGGAGACGGTGTTCGGCAAGCGGGCCGAGGAAGCCGAGGACGCAATTTCCCGGGCCGAGGCCATGCTCGTTGTCCTTCAACTTTCGAAGGCCGACCTCTCCCCCGCCAAGCGGCTCATCTCCCAGGCGCGGGAGGCGTCGAACCGGAGGGCATACGACTCAGCGCGGGTGCTCGCCACGAGGGCCGAGACCCTCGCATCGTCGTTAGAAGGGCGGTACCGGGCCGCACAGAAGGCCCTCAGCGCCCTCCGCGGGATCGCGAATAAGGCGCGCGAGCTCGGCCTCGACGCGTCCGAGTTGGACGCGGAGGTGGCAGAGGCACGGCGGGTCGCGCAGGCCGGAACGGTGGAGGATGGCGTCAAGGTCCCCAACTACACACGGGCACGGGCGATCCTCGAGACGGCCGTCCAAGCGGGAAGGGAGCGGGTCAAGGTTGCGCAAGGGGCTGCGAACGAGATCTTTACCGCGGAGCTTGCCCTCGATGCCCTGAAGGATGTGGCCGGCGACATCGAGCCCGCCGAATTCGAGCGGATGGTCATGAAAGGGGGTGGGTCCCTGGTCGAGGCCGCGAAGCAGGCCTTCGATGCGGGACGCCTTGAGGAGGCGGAGCTGACCGCCCGCAAGGCAGGGACGGCAGCAAAGGAGGCCCTAATGGCCCGCGACTCCGCCTTCGCTACGCTGGACGAGGCGCAGAATAGGATTGCTGAACTCCGGTCGACCGGAGCCGTTGCGCCGGGCCCGGTGCGGCTCCTTCAGCAGGGCTGGATCCTGTTGGATACGGCGAAGTTCACGGAGGCCGGCCAGGCGTTCGAAGCCGCGGACCGGGAGGCCCGGCGGATCGAGGACGACTTCCGGCGCGCGACGAAAGGTGTGAAGGACGCGGAGGAGGGGCTCGCCTCCTTGCGCCGCTCCGGGGCAACCCCGGAGCAGGCTGAGCAGGCCCTGCGGGACGCGAAGCAGTCTCTCGCAGAGGGCGAATACGACCAAGCCATCGCGTTCGCTTCCGACGCGCGCAAGGCCCTTGGAAAACGTCAGGAAATCCGCGAGCGGCTCGCGCGTTCGATCGAGGAGACGAAGCGCAGCCTGGACGAGCTCCGCGCGGCCGGGATGGACTATGCGAACGACGTCGAGGAGATGGTCCTCCGCGCCGAGAGGGAGTTCGAGAACGGCGACTTTGTGACGAGTTCCGAGGACCTCAAGATCGCGAACCTCCTCATCGGTCCCCGGCCCGGGACGAGGAGTGCCGCCAAGCCGCGCAGCGCCCCCGCTGGGAACCCCTAAATACAGTGGGCACGTTCGTTTTGCCCTTGGCGGAGCAATACTTCACCCGGAGGCCATCCGCCCGCCATCGGATCCTCGAGTTCGTCGAACTCCTTCGCGGTCGGACGCTCCGCTTCCGGACGGACTCGAACGTGTTTGCCCGTGCGGGCATCGACGCAGGCACGCGGCTCCTCGTCGACACCCTGACCATCCCCGCTCACGGGTCCCTCCTCGACCTCGGATGCGGGTATGGGCCGATTGGCCTCGCGATCGCCGCGACCGTCGAAGGTGCTTCCGTCGTGATGACGGATGTGAACCACCGCGCGACGACCCTTGCACGAAAGAATGCACGCGAGAACGGAATCCGCGTGGACATCCGGGAGGGCGACCTATACGAACCTGTCGAGGGGCTGTCGTTCGACGCCATCGCATCGAACCCGCCGATCCGTGCGGGGAAGGGCGTCGTCCACGCGATCGTCGACGGAGCTCCCCCGCACCTCCGCGAAGGCGGATCCCTCTGGGTCGTCGTCCGCACGAAGCAGGGCGCCCCCTCCTTGCGCGAAAAGATGGACGCGGTATTCGGGAACGCGGAGGTCGTCGCCCTCGGCGGCGGATTTCGCGTCCTCCGCTCCGTGCACCTGGCAACTCTTAAATAGAACGCCCCGCTTGAGACGCTTCTCACTCACGGTGAACGTTCGATGGCCGATGAGACTCCGAAACAACCCGCTGCGGCTGAGGCCCCCGCGCCCAGTCCGAAGGCCCCCGTGCGCCCGCCGGATGCAAAGGAGAACTTCCGGTACATCGTCCGGCTCGCGAACACGGACCTCGAAGGCGCGCGCTCTGTCGTCTACGCCCTGACGAACGTCAAGGGGCTGGGAGTCCGCGTCGCGGAGATCGTCGCGGATCTTGCGGGGGTTCGAAGGACCGAGCGGATCGGGAACCTGACGGACCCCGAGACGGAGAAGATCGAGGAGGTCCTCGGGAAGCTCGCGGACCTCGTCCCCCACTGGATGGTGAACCGCCCGAACGACTGGGAGACGGGCGCGGACCTCCATGTGTACAGCTCCGACATCGACCTGCGTCTGCGGGACGACATCAACCGGATGAAGATGATCCGGTGTTACCGCGGGATCCGGCACGAGCAGGGCCAGAAGGTGCGGGGGCAGAGGACCCGGAGCAACGGGCGCACCGGCCTCACCGTCGGCGTGATCAAGAAGACCGCGATCGCCGCCGCGAAGGCGGCGGAGAAGGAAGAGGGCGGCAAGAAGGAGAAGAAGGAGTGAGGGGTTGGGGGACCCGAAGTTTTCCCGTCGGAGGTACCAGACCCCATCCCACCCGTGGGAGGGGGAGCGCATCAAGGCGGAGAACGAGCTCCTGAAGAAGTACGGGCTGAAGAACAAGAAGGAGCTATGGAGGGCCCAGTCCGTCCTCCGGCGGTTCCGACACCGCGCGCGCGAGCTCCAGGCCCTCGTCCGGTACGCGGACCGGCAGGCGGGCAAGGAACGGGACGAGCTGATCGGTCGCCTCGGACGGCTCGGTCTCCTGCCCACGGAGGGCGCGACGCTCGACGACGTCCTCGGCCTCGACGTGGAGGCGGTCCTCTCCCGCCGGCTCCAGACCCTCGCGTTCGTGAAGGGCCTCGCATTCACGCCGCACCAGGCGCGGCAGTTCATCGTCCACGGACACGTATCCGTCGGCGCGCGTCGCGTCACGGTGCCCGGGTACCTCGTCACGCGCACGGAGGAGGGCTCGATCGCGTACGACACGCGATCGCCGATCAGCCACGACCTCCACCCCGCACGACCCGGCGCCCCCGCGCCAGAAGCCCCGCCCGCGGAGGGCGAAGGAGACGTCCCTGGACCTGGGCCACCGCAGCCACCAGGCCTTGGAGGTGGTGCGCCATGACGAAGTGGGGACTCGCGCACATCTACGCGTCGTACAACAACATCATCATCACGCTGACCGACCTCACCGGGGCCGAGACGATCGCCAAGGCCACCGGCGGGATGGTCGTGAAGGCGGCGAAGGACGAGGCGTCGCCGTACGCGGCGATGAAGGCGGCGGAGAAGGTCGCCGATGCCGCGAAGGAGAAGGGCATCGATTCGATCCACGTCCGCGTCCGGGCTCCCGGCGGGAACCGCTCCCAGTCCCCGGGCCCTGGCGCGCAGGCCGCGATCCGCGGACTCGCCAGGGCGGGCCTACGAATCGGGCGGATCGAGGACGTGACCCCCGTCCCCCACGACGGCACGAAGCCCAAGGGCGGGCGCCGCGGGAGGCGGGTCTGAGTGGACCTGAAGGTGTTCGACCACACCGACATGTCGATTGCCGTGCGGATTGAGGGCGGGGACGCGACGTTCGTCAACGCGATTCGCCGGACGCTCCTTGCGGACGTGCCGAAGATGGCGATCGAGGACGTCGAGTTCCACTTGGGTCCGATCCGCGCGGAGGATGGGAAGGAGTACGAGAGCGTCGCCCCGCTGTTCGACGAGATCATCTCCCAGCGCCTCGGGCTCGTCCCGATCCCGACGGACCTGCAGCTCTTCGTCCCGAAGGCGACGTGCCCCACGTGTCACGGGGAGGGCTGCCCGAACTGCACGATCATCTACTCGCTGAACAAGCGGGGGCCCGGCGTCGTGACGTCCGGGGACCTCGAGCCCATCGGCGACCCGAAGCTGAAGCCGAAAGACGGACAGATTCCCATCGTGAAGCTGGGGAACGGCCAGGCGCTGCTGATCTACGCGACCGCGACGCTGGGGACGGGCCGGGACCACGCCAAATGGCAGGTCGCCCACGGGGTGGGCACCCGCTTCGCGACCGTCCTCAAAGCCGGTGGCAAGACGTTCGAGGCCCCCGAGTCGAAGGTCCCGCCGTGTCCGGATCACATCATGCGGCCGGGGTCGGAGGAGGCTACGATCGAGCTCCGCTCGGACTGCCGGAACTGCCGGAAGTTCGCCGAGGCCTACGACGTGAAGACGGTGAAGGCGTTCAACGACCCGTCGAAGATTGACCTCCAGTTCGAGACGGACGGCAGCCTCACGGCCAAGGAGACGCTCACGGCGGCCCTCGACATCCTCGAGAAGCGGTTCGCGGACCTGGCGGGAAAGGCCGAGCTGCTGTAGTCGGCACCTCGCAGAAAACCCGCCTCAAAACCTTGATATAGGATTACTATCCTTCACGTAATTCTATGGAGCTGGGCGAACTCGAACTCGCGGTCCTCCAGGCGGTGCGGTCTCTCGGCGAAGCGTCGACGGGCTCGATCCATCGAGAGGTCCGGAAACGGCGGAACGTCGCATACACCTCGGTAACGACGACGTTGTATCGGCTCGTGGACAAGGATCTCGTCCAGATGCGGAGGGAGAGCGAGAAGAAGGTGTTCTATTCCGTGAAGGACGGGAAGGCGTACGACACGGTCGTGTCCACGATGATCGGGCGGATGGTGGACACGTTCGGGCCCGCGGCGATCTCGTACATCCTCGAGAACCCCGGCAACCTTACGCAAGAGGAGATCGCGGAGCTGCGGCGGGTGATCGCGAAAGCAAAGGCGAAGGAAGACCGCGATGGCCGATCTGGCTGAGCACATCTGGAAAGCGCTGGGGACGTACTGGTCGAGTCCGATACCGCTCGCCATTCTCTTCGGGACCCTCGCATGCATCGGGACCCTCGTCTATGTCTTTGTCACGAACGCCCGCAACGCGAAGCTCCGCGTGAGCCTCCTCACGGGGCTCTATTCCCTCTCGATCTTCTTCTGGACGTTCGTCGTGTCCAGTCTCACTTTCTGTCTCAGCATCTCAACGACCGTTGCCTACAAGGCGTGGGGTGTGCCGCTCGCGGCGGGGGGTGCGGTCCTGACGAGCTTCGTGCTGAGCGGGATCGTCAGCTTCGTCGTCTGGAGGCGGGGAGCAGAGCGGCTCCTCCGGTCGATTGCCACGCGGACCCCGAGGGCGGAGGAGCAGTGGCTTGTGGACTACTTCTCCCTCGTCGGCCGGTTCGAATCCCTTCCTCACGTGGAATTGCGAATCGCCGATGATCCCAAGCCCGTCGCGATGGCGGTCAGCGGGAAGCGGCATGTCGTTGTCGTCTCTACGGGGCTCCTCGCGTCCCTTGAACGGGACGAGGTCGAGTCCGTCGTGACCCACGAGCTCATGCATATCAAGAACCAAGACTCCCGCTTCAAGGTCTTCTCGACGGTGCTGTCGCGGTTCATGTTCTTCGACCCCTTCAGCAAGTTCCTGGACCCTGCCGTCCACCGAGAGCGGGAGTACCTGGCGGACGAGATGAGCGGCCGGACCACCGGGAAACCTGGCTCCCTCGCGTCCGCGCTTCTGAAAATTCACGAGAAGGCGACAGGGAGCCCCAAGGCGATCGCGGGGCTGAGCATCGTCGGTCGGGAGGGGAGCGTCTTCTCTCGATTCCCTCCCGTGAGGGAGCGGATCAGTCGCCTCCTCGTTCTCTCGGAGTTGCTCCACCGGACAACGTGAATCCCAGTAACGACCGGGATAGTATAACTTACTAGCTCGATAGTAATATTTAAAGGGTTGAACCTCCTAGCAAGGGGCACGGGCGGGAGGCGTCCTTGAAGTCCTTGTCCGTGAACTTGTCCCTCGAGGACCGGGTCGTCACGACCCTCCGGATTGCGAACCGCTGGGGGTACGGCCTGGCGGGGGACGAACTATCCGACCTCCTGTATGGGGGCCCCGAAAACCCTTCCGATGTCGCCGCGGCGGCCGCCGCTTCCTCGGCCATTCTCTTCCAAGCGGGATTCGCGACCCTCTCCGGGCAGGAGGATCTCATTTCGAAAAGCCTCGCCCGCCGGAGGTCGAACGGGACGCTGGCCGAGACGTATTTCCGCATCGCGGAGGACTTCACACGAGACCTCCTCCGACACAGCCCTTTCGTTCGTGCGGTCGCCGTGTGTGGTTCGACGGCCTCAGGCGGTCTCGAGGCGGGGGACGACGTTGACTTCAACCTGTTCGCGGAGGACGGGACGAAGTACATCGTCTACCTGACGGCCCTCCTGCTGGGAGTGAAGTATTCTCTCCTTCATCGCCGGACGTTCGCGAACGGAGACTCCCTTCTGCGATTCCTCAGGAAGGTCACGTGCGTGAACGTCGTATGGACGGAGTCCGCCTGCCGCCCCTTCGCTCGCCAGGACGAATTCCTTGCCTTCGAACTCCTCCGCTCCCTCCCGATTGCCGGGACCCCACATTACGCGCGCACCCTCGAATCGAACCGCTGGCTCCGCCTCCATTTCCCGCAGATCTTCAGCCGCGTGTTCGCGGACCGCGTCCGAGCGCAGGAGCCATCGCGTCTTGCCAACTTACAACGATGGGTCGCCCGCACCCCCCGAGGCCGAAGGGCACTCGACGCCATGTGCCGGAGGATTGCCGCCGTTCTCCATCGGGTCGTCCGCCTCTCACGGGAGCGAGATTCGGACGCGATGGCGCGCTACGCCTTCCTCCGGCGCGTGAAGTTCCCCTACGACGTGTTCCAGGATTGACGCGATGATTGAGATCGACACGACCGCCCTCTCCTTCCTGTTCGCCGTCTTCGGCACGTTCTACTCGCTCCTTCTCGTCGCGGTGCTGTACGCCCGCCATCGGGGAAGGGCACCGGAGGGCGTCTCGACGGACTCCCGATTCAGCTTGATGATTCCGGCGAGAAACGAAGAGAGCGTCCTTGCCCGCACGATCGAAGGGATCCTTGCGATGGACTACCCCAAGGAGAACGTCGAAGTCCTGATCATCGACGGCGGCTCCGCAGACCGTACGTCGGACATCGCGGCCCGGTTCGCCGCGGAGCATCCTGGAAGGGTGGCCGTGATCCGCGTTCGCGAAGCGAAGGCGGGTCGCGGTAAGT
>VBML01000027.1 GCA_005878915.1 Methanobacteriota archaeon | reverse complement strand
ACATCCGCCGTCCTTGGAAAGCACGCCCGAACCGATGTCGCCCCCCGGTCGCGACGAGTGAGAGGGGGCGAGATCGGGCTCGCCTTGTCGGTACCCAAATTGGCGTTCCGCGTCGTCATGGGAGCGGCATGCCTCTCGCTTGCGTTCATCTTCTCTCTTCTTCCGGCCCCTTCCATCGCATCGTTCTCGACAATCACCTCCGCCGCGTCCACGACGGTCGTCGTGGCGATGTACTCCCACGATGCGTACGCGGTGAGGATGACAAGCGGCAGCGCGACCATCGAGTTCACCACGAACTCGACCGTGGACTTCTACGTGATGACGGCGACGGGGTACTCGGAGTATGTGGACCCGAATTCCACGTCTTTCCATTATCGGGACCTCAGCGAAAACGCTCAGTCGTTCTCGTACTCGACCACCCAATCGGGCCTGATCTTCGTCATCGACAACGACGTTGTCTCGGTAGGTGGCGCAACACCGACGGGACCCGCCAGTTACGCCGTTTCGATCCAGTTCGCAGGAGCCTCGCCGACGGATGGAGGGCTCTCCATCATCCTGGCCATTCTCGCCGCCGCGGGGGTCAGTATCTCGATTGGCGCCGTCGTCGTCATGCGCCATCGGAAACAGAGGCAGTCGGTCGTCATCGCTCAACAGGCCCCGCCGACGCTGCCGATCGGCCCCCTCTCCCCCCTCACTGTCCCCCCGCCTTCGCCAGGGTCCGCCCCCGTCGTCGTTCCGACTCCGGGCGCGATTCGCCGTTCACTCAGCGACTCGGAGCGGGGGATGCTTGCCCGGGATTTCAAGGCCCAACGCGTTCGGATGATTGTCGGGTCGATCGTTGGGCTCGGTTTCGCTGCCGCGTACAACGTGCTCCCCAACCTCCTCACGCTGGGCTTCTCGATCTTGGCGTTCATCGCCCCGGCGATGGCGTTCGCGGTCGCCAAGCTGCGCGCCGCGATTGTAGCGGGCCAGGTCGTCGACTACGTCGGAGTGCCCGTGGTCCTCGGGACGACAAGGATCGCGAAGCAGGAATTCTATCGGTTGCAGTTCGGAACGGAAAGGGTGCTGGTGGCTCCAGGTGTCTACGGTCGCTTCGTCGCCAACCAGCCGACGAGCCTCACGGTTCTGCGAGGGGCGAATGCGGCCATCGCGGTGAACGGCATCCCCTTGGTCAAGATGGAGCCGGTGCGCCTTGAGCCCGATATCGGGGGTGCGACGGGGTGAGGAAAGTGCACAGGGCCGTTCCAATTCTCGTACTCCTGCTTCCGGTCGTACTGTTCGGCATCGCGCTCGCCGCCCCGCGGACGGCAGCCGCCACGATGACCGTAACGGTGAACGAGGGCGATTGCGTCCAGATCGGGACGGTGCCCTCCGGCTCCGGCGCGTGGTCGATGACCTCATCCTCGACGTTCGAGGCCGTGGTCACCAGCTCAACGGGCTACAGCTACGGACCCGACTTGGGGTCGAGCCATCAGGGTCCGGCGACGAATAGCAACTATTTCTTGACCGCATGCAACGTGTGTCCGGCCGGAGCGATCCAGGTGACATACCAATTCCCGGGCAGCCCGGATTCGAACAGCCCCCGCACGTTTGCGGCGCAGGACTACCCGGCCACGTGCGGCAGCCCCGGAGGATTGGGTTTTGGTGGAGGGATTGATGACCTGCCGTTCGCGGTTCAGCCGGTCATTGGGCCTCTCGCCCTCATCGCCGCTCTCGTGGCGCTCGTCGTGATTGTCGCGTTGCCGCTCCCTCGGGGGTTCGGCTCCGCACAGATCGCCCCGCCATTGATCCCGTTTCCCGTGCAGCCACCGCAACCTGTTCCGCCGCCCGCTCCGGCTCCGATGGCGGGACCAGGACCGCGACTCGTGCCAACCCCGTGGATCGGAGTGGGTCACGACGTCCCCGTCGATGCACCGCCGCAGTTCGCGATCACCCAGTACCCGCCCGGCTATCCCTACCCCCCAGGAACGTACGCGCGGACCACGTGTCCGATCTGCGGATTTCCGACGTTATGCCCATTCACGGACGGCTGGTTCTGCACGAACCTCCAGTGCCCTGGGCGGACCGGGAATGTGACGCAGTTCATTCAGAAGCAATGGCACCAGCCCTGAGCCTCGCGAGGGAAGAACCACAGGGGCGGGCGAACGCTACTCGACCTGGTACGATCGCTCGAGCCCGCGGACGAGGCCGTAGACGAGATTGTTCATCGGAGCGCGAAGCCCACGGCGCTCCGCCCCTCGGAGGATCGCACCGGTAATCGCCTCGATCTCCGTCTGCCGTCCGCGCTCGACGTCCTGCAGCATGCTCGCCCGGTTGTCCCTTGTGCGCCGCGCGACGCGAAGCGCGAGCTCCGCGGCCGATCGATCCGTGATGTCGAACCCCTCGGCGCGCGCCACCGCCGCAGCCTCCGCGGTGATCGCCGTCAGTGCGGCGGCGAGCGTCGGGATGCTCGCGAGGTAGCCGTTCCGAAGGCGGGTGAGGGCCGCGAGGGGGTTGATCCCCGCGTTCACGATCGCCTTCAGCCACAGGTCGCGGCGGATGTCTTGGGAGATCCGCGTCCTCACGCCGGCTTCTTCGAAGATGTCGCGGACCCCGATGACGTCGTCCTCGTCGATGCCCTTGTATGGGCCCATCGCGGTCTCTCCGATTCCCGCGTGGCGGATTTCTCCCGGGCGCAGGAACGTGACGCCGTGGCTCGTCACGCCCGCCACGACGCGCTTCGCGACTCTCGCGAGGATGTCCGGGTTGTCGAGCCCGTTCTGCAGCGTGATCCACGTCGCGTTCCTCGCGAACCTGCGGAGCGACTTCGCCGCCGCTTCCGTGTCGTACGCTTTCGTGGCGATGACAACCAAGTCCGCGCGCTTCACGCCCGCGGGCGTCGTCGTGACATCGGGGTGCGCGACGAGCGATGTCTTCCCTGTAATCCTCAGGCCCGACCGCCGGATTGCGTCCGCATGGTCCTTTCGGCACACGAGCGTTACGCGATTCCTCCGGGAGAGGACTCCGCCGAAGAAGGATCCCATCGCACCCGCGCCGAACACAAGGACGCGCACGCGCGGTGCATGCGCTCACGATTCTTTGAGTCTTGCGCCCGAGGAACCGCGTCGTTGCATCGGGTAATTATTATAATTCTGCGAGAATCGGTCGCTCTCGATAATTTTAAGTCGCCACTCGCCATTACGGAATCTCGGAGGAGAACCCTCAGTATGGCAAAAAAGTCGAAGGGCAAGAAGAAAAAGCGCTAGGGCCTGAGTGTCGCCCACGGTTTGCGCGGACTGCGCGCTCAGAACTCTTAGCGCTTTTTCCATTTCCTTTTCTCGTTTTTCGACAAGAGATCGGCCCGCCGTAACGGCTCTGGAATCCTCGTCGTGCACAGTTGTTTCGTAGTTCGGAGTGCCGTCGCGAGAGAGACGCGGTGGCCGATGGACACGTAAATCAGTCGACGGGATTGGCCGCTTCGCAAGGCGGCACCCATTGTTTCGCCGTCCACCCGCACATCGGTCCAGTCGCCCGCCTTCTTGGGCGGGGGCCCGATCGTCCCAACGAGGAGGCTTTTCGCGACCCCGATGGACGGCCGGTCGAGACGCACTCCAGCGAAGCACGCGACGCCGAAGCGCGCGGGGTGGAGCAGCCCGTGCCCATCGATCATGAGCAGGTCCGGGACCGTGTCGAGGCGACGGAAGCACGCCTCAATGCACGGGAGCTCGCGGTAGCCGAGGTATCCCGGGATGTACGGGAAGTCGACCTTCGTGTGAATCGCGACCTCCTGCAGGACGGCCTCGTTCTTCGCGTCCATCACCACCGCCGCTGCCGTCGCGTCGTCCCCGTCGTACGCGACATCGAACGCCGCAATCCGCCGACCGCCCTCGAAACGGTCTGTCGTTTCCACAGTCGCCCCTAGCTGCTGTTGCTCCTCCCGGAGTCTCGCGAGGGTCCTCGGGCCGCGGAACTCCCGCCAACGAATTTGGTCGAGCTCGTTCACACGGCTTCGCGAGATGGAAACGCCGTCCCGACGGAGGCGCGCGGTCATTCCCGCTCGAGGGACCGCGCCGTCGGCCCGGACGACGCGGTGACTCCCCTCTACGGGGGCGTTTGTCAGAATCCGGAAGACGGCGGTGGCGGCGTGAGGGTCGCCGAGGGCCTCCGCGACGTCCGCGAACGTGGAGACGCTGCCCGCCGGAATCTGGGACACGAGCATCGCAATCTCCCGCGCAACGTCCATCGGCGCCCACAACCCGGGGCTGCCCGTAAATCATCGCCCCTCCGACGCAATCCAGACACGAACTATATAGCGCGGGGCCCGATGCCGACGACGCCATCCCGAATCCTTTCTGGTTCATCCCGTCCTCAATCACAATCTTGTTGCTGCTTGCAAGTGGTGCAAGCTTTGCGAGCGCTGCTATCGCGTTCGCCCCATAGGTCGAATTCCATGGTGTGATAGATGATCGAACTGTCCCGCGAGGAACGGATTTTTGTTCAGGTGATGATTGTTGCGCTGGTCGCCAGCGGAATCTCCTCCTTCTTCATTTATCACGAACTGGTCGCTGGACTTGCCATGGCGGGGTTGCTCCTCGGAAGCGCGGGACTTTTCGCTACAATGCTCTGGAACAAAGACCAGCTGTGGATTCTCACCCTGGCGCTGTATTCAATATCCGCGGGCGCCTTGCCGTTCGCGCTTCGGGACAATCGGGACCTCTTGGGGCTGGAAGCGATCGTCATCGCTCTTCTCTTTGGGACGCTTTTCCTGTTCTTTCGCAGTGGGAAACCTGTCGGAAGGAGCCCTCCCCCCTTGTGATCGCGAAGAACCTCACCCTCGCCCACGCGTGGGGGACCCTCGACCTCGCCCGCACGAATTCAACCGGCAACGTCACCGCGTTCCCGTTCTTGGCGACATCGTAGCGCTGCACGCTTGGGTTCTCGCGGGAGTCTCAACGCTTGCGGCAAACACGTCCCTGTGGGCGCTGTCCTGGAAGACAATCGTATGGTCAGCGGAGGCCGCCCGGCGCTTCTCGCGTGTGTAGCACACCCGTAAATCATCGCCCGCAATCTTTTTCCGAGACGCGCGGTTCGGCCGCAAGAGATGTCCCTCCTTTTGCGGGGCGGATGGATCGTCACACAGAATCCCCGCCGCGAGCTCGTTCGCGGGGACGTCCTCGTCGAGGGAGGAACGATCGCCAACATCGGCCAGGTCCGCGACTCGGCGGACCGAGTGATCGACTGCACGGACTGCGCCGTCCTCCCCGGCCTCATCAATACGCATCACCACGTCGCCAACACGCTTCTGCGGGGGGTCGCGGACGACGTCCCGCTGGAGGGGATGCTAGAGAAGGCGTACGCGATCGATGCGAAGCTGACGCGGCGGGATGTGCAGATGGGCGCGCTCCTCGGGTGCATCGAGATGCTGAAGTCCGGGACGACCTCCTTCCACGACCTGTTCTACTGGGAGGACGAGGTCGCGCGCGGCGTCCGGGAGGCGGGAATCCGCGGGTTCCTCTCGTGGGTCGTCCTCGACGAGGCGTTCACGACGCAGCGGGGGAGCCCGCTGAAGAACGCGGAGCAGTTCGTGAAGAAACACAAGGGTGACGACCTCGTCACGCCCTCCGTGGGGCTCCAAGGGGTCTACGTGTGCTCGGAGGAATCCTACGCGGGCGCGAAAGCCTTGGCGGAGCGAGAGGGCGTCGGGCTCCACACCCACCTATCGGAAACCCGCGGGGAGGTGTACAACCACCGGAAGAAGACCGGCCTCCGGCCCGTGGAGTGGCTTGACAAGATCGGGTTCCTCTGCGACCGCCTGGTCGCGGCGCACGCCGTGTGGGTCACGCTGAACGAGGTCCGTGCATTGGCGCGCCACGGCGTCCGTGTGGCCCATTGCCCCACATCGAACATGAAGCTCGCGTCCGGCGGCGTCGCGCCGCTTCCGGAGATGTTCGAGGCGGGCGTCACCGTGAGCCTCGGGACGGACAGCCCGATCAGCAACAACGGGATGGACATGTTCCAGGAGATGAAGGTGTGCGCGCTGCTCCAGAAGTCCTCCCGCTGGGACGCGTCCGTCGCGCCCGCACAACGGGTCCTCGACCTGGCGACGATTGACGCGGCGCGCGCTCTGCGGGTGGAGGACCGGCTGGGCTCGATCGAGACGGGCAAGGCGGCGGACCTCGCGGTCCTCGACCTCCACCGGGCCCATGCGACGCCTTTTAATCGGGAGAACATCATCCGCCATCTCGTCTACGCGTGCCGGGGGGGCGATGTTCGCTACGGCATCGTTGGCGGGAAGGTCGTCGTGGACGAAGGGTCCGTGACCACCGTGGATGAAGGAGCCGTCGTTGACCGAGTCCAAGAGATCGCCGCGGAGTTGTACGGGGTGAACGCGTGATTTGTGGCGTGGACGAGGCGGGCCGCGGCCCCGTGATCGGCCCGATGGTCGTGGCGGGCGTGTGTGTCGAGTCCGACGTCCCGCTGCGACAGCTGAACGTCCGGGACTCGAAGAAGCTCTCTCCCGAGCGGCGGGAGATCCTGGCCCCCGAGATCCGGAAGCTCTGCCGTCACGAGATCCTCGTGATTGCCGCTGAGGACATCGACGCAACGCGGGTGGAGATGAGCCTGAACGACTACGAGGCGAAGCTGTTCGCGACGATCATCGACCGCCTGAAACCCGAGGTCGCGTACGTCGACTCCGCCGACGTGAACGAGTTCGACTTTCGAAGGTCCATCGCTCACCACCTCCCGTTCGAGCTCGAGATCGTCTCGAAGCACGGCGCGGACGACCTGTTCCCCGTCGTGTCCGCGGCATCGATCATCGCGAAGGTGACGCGGGACGCCGAGATGCGGAAGATCGAGGAAGAGCTGGGGGTGAAGATCGGCAGCGGGTACTCCCACGACCCGGAGACGATCGGGTTCCTCGTGAAGTGGCTGGAGGAGAAGGGCACCCTCCCGCCGCACACCCGGGCCTCCTGGGACACGTCGAAGCGCCTCCTGTCCGCGAACGCGACGCGCAAGCTCGAGGAGTTCGGCGGTGGGAAGTGATGCGGGAGCAGCTCGAGGCTCTCGTAGAGAAGTTCAACACACGCGTGGCGGCGGACGATCGCCTCCGGAAGGAGCTCGAGGGGGTCGAGAAGACCGTCGTCCTCGACCTGAAGGACGGGACGAAGTACCATTTCACCCTGAAGGACGCCCGCGTCGGAGGCATCCTCGACGGCGGGGCGGACCGCGCCGACGTCACCATCGTCTCGGACCGACAGACCGTCGAGGGCCTGATCTCCGGCGACATCGGGCCCTTCAAGGCGTACGCCACAGGGAAGCTGAAGGTGAAAGGGGACATCGAGGACCTGCTTCGGTTCCGGAAGTTCTTCTGACTACCTCCGGATCGGGCGGCACACCGCGAAGACCCGGAACGTGTCCCGACGTACAGGTCCGAACCCTTTCTTCGTACCGTTGGCGGCGCCGAAGGCGCGGACGAGATCGAACCCGCCGCGTCGAAGGACCGTCCGCATCTCCGGCACGCTGTACGTTCGAACCCGATGCACCTCATCGAAGCGGTCCAGGACCCGTCGCCCCCGTAGGATGACAAACCGGAAATCGACCGCGAGGACCTTCGATTGGAAATCGTAGCGGGCCTCCGAGAGGCGAACGAGTTCGAACTCGCGTCCCTTCCTGTGGAACCAGGACTGGTACGGCGAGGGACGCACGGCCGAACTCTGCCAGAACTCGAACGCGAAGAGGCCCTCCGGAGAGAGATTTCGGCCGATGGACCGAAGAGAGCGGAGGACATCGGCGGTCTTGAGCAGGTAGCCGAAGGCGCCGAACATGCAGATGGCAGCGTCGAACTCGGTTCGGAGATCGAACGAGCGCATGTCGCCGCGGACGAATCGAATCCGGAGGCCCGCCTCCCGCGCCTTTCGTCGGGCGATCGCGAGTTGCGACGCGGAGAGATCGAGGCCTGTGAGGGCGAATCCCCGCCGAGCGAGCGGGAGGTCGTGACTTCCCGTCCCGCACCCGAGGTCCAGGATCGTCCTCGGCTTCTGCGGGAGGAATTTCCGGAAGATTGCTTCCAGGTAGCGGACGTCTTCGCCGTAATCCAGGAGCCGTTCGTAAATGAAGTCATAGTACTTCGCGAAGCGCCCGTAGCGGGCCTCCGGGCGGGCCATCCCGGAAGGGAGTGCGAGCACCCCGATAGGTTTATCTCCGGTGCTCGGTTCGTCGCACGCGGCCCCGAGGATGTAGCGGGGTGGGGTAGCTAGGAGATCCCGTCGGGCTCATAGCCTAGGATCCCGGATCCTCGGTGAGACACCCGGAGATCGATGGTTCAAAAGGGACCGAGGACCTCCCTCGGGCCCGGGGATTCCATCCCCCGCTATCGGGGCCCCACGTCTTCGTCCGTGCCCGCGGTCCGTTTCATTATCGGAATTCGCTCCGGCAAAAACTTAAGTGAGAGGGCGCATCGACCCATCCGTCGAGCAGGACGAAGATGGACCGGATCTCCACAGGAGTGGCCGGTCTCGACACGATGCTCGGAGGCGGCCTCATTCCCCGCCGCCCGTACGTCGTCTCGGGCCCGACCGGGAGCGGGAAGACGATTCTGGCCATGCACTTCCTCGCGGAGGGGCTCGGTCGCGGCGAGGCGGGCCTCATGGTCACCCTCGACGAGCCCCCGAACGAAGTGAAATCGAACCTCAGCGCGTTCGGGTGGAACCTCGACCGCCTGAAGATGCTCGACGCGACGCCGGACATCAAGGCGCACAAGCGGCAGCGGTCCGTGATCGACGTCGGGACCACGCTCGACGTGCGCGACATGGAGCAGGTCGGGGAGATCCGCCAGTCGTCGGGGATCCGCGCCCTCGAGGTCTCCGTCCACGGGATCCAGAAGATGCTGAAGCAGGAGTACTTCGGGCACCTCGAGCGGACGAAGCAGCCGTACAAGCGGATCGTCGTCGACTCCCTCACGGCACTAAAGATGTTCAGCATGCAGGGGGAGGACTCCCGGATCATGATCCAGAGCTTTCTCCGGTTCCTGTCCGAACTCGAGGCGACGTGCCTGATTGTCTCCGAGCGATTGAAGCCGACGGTCATCGAGACGGAGTTCTTCCTCGCACGCGGGGAGATCCGCTTCCACAAGTGGCTCGACGGGAACGTCATTCGACGCGCGATTTCCATCGAGAAGTACCGAGGCTCCCGGTTCGACGACCGGATCCGGCCGATCACGATTACCAACGCCGGGATCACCGTTGATTCCCAAGGGTCCGTCTCGCTCACGGCCGGCCGCCTCGCGAAGCTCGGGGACGCGTACCTCGAGCAGCGGATCGGAGACGAAGTGTCGACGGTCATCGAGAGGGTCATGAAGCTCATCGAGGAGGCGAACAAGATGCGGGTCTCCGCTTCGGACGTCGAGCACGGGATCTCCCGGGCGATGCTCCACCTCCACCGCAAGAACTATCAGAAGGCCCTGAAGACCGCGCTCAACGCGCAGTCGGTCCTGCGGGAGCGATTGGACCGCGCGAAGCAGGGGCTCCCGCCCCCACCACCGCGCGCCGTGCCACCCCCGCCGGGGGTACGCAAGTGAACGACGGCAAGATCAAGACGGGCACCCCCGGGCTCGACCGGATGCTCCACGGAGGCTTCGTCCCTCATCGACCGTACATCGTCTCCGGAGCGCCCGGGAGCGGGAAGACCGTCCTGTCGATGCAGTTCCTCCTGGAAGGCATCCAAGGAGGCGAGCGATGCCTGTTCGTCGCGCTCGAGGAGCCGCCGAACGAGATCAAGCAGAACATGCGCTCGTTCCGGTGGCCCGTGGACGACATCGAGATGCTGGACGGGAACAGCGACGTCCGGCGGTTCGAGCCGACGCCGGTGATCGAGATCAGCACGGAGGTCGAGCCCGTCAAGATGCGGGAGATCGAGGACCGCATCCGGAAGACCCCTGATTTCGAGAGCCACGAGGTGACCGTCCACAGCCTCCAGCAGCTCCTGAAGAACACGTTCATCAAGCGGCGGTACGAGCGCGTCGTGGTCGACTCGATGACCGCCCTGAAGTACTTCTGCATGCGGGAGTTCGAGGAGACGCTGACGACACAGAGCTTCATGCGGTTCCTCGCGGAATCGAAGGTCACCTCCCTCCTCACCGTCGAACTGCCGGAGTCCGGCGATGTTCCCCCAGAGACGTTCCTCGCCCGCGGGGAGGTCCGGCTCCACAAGCTGCGGGACGAGACGGGCATCAAGCGCTTCATCTCCGTTGAGAAGTACAAGGGCTCGAGCCACGACGAGTTCGTCTACCCGTTCGAGATCCGGGAGTCCGGGATCGTCGTGCTCTCCGCCGAGGGCGGGAAGGCCCCCGCGCCGCTCTGAGTCCGTCCGCCAAGGTCTGCGGGCGTGTCGGACAGACGTATGACTAAATTTAAATAGCCATATCCCCATCCGCGCCGCCGTCAGAATCCCTAGGGGATGGGATAGACCATGGTCAAATCGATTGTAAGTCAAGCGCTGGCCCGCCAGGAGGCCGAGCGCGTGAAGGAGGAGCCCGCGGAAAAGGTCGCCCTGCCGAAGTCGGCGGAGGACGACGAGATCGCGAAGATCGTCGAGTCGTTGAACGTCTCGATCAAGATCATCGGCTGCGGCGGGGGCGGCTCGAACACGGTGAACCGCTGCTCCGAGGCCGGGATCACCGGTGCGCAGCTGTGCGCGATTAACACCGACGCGAAGCATCTCCTCGCGATCCACGCCCCGAAGAAGATTCTGATCGGCAAGCGCCTAACGAAGGGGCTCGGCGCAGGCGCCCTCCCCGAGGTCGGCGAGCAGGCGGCCCACGAGAGCGAGGAGGAAATCCGCGAATTCCTCCGGGGCGCGCACGTCGCGTTCGTCACCGCGGGCATGGGCGGCGGCACCGGCACTGGCGCGGCGCAGTACGTCGCACACCTCGCGAAGGAGGAAGGCGCTCTTGTGATGGGCGTCGTCACGATGCCGTTCCGGTCCGAGGGCAAGATCCGCATGGAGAATGCGGAGGCCGGCCTAGACAAGCTCCGCAAGTTCTGCGACACGACGATCGTCATCTACAACGACAAGCTCCTCGAGATGGTCCCCCGGCTGCCGATCGATGCGGCGTTCAAGGTGGCGGACGAGATCCTCATGCAGTCGATCAAGGGCATGACGGAGATCATCACGAAGCCCGGGCTCGTGAACCTCGACTACGCGGACCTCATGACGATCATGAAGGGCGGCGGCGTCGCGATGATCGGGATCGGCGAGTCGGAAGAAGAGCGGGACCGCGTGGAGTATGCGATCAGCGAGGCCCTCGAGTCCCCACTGCTAGGCGAGGTCGACCTGACCCACGCCCGTGGGGCGCTCGTCCGGGTCGTCGGCGGCCCCGACCTCACGGTCAGCGAGGCGGAGAAGGCGGCAGAGATCGTGGGTCAGAAGATCAACCCGATGGCCCGGATCATCTGGGGCTGCACCGTCGAGCCCTCCCTGGAGCGGACAGTCCGCGTCCTCCTCGTGATCACCGGCGTCAAGTCCAAGGCGTTCCTGGGGAAGGAGTCGAACCCGGTGTTCGCGTCCTCCCAGGATGTCGATGAAGTACGATAACCTCCTCCCCCTTTTTCTTTCTCTTTCCTTTTCTCCCTTCGCCAGCGGGAGCTTCGTCCAACGAGATTGCGATCCGCAGACCGTTGATCGTCTCTCAACGTAAATTCGGGGGAGCGGTCTTGCAGGTGATTCTGCAATTCTCTCGCCGAGCGCGAATCTGACCCGCGGCACGGGCGAATCCTTTTCCCCTGATTGCGATGGCCCACCGTTGCCAGAGACGAAGCGAAGGGACCGGTATATTGCATTCCAATTCTCGGATCCCCGCCGACGCCGGGACTTCGAGTCCTCGTTTCGGGCCGCCGTCGCTGCGTATCCAACTCCCGTTCGGTTGCAGATCATTTTCTTGGAACAAGGAGGCGGCCTCGTTCGGTGCGGCCACCGCGAGAAAGACGATGTCGTCCGATTCTTGAACGCATTGCGAGTGGGGAATCCTCCCGTCCAGGTGCGAACAATCGGCGCAAGCGGGACCATCCGCGCCGCGCGCACTCGATACTTTTCGAAACCCTGAGACTTGTTCGAGAACCTTTATAGGGGAAACTCACCTTCGCACGCGGGAGGCGTCTTCTTATGCAACCGGGCCAGATGGCTTATGATCGCGCGATCACCGTCTTCTCCCCCGACGGCCGCCTGTTCCAGGTGGAGTACGCGCGCGTCGCAGTCACCCGCGGGAACACGACCGCGGGGCTGAAGTTCAAGGACGGGACGGTCCTGATGGCGGACAAGAAGATCGCGTCCCGGCTCGTCGAGACGACGAGCATCGAGAAGATCTTCCAGATTGACGAACACGTCGGCTGTGCGACGTCCGGACTCGTCGCGGACGCCCGCGTCCTCGTGGACTACGCCCGCCTCGTTGCCCAGATCAACAAGGTCACGTACAGCGAGAAGATTGGCGTCGACATCCTTGTGAAGCGGATCTGCGACTACAAGCAGAACTACACGCAATATGGCGGCGTGCGGCCATTCGGAACCGCGCTCCTCGTTGCGGGCGTCGATGATCTCGGCGTGCACCTCTACGAGACCGACCCGAGCGGCGCACTCGTGTCGTACAAGGCGGGGAGCATCGGCGCCGGCCGCAACACGGTCATGGAGGTCTTCGAGGAGAAGTACAAGGACTCCATGGCCCAGGACGACGCGATCGGCCTCGGGCTCGAGGCCCTCCAGAAGTCGAGCGAGGAGAAGCTCGCGGCGCAGGCGGTCGAGGTCGGCGTGATCGTCGACGGCGAGAAGTTCCGACGCCTCAATGAGGAGGAAGTCGGCCGCTACCTCGCCCGAATCCCGGCGGCCTCCTAGGCGGGAGCATGGCCAAGGAGCTCCGCTCGGAGCGCCGGGACGACCTGTTCAAGGAATTCGTCATCGCCCGCATCGAGAAGGCGGGGGAGAAGTTCGAGGTCATCGTGAAGCCGGACGCGGTCCAGCGGCTCCGCGAGGGAAAGGACGTGGACGTCCTCGCGAACCTCGCGATCGACGAGATCTTTCGGGACGCTCACAAGGGTTCGAAGGCGTCCGAGGAGAAGATGCAGGACTTCTTCGGGACGACGGACAAGCTCGAGGTCGCGAAGCAGCTGATCCGGAAGGGCGAGATCCAACTCACCACGGAACAGCGGCGGGAGATGCAGGAGCAGAAGCGGAAGCAGATTGTACAGTACATCGCACAGAACGCGATCAACCCGCAGACCGGGACGCCGCACCCCCCACAGCGGATCGAGATCGCCATGGAGGAGGCAAAGGTCCATGTGGACCCGTTCAAGCCCGTGGAGGAACAGGTGAAGGAGGTCCTCGACGCGCTTCGACCCCTGATCCCCATCCGATTCGAGAAGGCCCGGATCGCCGTGCGGCTCGGTGCGGAGGACGCCGCGAAAAGCTACGGGGACATCAAGGCCTTCGGCACGATCCTGAAGGAGGAGTGGCAACGGAACGGGGCGTGGGTCGGTGTCGTAGAGATGCCCGCGGGGATGCAGACGGAGTTCCTGAACCGCCTGAACGCGAAGACGAAGGGGAACGTCGAGGCCAAGGTCCTGAAGGCGGACCAGAAGATCTGAGTCGCGTATCGTGATGGTCGTCAACGAAAGGATTAGGTTCCGACCCATATTGGGAAAGTCATGGCGGAGATGAACGCGGTCTCTCGGTTCTTCGTGAACCGGGTGAAGGGCCGCGCGAACAAACGCTTGTACAAGTGGCTCACCGCTCACCTCCCGTTGCCCGCAGGGGCCACATGCCTGGAAATCGGTTGCGGGAACGGGAACATGGCCGCGCGGATCATGGACGGCATGTCCCCCGCCAGCTACGTGGCCACGGATCTCGACCCGCGGCAGCTGGACGCCGCGAAACGGTACCTCGCGGAGCGATATCCCACCGGATTGCCGGACGGGCTCGAGCTCCGGACCGCAGACATGCTACACCTGCTGTTCACCGACGGATCCTTCGATGCCGTCTTCGCGTTCGCGGCGATTCACCATGCAAGCCCGACGCACGGGGACTTCACCAACGTGCCTCGTGCTCTTACGGAGATCGACCGGGTCCTCCAGCCTGAAGGGATCCTCGCGTACGAGGAATTCCTCCATAAGGACAAGATTCGCCTCTGGCTACGAGACCATCGGTACCAGGTCATCGCGAGCGACAAGAGGTGGACCCGCGAGGTCGTTGTTGCGACGAAGCCGTCAGCTCCGTCGGAACGAGCGACCCAGATTCTGGCGTAGCGGATGCATCGATCCATCGACGCCCGCGGAGAATCCTGATGACCGACGCGGGCGCCGACCCGATGCGGTGTGTTTGAAGAGAGGCGCGGACGTACCGGTTCGCGAGGTGAGTCGATGGCGGGTAGGAGGAGAGCCGTTCGTACATCGGACGACGACGAGGATTCGGCGCGGGTCGCTCGGGAGATTCTGACCTCCGATCAAAAGGACCTGCGGTCCATCCTGTATCGCGACATCGTTCTCAACGCGCTGAAGTGCAAACGGGACGAGCTCGACATCCTCGATCTCAAGGTCATCAACCGCGCCATCGCGGAGTTCCGTCACGCGGCGCGGGTCTTCCGGCCGTACCGGGGCGTCCGCAAGGTCTCCATCTTCGGGTCCGCGCGCGAGAAGTCCGGGAGCCCGTACTACCGGCTGGCCACAGAGTTCGGCCGCCGGCTCGCCGAGAAAGGGTTCATGGTGATTACCGGAGCCGCCGACGGGATCATGCGAGCGGGGATCGAGGGGGCAGGAGCGAAGAACAGCTTCGGCGTGAACATCCTCCTCCCCTTCGAAAAAGGGACCCCGCGGATCCTCCGGGACGATCCGAAGGTCATCAACTTCCGGTACTTCTTCACCCGCAAGGTGTTCTTCGTGATGGAGGCGGACGCGGTCGCCCTATTCCCGGGGGGCTTCGGCACGCACGACGAGGGGTTCGAGGTCCTGACCTTGCTCCAGACGGGGAAGGCGCCCCCGATGCCGGTGGTCCTGATGGAACTTCCCGGGGAACGATATTGGGAGACCTGGGACCGCTTCATCCGGCAGGAGCTGCTCGCCCGCGGGTTCATCTCCCCGGAGGACCTCAACCTGTATCGCGTCGTGCGTTCCGCGGAGGAAGGGGCGGACTGGATCGCGTCGTACTATTCGACGTATCACTCGACCCGCCAGGTCGGGGACCGACTTGTGATTCGCTTGGAGAGAGAACTATCGAGCGATCAGATCTCGCAGCTGAACGAGAGGTTCAAGGACCTCGTCGCGTCCGGCAAGATTTCTGCGACCTCCCCATTGCGGGAGGAAGAGGACGAGCCGAATCTGTCGGCGAAGCCCCGCATCGTCTTCTCATACAACCGGGGCCGCGCGGGGCGTCTCAACGACCTGGTCCACGCGCTCAACGAGATGGGCGGTGTCCCTGGAGGGGCATCGGGTCCCGCGTGAGGGCCGATCCAATCAGTCGTCCGAGACCGGCTCGAGGCCGGGCGAGGCTCCTTCGTCGACCCCATCCGGAACCCGGACGCGCCCGAGGAGAATCGCGAGACCGAGTGCGACCGCACCCAGCACCGTCGCGCCGATGAACGCGTACCGGAACCCCGTGAGGCCGAGGAGCGGATCGAACGCGCTCGCGACCGTCAGCAGGACCGCTAGCCCAAGGGGAAAGCCGAGCCGCTGGGAGGTCTGGATGAGCCCGGACGCGAGGCCCTCCTCTCCGGGTTTCGTGCCCTCGAGGCCGGCCATCGCAAGGGCGGGGAACCCGATGCTCGCCCCGAGGGCCCACAGGACGCTGCCCGGCAGGATGCCGAAGTAGCCCGCCTCGAGGGAGATCGGCACCAGGAGCAACGACCCCAGTGTCACGAGCCCCGCGGAGATCATGAGGACCTTCTTCATCCCCAGGCGGTTCACGAGGCGCGAGGCCCCCCAGCCGCCAACGAAGAAGAAGATCGCGGCGGGCGGCAGGAACGCGAGGCCGGTGGTCAACGGGGAGTATCCCAGCATCCCCTGCAGGTAGACGGTCAGGAGGAGGAACCCTCCCGCGGAGGCCGTCATGAGGATCGACAGGAGGTTCGCCTCGAACACCGTCCTCCGACGCACGAAGGACAGCGGCATCAGCGGCGAGGTGGACCGACGTTCAATCGCCACGAACATCGCGAGCACCCCGACGGAGAGGACGAGAGGCGCCGCAGTCTCGAGCTTCACGAATCCCACCGTCGCGGCGTTCGTCAGCGCGTAGACGAGGAGGACGAGCCCGCTCGTCACGGTCACCGCTCCAGGAATGTCGAGGCGCGTCCCGGCCGCGCGTCCATCCTTCACCGAGATGAACCGGTTCGCCAGGAACGCGGCGAGGGCGCCGATCGGCACGTTCACGAACATCACGGACCTCCAGCCGAACGCGGCGGTGAGGACGCCACCGAGGATGGATCCCGCCGCGAAGCCCGCGGACAGCACCGCGACGAGGACGCCGAAGGCCTTGTTCCTCTCCTCCCCTTCCGGGAATGTGGCGGCGAGGATGGCGAGCGCGGTCGCTGTCGTCATCGCGGCGGCAACCCCCTGGATTCCGCGGGAGACGATCAGGATGAGAAGGGATGGCGCGAACCCCGCGGTCAGGGAGCTGAGGGCAAACCCGATGATGCCGACGACGAAGATCCTCTTCTGGCCGTACACGTCGCCCGCCCGGCCGCTGACCATCAGGAAGCCCGCCAATGTGAGGCCGTACACGCCGATGATCCACTGCGCGCTCGCGAGGGATTCGTGAAACTCCCTTTGGATCGACGGGAGGGCGACCTGGACGACGGAGAAGTCCACGACGTCGAGGAACGCGGCGGAGATGACCACCGCGAGGATCAGTCGCGCGTGTGACGCGGCGCGCGTCTCGGCCTGCGACGTCGTTGGTTGCTGCTCTTCACGGGTTTCGTGTTTCATGACTTCGTGCCTCAATCGCGGGGGACTTGCCGCCTCCCCTCATCCCGATTCGCCGGGGAGGGGAGCGAAAGTACTCGCCAACGCGTCCGCCCGGAGGGCGGCGGGGGCCATATTGACTGGACGCGAGTGGGGTCCGTCACACTGTGTCCCCCGCTCACATCCCCGCCAGGAGTTCCTCCAGGCGATCCCAGGTCTCCCGCGCTCCGAATTCCATTCCGGCCTTGACCATTTCGTCGAGGTCCTCGACGGACTTGTATTGGGAGATGGCCGTCAGCTTCGTCTTGCCCTTCACATCTTCGAAGATCGCGGTCTCCAGGACGATGTGCCCCGGCGTGCCTTCGAACTCGAACGTGGCGACGAGGCGCTCCGGCGGCACGATCTCGCGGTACTCCCCGCGAAACGCGTATTCATTGCCATCCGCATCGCGGCACACGTACCGCCAGCGCCCGCCCTTGCGCACATCCATTCGTTCGACCGTGGTCGTCTGGCTGCGGAGCCCCCACCACTTCGGGATGAGCTTCGGATCCGTGTACGCCTTAAAAACGCGGTCCCGCGGGGCGTCGAACACGCCGGACATGATCACCTGACGCGCGCGCCGATTGATGACGAACGAGGTCCCGGAGGACTCCTCCGCCAGGGAGGCCGCGAGCTTCTCGAAGGACTCGGTCCAGCCCTGCCCCGCGCCCGAGCGACCCGGCCCTGCAGGGAGTCCGGCGTGCCGCAGCGTCATCTTCGTCTTCCCGCCGACGTCCTCGAACGTCACGGTCACGAGCATCTCCATGGGATCGTCCTCGCTCATGCCGTAGTGCGTCGCGGAGACGACCTCGCCGTGTTCATCCGCGAAGTTGTCCTTCCAGACGAGCTTCTCCATCGGAACGATCTGGCGGTAGTCGCCTCTGGCCCAGAAGTCTTTGCCGTCCGGCGACCGCATGCAGTAGACAATCTTGCCGCCGACGCGCAGGTCGATCTCGCAGGACGGGATCGTGTAGCCCTTCGGGCCAAACCAGCGTTTGACCCGCTCCGGTTCTGTCCACGCCTTCCACACCTTCTCGCGCGGCGCCTTGTAGACGCGCGTGATCACGAGGTCGGTCGCCTTCCCCTTTCCCTTCGCTTGCTTCTTGGTCTTCGTTGGCATCTTACTTCCTCCTGGTGTTCCGGGACTTGGACTTCTTGCGTTCTCCTTCGAGGTGCTCGGCCAACCGGGCGAAGCGGTCCTCCCAGAGGACGCGGTACCGAGTGAGCCAGCCGAACGCCGCGCTCAGGGGCGCGGCGGCGATCTGACAGCGGTGCACGCGACCCTCCGCTTCAACCTCGATCAGCCCCGCGCCCTCAAGGACGCGGAGGTGGCGCGAGATCGCGGGCAGGCTCACCTTGTGGGGCTCCGCGAGCTCGCTCACGTTGGCGTCGCCCGCCGAGAGCTGCTCGAGGATGGCCCTTCGAATTGGGTGGGCCAGGGCCGCGAAGATTGCATCGAGGTTCGTTGTCGCCGCAGGTCGGTTAACCATCTGGTTAAGTGATATGCGCGTGTGATATTTAACGATTTGGTTAAGCGATGGGCTACGACGGGATCGAGATATGGGAGGATTCCGTGATTGATTAGCGGGAAGGGATGCCCGGATCGCGCCCGTCGCCACCGTGTTCGCAATCTCGGTTATCGGAGGAGCGA
>VBML01000050.1 GCA_005878915.1 Methanobacteriota archaeon | reverse complement strand
CGGGCAGACCGTCACCCGCGGGATGGGCGCCGGCGGGCGGCCGGAAATCGGAGAGCGGTGCGCAGACCTCTCCGATGACGAGCTTCGGAACCTCGTGATGGGCCAGGACCTCGTCTTCCTCACCGTCGGCCTTGGCGGGGGCACGGGCACTGGCGTCGCGCCGCATGTCGCGGAGCTTGCTTCTGCGGGCGGGGCTGTCGTGATCGCAATCGCGACGACCCCATTCAGGGTCGAGCGCGGGCGAGTCAACACCGCCCGCCTTGGAGTCCAGCGTCTCCGATCGAACTGCGACTCCCTCATCGTCCTCGACAACAATCGGCTCCTCGACCTGGTTCCGAACCTGCCGGTGGAGCGCGCGTTCTCCGTGATGGACGTCCTCGTCGCAGAAGTGATCAAGGGGGTCACGGAGGCGATCAACCTCCCGTCCCTGATCAACCTCGACTTCAACGACGTCCGCACGGTTCTCTCCGAAGGCGGGACATCGACG
>VBML01000049.1 GCA_005878915.1 Methanobacteriota archaeon | reverse complement strand
ACTGACCCTCCCTTTGTCCGCTCGCTGCCCGCCCTCGCGAGGTCCAAATGACCCCTCCTCCATTTTTCCGGGAGGGCTGACAGCTCCCCTTCGCATCGCCCGCGGGCTAAGACCAGACAACGGCAACGGTCGGCGGCCTACTTGGGTTGAATCGTGACCCGAGTACCGACGCCTTGCGGCGGCAACCCTTTGCGCCATCGAACGAGAACCGCGCGCCCGTTTCCGTGCGGACCTTGGACTCGACCCCGAAGTTGGAAACCGTCCTCGCGCCGCCAGACCACCTTCGAGCCCACGAGCGAATCTCGGTCGACTTCCCCATCGACCACGACGATCGTCACAAGGGTATGGATAACGTGTTGACCGCCGCGAAAGGCGGTAATGAGTCCGGTGTGCTCCTTTGCGGCCATGGCCCCGCGCCGAACCGCCCGCGCCATATAGGGATTGCGGTCCGGGGCTCCGACATCGATCATCCTCGGAAGGTCGGCCGCTTGCTCAGGCGGATCGGGAGGGGCAGGGGCCGGAACGGGCGACCTTCCGTATCGCGGGCGATGTTCTCCATCACTTCCGCGGGCCTCATGGACTTCTGCTCCTTCGTGGACCGCACCCGAACCGTGAGGGAACCGGACTCGACTTCCTTCTTTCCCACCACGGCAATGTACGGAATCCATTCCTTCTCCGCCCGCCGGACGGACTTGTTCAGCGAGTCCCCAAGGTCATCGAGGTCCGCCCGTACGCCGGAGAACTCCGCGAGGAGTTTCTCACAGTGCGGGAGCTGGTCCTTCGACACCGGAATCAGCCGCACCTGAACGGGCGCAAGCCATGTCGGGAGCATCGGGGGCGTCCCCGCGTCGATGTCAAACGCGGCCTTCTCGAGGAGCGCGTACATCACCCGCTCGATCGCCCCGCTCGGGGACAGGTGGAGGATGTACGGGTGGCGCTCCTTCCCCTCGGCATCCGTATATGTAATCCCGAACCGCTTCGCGTTCTCCGTGTCGATCTGGTCCGTGGTGAGCGCCGCGGCCTTCAGGTTCGCGTCGACGAAGTTCCATTCGTACTTGAACACGTAATAGAAGAACTGGTGGGACCATTGCTCCATGAGGAGGGGGCGGCCCCACCGCCTCGCGTACGCGTTCACGAACTCCATGTTCCCCTCGTAGAACTCCTTCGTGACCCGCATCCCGACCTCGAAGTCCTCCGGCATCCGGAAGCCCGTGTCCTCGAGGAGCTTCCACGCGACCTCGAACCGGACCATCAGTTGTTCCTTCGCCTGCCCGAGGTCCGCGCACAGCGCGTGGCAGTCTGGCATCGTGAATGCCCTCAGTCGCCGGAGGGCCGCCAGCTCCCCGCGCTGTTCCGCTCGGAACGAGTAGCGCGTGAGTTCGTACAGGGAGAGGGGAAGCTGCTTGTACGAGATCACCATGTCGTGGGCGATCAGGAATTGCCCGAAGCACGCGCTGAACCGGAGGAACGCCTTCTTGTTCGGCGTCTGGACGATGTACTGCCTCGCGGGGAACCGGTTCAAGTACGACTGGAGCGCCGGGTGCTCGAAGTCGTACATGACGGGCGACTCGACCTCCATCGCCCCGTACTCGATCATCCGTCGCGTGACGAACTCCTCGAGGAGCCCTTTCACCAGTCGGCCCTTCGCGTAGAATCGCAGATTCCCGGGGTCGCTTCCCGGCTCGTAGTCGACGAGCTCGAGCTCCCGCATCAGGCGGGCGTGGGGGGGCTCCTCCTTCGCCTCGCGGGACTTCGCCATCTCGTAGCTCGCGAACTTCCGGAGGTTCTCGTGACCCGCGAAGTCGAAGCCGGCGACCATGCCCCCATCGAGCCGGAGCGGATGGAGGGCGCCGCTGGGCTCCACGATGAACCATTCGGAGACGAGCTTCTGCTCCGCCTTCACCGCCTCCGAGGCCTCCTCCCTCGCGGCGGCCCCGGCGGGATGGATCTCCCGCGAGAGCTCGGAGAGCGGATGGCCCTTGACCCTCACCGTGAACGACTTGTAGTACCCGAAGGGCGACGCGAGCACCTCGAACTGGGTCTTCCCGAGGCGTTCCTCGATGAGTCCGAAGATTCTCTTCGCAGGACCCGATGACGCCAGGGAGGAGCTGAGATGGGCGTATGGGTAGATCGCGACGCGCGTCGCTTTCACCTGCTGAGCGACGTCCTCGATGTTTCGGACGGCCTCCCGAGCGATCCCCTCGGGGTCCCCCTCGTCCTCGTGCTCCGCGCTGATGAAGCACACGAGGGCGTCCTCGATCCGGCCCCTTCGTTTCTCCGGTGGGAGGTCCTCCGCGGACGGGAGGGCCTTCTCTCTCACCTCGTACTCCAGGAGATCGCAGTGGAGGAAGAGCACCCGCATGGCGCGCCTGCGAACGAGCGCTCCCCATAAAAAGCCATCATTGAAATACGCGTCCGCGGGATGCCACGGGCATGGGCGGGGAGCCCTTGACGTGGCGTGCTCGGCATGTCGAGTGGCGGATGGACCGGACCCTCGTCATGGGAATCGTGAACGTGACGCCGGACTCCTTCTCCGATGGCGGGGAGCACTTCGGCACCGAGGTCGCGACGGCACACGCCCTCAAGCTCACGGAGGAGGGCGCCGACATCCTCGACATCGGCGGGGAATCGACGCGGCCGGGGGCGCGACCCGTGGACCCTGCGGAGGAATGGCGGCGAATCGGGGATGTGATCTCTGGAGTCGCTCAGAAGTCGGACACGCCGATCTCCGTCGACACGTACAAGCCCGAGGTCGCGCGCAAGGCAATCCGCGCGGGGGCGGTGATCGTGAACGACATCCACGGACTTCGCGATCCCGAAATGGCGGGCATCATTGCGAACTCCGGTGCCGGGGCGGTCATCATGCACATGCAAGGCGATCCCGTCACCATGCAGAGGGACCCTCGATACGGGGACGTCGTCCGGGAGGTGCGGGACTTCCTCTCCCGTCAACTCGATGCCGCGACCCGGGCAGGGGTGGACCGCGAGACAATCGCGCTCGACCCGGGTTTCGGGTTCGGCAAGACCCCTGCCCACAACACGCAACTCGTCCGGGGTCTCCGAGAGATCCGCTCCCTAGGGCGTCCGATGCTTGTGGGGGTCTCTCGGAAGTTGTTCCTCGGTGACGCCCAGCAGCCGGGCGATGGACCCCGCGTGAGTGCCTCCCTCGCCACGGCCGCGTTCGCGATCGAACGCGGGGCGGACATCGTCCGGGTCCACGATGTACAAGAGACGGTCCGTTACGTGAGAACACTCGACGGACTCCCGCACGGGCCCTAGGTCGTGCGGGGGAGGACTCGCTCATACCGTTCCTCCGTCACGCGCCGTCCCCATATCTGGTGGGTCTTGCTCTCCATCTTGGCGAAGCCGAAACGGACGTAGAGACGGGCTGCCTCCTCAAGTTCGCTCGTGGTCCATAGGAACACGAGCCCGTACCGTCGGTCATCGCAGAAGCGAAGTGCGACCCGCATGAGCCTCGTGCCTAGCCCCCACCCACGGTATTCAGGGTGCACGAGGAACCACCGGAGCTGAGCGGAGCGGTGGGGGCGCGAGACGATTGCGATCGACCCGATGATCCGTCCACCGACCTCGGCGAGCCAGAGCCGGTCACGGTCCTCGCGGAACCTTTGTGCGAACTCCGCGAGCCCCCCCGCGACATACGCCTCGAACGCCCGGTCATACCCGTATTCCCTCGCATACAGGAGCCCGTGAAGGGCGACCACCTCGCCGATGTCGCCCGGGCGGAGTCGGTGCCGGACCCTCCATCGACTGCGCCCACTTACGTGACGGTTTGACACAACGTCCGGGGACACCGCGACCCTCGCTAATCAAGCCCGCGGCCGAACCTCGACTACCTGGAGAGCTTCGCGGCTCAGGGTGGCGGTCAAAACCTTTAACGCTCCGAAGGTATTGGTTGCGTAATGGTTTCCCGCGCGCAGATCGGCGCGATCCTCGACGACTACGAAGACATCACGATCGCGACGGTCTGTTCTCATTCCTCGCTGCAGATCTTCCACGGCGCGCGACAGGAAGGTTTTCGTAGCCTCGGAATCGCCGTCGGATCGCAGCCGAGATACTACGACGCGTTCCCCCTGGCGAAACCCGACGAGTTCCTCGTCGTCGACAGCTACAAGGACATTCCCGACCACGCGGACCAGCTCGTCGCGAAGAACGTGATCACGGTCCCGCACGGCTCCTTCGTCGAGTACCTGGGGGCCGACCGGTTCGCGAAGATGGCGGTGCCCACGTTCGGCAACCGCGAGGTCCTGAAGTGGGAGACGGACCGGGAGAAGCAGCGGGAGTGGCTCACCTCCGCGGGCGTGGACATGCCGCGGAAGGTCGAGCGTCCGCAGGACATCGACCGCCCGGTGTTCGTGAAGTACTACGGCGCGAAAGGGGGGCGGGGCGCCTTCGTCGCGAAGAACGAAGAGGAATTCAAGTCCTCGATCCGGCCCGGGATGAAGTACACGATCCAGGAGTACATCATCGGGACGCGGTACTACATG
>VBML01000026.1 GCA_005878915.1 Methanobacteriota archaeon | reverse complement strand
AAGACGCGGTGCACCGCGAAGCCGCGGATCGCACCATGCCCGGTGGAGGAGGAGCGTGGTACCGCAGAGGCACCGGGGGTCCACGGTGGGGTGCCGGTAGGCTGCGCTGGAGATCGCCGGAGCCGGTCGGATTCTTGACCAGCGGGGGAGGCGTCCGCCCGCTCGTGACGGGGCGGGGTCGATACCTATTTAAATGGGTATTTAAATTGGGACGCTCCCCCGGGGGCTGGGGAGAACGCTCGGGCCTCCGCAGGACCGCGGTGGTTGTTCCTATGGCCAAAATCAAGATAGAGAACGTCGTCGCCTCGACCTCCCTGGGCGGGGAACTCGACCTGCAAGCGATTGCGCTCGCCCTCGGCGGCGCCGAGTACGAGCCGGAGCAGTTCCCCGGCCTCATCTACCGGCTGAAAGAGCCAAAGACAGCGACCCTCCTGTTCCGCAGCGGCAAGGTCGTCTGCACGGGCGCGAAGAGCCTCGAGCACGTCAAGACGGCCATCGACCTGGTCGCGAAACAGATCGAGGCGGCGGGGATTCCAATCAAGAAGAACCCGGTGATCGAGGTCCAGAACATCGTTGCCTCCTCCGACCTCGGCACGGAGATCAACCTGAACGCGATCGCGATCTCCCTCGGCCTCGAGAAGGTCGAGTACGAGCCGGAGCAGTTCCCTGGCCTCGTGTATCGGATCGACGTCCCGAAGGTCGTCGTCCTCCTCTTCGGCAGCGGGAAGCTCGTCTGCACGGGGGCGCGGAAGCCCTCCGACGTCGAGGAAGCCGTGGAGAAGATCACGCAGGAGCTGAAGGCCGCCGGACTCCTCCGCTGAAGGCGCTACTGCACGACTGCCTTCGTCGCGATGAACTTCCCGCCGTCCCAGTCGAGCAGCAGGTACCCGCGATCGTGGTGGGCTCCCCTCATTTTCACGCACCGGACCCGGAGCTGGACCTCCATCGTCCCGACGGGGAACTGCTCGAGCAGGATGATCCCATCCGCGAGGAACCCCTCGGGGCGCGGGTCCCGCGCCGGGGTGCCGAGGGGCATCTCCGTGACGAGGAACGGCGTGAATCCGAGGTCCTTCAGCATCCAGACGAAGTGGAACAGCTCCCGCCGGACATCGGCGAATGCGACGATCGCGTACAGGACTTCGAGGGAGTCCAACGCGAATAGACGGTACCCGCCCGCGTGGACCGCCTCCTGGAAGAGGTCCGAAAGGATCTTGATCCAGTCCTTCCCCCGCTCCTTCTCCCGGAACGCGAGCCGGAGGTGGGCCGTGTCCATGACGTACAGCTGATCCTCGGGCAGGGGGGCCATTCCCAGGAGGGCCATCTTCTCCACGACCTCCGTCGAGGGCTGTTCGAGGCTCACGAACAGACCCGGGATGCCCTTCGCGGCGTTCCGGTGGAGCACGCTGTACGCGAACGTGGATTTCATCGTCCCGGGCCCGCCCGCAACGAGGACGGCGTTGCCCTCCGGGACGCCCCCACCGAGCGCCGCGTCCAAGCCGGCGACGTATGTCGGGATCGCGGCCATGAGACAAGCCGGGGCTGGGGCTGAAGGGATAAGACCGTTTCGCGGTCATTATCATCGAGTATTTTCGCCGAAGGGACGAGGTTCGCCATCGATGGGAGAAGGGCAGCCCTTCTAAGGCGGGGCGCGATGGTGGGCGCGGATGTCGATCTTCGACAACCACTTCCACCTGCGGCCATCAGCCCTGGGCGTGGAGGCCGCGAAGCAGTTCGAACGGGCGGGCGGGACCGCCCTGATGCTCACCCACTCGCCGTACGATGACGTTCCCATCCACCGCGCGGAGGATTACGAGGTCGCGTATGATCGCACGCTCTCGATGGCCCGCAATGTTCGTGCAGCAACGCAGGTGAAGGTGTTCGTCGCGCTGGGGCCCTACCCGGTGGACCTCCTTCCGTTGCGCGCGGCCGTGGGGTTGGCGGAGGCCGTTCGAATTCTGAAACGGGGAATCGATCTCGCGATCCGCCGCATCGCGGCCGGCGAGGCCGTTGCCCTGGGGGAAGTGGGGCGTCCTCACTTTTCGGTCGACGAGGAAGTCCGAGATGCGTCGAACGACATCCTGATCCATGCGCTCGAGGCGGCAACGGACTGCGGGTGTGCCGTCGTGCTCCACACGGAGGATCCGACCCGCGAGACGTTCGCGGAGTTCGCACGGTTGGCGGACCGCGTGCGCCTCCCGCGGGAGCGGGTGGTGAAACACCACTCGACGCCGCTGACCCGCCGCGAAGACAACCACGGGATCGTGCCGTCGATCCTCGCAAAGGAAGACCTCGTCCGCGAGGCCCTAACGGGCGGCTCGCGGTTCTTCTTGGAGACCGACTACATCGACGATCCTCGACGTCCGGGAGCGGTCCTCGGTCCTGCCACGGTGCCGAGGAAGACGAGGCTGTGGATGCAGCGAGGGGTGATGTCGGAGGCCCAAGCGAATGAAATCCACAAGGAGCTTCCCGAGCGGACGTATGGCATCAAAATCGAGTAGCGCGAGCGGGCCGGTCTGAATCTTTCCCAGCGACCCTCCACTCAATGTCGTACCTCGAAATCCACGAATTCCCCGGTCGGCGGCTCCCACGTCACATCGGCGCGGTCGACCTGCGCGTACGGCTGACGGGTCGAATTCCACTCGATGCACTCGGCGACCGCGGCCTTTTCCCCTTCGAACACGGCCTCGACCATTCCGTCCCGGAGGTTCCGGACAAATCCGCGAAGGCTGAGCTCCTGCGCCTTCTGCTGGCAGTTCGCGCGGAAGTACACTCCTTGCACGCGACCTCGAAATACGACGCGGGCCCGCGCGAGCATCGGCGAGGCGCGAGGCGGGAAGGAACATTAAATAGTGTTCGGAGCTTGCCACGTGCCCCCCAAGGGTGCTCCCGCATGCGCCGTTCCAAACTTCAGGACCTCCAGGTCCGGGACGTGATGTCGAAGGAGCCGGTGACCGTGGGGCCCGACGATACCGTGGGGGAGGCCCTCGGGAAGATGAAGAAGCACGGGGTCCACGAGCTCCCTGTCGTCCGAGGGAAGACCGTCGAGGGCCTCGTAACGCTGTCCGGCATCATGCGGCGGCGGGGCCTCCCGCCGACGACGAGCGTCG
This sequence comes from Methanobacteriota archaeon, assembly GCA_005878915.1. Classification (GTDB taxonomy): domain Archaea; phylum Thermoplasmatota; class Thermoplasmata; order RBG-16-68-12; family RBG-16-68-12; genus EA-19. The sequence goes on along the minus strand of VBML01000026.1, from coordinate 53,775 downwards.
CCACCCTCTTGCAATCGGTCCCGGAAGTGACCCCGGACGATGACCTGCCAACGGCGGCGGAGAAAATGATCCAGGGCGGCTTCCGCGCATTCCCCGTGCTCGAGCGAAAGAAGCTCGTCGGGATCGTGAGCCGAACAGACCTCACGAGGGCGATCGCAGACGTCGACGAGTTCGCCGACGTGAAGGTCCGAGACGTCATGACGCCGTCGCCGCAGACGGTTTCCGAAGAGGACTCCGTGGAGCATGCAATCCGCACCATGCAAGGGTTGGGGGAGCGGTCGCTGCCGGTCCTCGATCGTAACGGACGCCTGATCGGGGTTGTCGGGGTGCGAGATCTGCAGGACGCGTTCGCCCAGCCAAAGAGGGGTGCGCACGCGGGTGAGGTGTCGGGCGAGAAGACCCGTTCCGCCCTGCAGCTGAAGGGCGCGATGCGATACCCCGTCGTCACCGTCGGACCGAATGCGACGGTTGCGGAGTCCGCCCGGCTGATGGTGAAGCACGACATCTCCAGCGTGATCGTCGTGGAGCGGGGGGAGCCCATCGGGATCTTGACGAAGCTCGACCTCGCCGAGCTCCTCGCGGGCCTCCGGGAACGAGAGGAGCTCCTCGTCCAAATCAGCGGGCTCGAGGAGCAGTCGGAGGTCTACGAGGCGCTGTACGATGTCATCCGAAAGTCGATGAAGAAGCTCGCGAACATCGTGACCCCGCGAACCCTCTCGGTCCACGTGCAGACGTACAAGGGAGAGGGGGATCGGCAGAAACAATCCCTTCACGCCCGATTCACGACGGCGCATGGCATGTACTATGTGAAACACTTCGATTGGGACTTGGTCGAGGCCATGGGCGGCTTGATGGAGATCCTCGAGAACCAGGTTCTCAAGGAGAAAGAACGGCAGGTTGACGCCCGGCGGCGGCGTGGTCGCTCCTAGAAAATCGGCGCGTAGGAGTTGCTCCAACCCCAAGGCTTTTAAAGCCCCCCTATCAATATGCATGCAGTCGAAGGGGGACGAATGGGCCGGGGTTTCGCCTGTGTTGTCCTTGCAGCAGTGCTCGCTTCCTCTGCGGCGGGCTCCCTCCTGCTTGGCGCTCCCTCGCCGACCTCCGGCGGGCCCATCAAGATCTGGGAGGGATACGCGCGCGGTTGGGTCACGGTCACCCAGGTGGACATCACGTACGACCGCGGCGGCTTCACCGTCACGCTGCCGGTCGGCTACCGTGTCTCCGTATCGCCATCCGCCCCGGCCTCCGTCGTCGTCGATGAACCCTCCATGCTGATGAGCCCGAGTCCGGCACAGTTCGCCGTCGATCCTGGTGACCCGACGACCCAAGACGGCGCCCTGACCACCGCCACACTCTCCCCCGGAAGCTCCGTCACATACAGCTACGCGGATGAATGGCTCCAGGGCTTCCTCCCACCGCCCCCATGGTGGTGCACGGAGCACTTCCAGTACACCCAAGCGGGCGTCGACATCGTCCTCGGCGGCGAAATCCTGCCCACGGCCCTCCAAGATATCATCGCGAGTCCATATTTTGACTCCGAGACGAAGAACACGCAGATCGACGTTTGGAACTACCTGAGCGAACACGCAACAATCGTCGTCGGGAAGGCACCGATGTGGAAGGAGATTCCGAGTACAGCGGGGCAGATCATATCCGTCACGGTCGCCGCAACGAACATCGCGGTGAAGGGCGACAACAGCGGGTCAGACGTGGACGCCCATGGGGCCATCGTGTCCGACCGGATTCCCGCGGGCTGGTCCGTCGTGCCCGGCAGCTACTCCGTCACACCCACGAGCGAGACACAGAACTCCGACGGAACGAAGACCGTGACGTGGGCGGTCGACCTTCCCGCGGCGGATGTCACGGGGAAGGACCTGAACGCGCCGACCCCGTACCAGGGGATCAAGCTGCGATACCAGCTCCAGACTCCGCGCCTCCACGCGGGACGGATCGAGCTCCCCCGCGCCGAGGTCGACACGAATGCGGATGAAACCGTGGACGCCCATTCGGAGATCCCCATCGTGGACGTCTTCAGCGTGAACCGCGCACCCACCGCCGTCATCACGGGTCCTTTCACAGGAGTGGAGGGCTCGCCGATACAGTTCGACGCGAGCGGGTCGACGGACCCCGACGGGGACGACCTCCAGTACCGTTGGGACTTCACGAGCGACGGGACCTGGGACACGGGCTGGATGTCCTCGCCGATTTCTCCCCCGGTCACGTTCGGGGACAACCTCGTGGGGACGGTGACCGTCGAAGTCTCTGACGGTGAGCTCACCGCGTCCACGAGCGCGGGATACACAATCAGCAACGCCCCGCCGCGAATCGACTCTTTCTTCGTCACGGGTGCGGTGGAAGGCTCGCCTGCGACGATCACGGTGACGTTCTCCGACCCAGGATGGCTCGACACGCACACGGCGTTCATCGACTGGGGCGGCGGGGCCCTGGAGACCGTCACCCTCACGTCCACGCACGATCCCCCGGCCGCTACGGGGACGTTCACAATCACCCACACGTACGGCGACGACTTCGCCTATCCCATCACAATCGCGATCGTCGACGACGACGAAGGCTCCGTCCTGCAGGATCTCACGGTCCCGGTGAGCAACGCCTCACCCTCCATCGAACTAACCGCCATCCCCTCGGGAGACGAGGGCGCCACGCTCACGTTCGAGGCCCGCATCCAAGATCCGGGCAGCGACGACCTGACGGTGTCCTGGAGCGGGTCGTGCTCCGGGTGGTCCAGCCTCGTGTTCTATCCGAATGACCCCGCGGTGGTGCCGGATCCGGACCCGAGCCCCCAGGTGCACCCGAGGGACATCACAGACACACAGACCGTCGTCTGCGGCGACAACGGCGGCTTCGCGTGGACGGTCAAGGCCCAGGACGACGACGGCGGTGTTACGACGTTGTCCGGAACGTTCTCGGTGGGGAACCTGCCCCCATCAGTCTCTGTGGATTCCGCGAAGGTTGGGGTATCCGAGGGCACGCAGGTCACCCTGACCGCCACCGCGACGGACCCTGGCAGCGATGATCTCGCGTTTTCCTGGTCATGGGACTTCGGCCCGACGGACCTGCACGTGTATTACAACAACGGAATCGGCCCTGATCCCCCCGGCTCTCCTGGCGGGACGTATCCGTTCACGGCGAGCGATGCCTCGAGCCACACGTATGGGGACGACTGCGCCTGCACAGTGACCCTCACCGTCACCGATGACGACGGCGGGTCCGCGCGGTACGTCACCTCGGTCGATGTCCGGAACGTCGCGCCCACGCCCACGATCAAGAACGTTGCACAGACCGTTCCGGGGCACCTGCCCTCCAGCGACCTTTTCCCCTTCATCCCGATCGACTTCACCGGCGCAGGGACGGACCCGGGCAGCGACGACCTGACCTTCCTCTGGGACTTCGGCGACGGATCGGCTACGGCCACTTCGACGACGTTCAACGACGGTGCAGGCCCCGACCCCTTCCCAAGCCCCGGCGGGACGTTCCCCGTTGCCGCGTCGAGTCGAGTGAGCCACTCGTATTCGCCCGGGGACTACCTCGTTCGCCTTCGGGCGTCCGACGATGATGGCGGTTCCTCGACGACTTCCTTGCCCATCCACATCGCGTCCCCCGGGGACCTGAAGCACGAGGCGATTCAGCGGATCAAAGCACTGAAGTACGTCGCGATGGCCCGCGGGGACAAGGAGTTCCTGGAGCACCTCGACAAGGCGGAGGAGGAAGTATGGGAGAGCCTGGGGATCGAGGATCCTTTCGAGCCGGTGGGGATCACGGTCGCCCTCGGCCCCGACGTCACCGTGACCCGGAGGGGCAACAACGAGGTGCGCGTCCTGCTGGGCCCCTCGTGGACTCCCAAGCTACCCGCCTACCGGACCCTCCGGCTCGCGTGGGCGAACGACGCGGTCACGATGATCGACCTGCCGAGGGGGTGGCCCAACAAGGACCTCAGCTTCGAGGGGCGGCTCCGCGTGGACGCGTGGCTCCAGCGGTTCGATGTGACCTCCAGCCATGGGAAGCGGGGCGTTACACTGAAGTTCCACGCCGATGACGTGAGCCTTCCGGTCGCCCTGTTCCTCGGTTCGGACATGGTCGCCCACCTCTCGTTCCGGTATGAAATGGAGCCGTGGTGGATCGACGCGACCCACCTCAACCCGAAAGAAGGCGAGGAGGTGTTCGAGGAGGAAGAGGACGCGGTCGAAGCGCTCCTCCAGGAGGAGGGGGGCCCCGTGTCATGCAACCTTGACGAGCGCAGGTGGACCGCGACGGAGCGCGCGACGCTTGCCTCGGAGTGCGATCTGATCGCGAACCTCCTCGTGAAGGCGGACGAGCTCCTCGCCCTCGTGGCTCTGGGGGACGCGCGGGACACGCCCATCCGCAACCCGAACAACACGCAGGAAGTCCAGCACGAGATCGCCGAGGCGGAAGAGGAGCTCCTGGACGCCTATCAGGAGTGGGGCCAGCTCGAATACGCCGAGGCCATCGAGGAATTCGGAGAAGCGTGGGAGCACGCCCAGGACGCAATCAGGGCCGCAAATCGAGCCTGATACCCCCGGGTCACGGCAGAGCCGGCCGATGGACCTTCTGCTTTCAACTTCGGCCAAGGGTACTTGAAAAACCCCATCCCGAGGACGGTGGTGACCTTCCCCCTCGCGTGACACCACTTCCGGAACTCCGCGAACATGGAATCGACCTCGCCATCGCTTCGCCCACGATACCTTTTTAATGACGCCGTCAAATCGTCGATTAGCGATGATTCGTCTGGGGGAGCACGTCGGGCGGGGAACGCTCACCGTCAATCAGCGCGCGCTGCTGCACCTCTTCGAGCGCACGGCGAACAAGGACATTGCAGACGCCGCGTTTCCGCTCACGCAGGAGGGGATTGCGCGGGCCCTCCGGATTCGAGTGAACCACGTGTCCCGCGCCATGAGGACCCTCGAGGGGCAGAACTGCCTCTCCGAGTCCACCGCGCGCGTCCGGGGTGAGGTCCGGAAGAGGAAGGTCTACCTCATCACCCCCGAGGGACATTCGACGGCACAAGCCTTGGCCATGGAGCTGAACCGGGCGATGGTGACCGTACGGGACGAGAGAGGAGCTGTACGTGACCTCGCCATGGGGGAGGCCCGCAAGCTCGCGGGCGGCCCGTACTCGCTGACGGAGATCCTCTCGAACGTGGACCGTGAGGGGCTCCTCGACCTTGCGAGAGTGACGCCAGAGCGGGGACGCGCCGCGATGTCGCACCACGAACAGGATCGACCGTCCGGCGAGAGTTTCTTTGGTCGCGTGCCGGAGCTGGCGGCCATCGCCGAGTGGGCCGCATCGACGACCCCCGCTCTCCTGGTCGTGGGCCCGCGGGGAATCGGAAAGACCGCCCTCGTGTCGAAAGCCCTGGAGGCGCTCGAGCCGGAACGACACACGCTCTGGCACACCGCGAAGGAGGGGGCTCCGCTGGAGGGGATGACGCGTTCCCTGGGGGCCTTCCTCGCATCGGTCGGTCGCAGCGACCTTTCCTCGCGCCTGCTGGAGCGTGCCCCCCGCATCGACGAGGTGGAGGGAATTCTCGAGCGGGACTGGCCGACGTCGCGTGCGCTCCTCGTCTTGGACGACGCGGACCGCGCGCCCGACGGGGTGGCTCGGATGCTGATCGGAGTCATGAGGAAGCGAGGGGGGAAGCTCCTCCTAACCGCGGAAACCCCGCTCCTCGACGGCGCGCGCCTCCGGGAATCGATCGCGTTGCAAGTCCTGCCGATTGGGGGATTGGAGAAACAGGAGTGCCGGAAGCTGGCCCCGAGGGGGATGCCAAACGAGGAATTCGAGAAGATCTACCGGCTCTCCCGGGGGAACCCGCTGAGCATCAAGCTCCTCGCCGCGGATTCCCTCGAAGGGCTCGAGGCGCGATTCTCCGCGGAAGAACGGGCCCTCCTGCGAGTCCTCAGGCTCCGTCAGGAATCGAGCTAGATCACCCGCGTGACCCGGAAGGCGCCGTCCTCGACCTCCAGGGTGAAAATCCCCGGATTGTGGTTCACTCCGCGCATCTTCACGCACCGGATGCGCCGATACACATCCAGCTCCCCCACGCGATCCATCGTCAGCGCGAAGATCCCGTCCGCAAGGAAGTCTTCGTCTCGAACGATGTTGGGGTCCGGGGAGACCTCCGAGATCACGAACGTGGTGACCTTGAGTGCCTTCAACCATCCAAAGAAGTGGAACAGTCCGATCCGGCGCTCCCGTAGCCCTGAGATGATTTCTAGGATCGGGAGGGAATCCAGGACAAGGAGGGCGAAATCGCCCGTCCCCTTGACGTCCTCGAGGTGGCCCTTGAGGATGTCGAGCCACGGTTTCTCGACCGGAGAACCGGTCCGTGACGTGTCCCGCAGCTCCTCGACCCCCCGTCGGATCCGCGAGATGTCCTGAATCCGCACCTTGTCCCCGACCTTCTTCGGGTCCATGCCCATGCGGGTGATCTGGAACTCCAGGCTCTCCCGGTCCTGTTCCATCGTGACGTAGACCCCGGACGTCCCGTCATGGAGGGCGTTGTTGTACAGGATGCTGTACGCCAGGGAGGACTTCATGGTCCCGGGGGGCCCCGCGACAAGAACGACGTGCCCCTGCGGAATCCCGCCTTCGATCTCCTCGTCGAACCCATGGACGAAGGTCTTGTAGAGACGAACCACGCACGATGCGTATTTCCGGGCCGTCTAATAACCGTGCCGCCGGGAGGGGTCACAGGGGCTGGAGGTCCCGCGTGATGAGGGCACGGAGCGGCTCATCCACCGTCTTGACGTTGAACGGGATGAGGATTCGCGTGCGGTGCACGGACGCGGTGTCCGACAGCGTCTGCACGAACTTGACGACCTTTTGCGGATCGTTCTGGACGAGAAGGTACTCCAGTCCGTCCAGGAGGACTACGGTGTCCTTCGTTCCGCTCACGAACCGCTCGACTTCCTGGACTAGGGCGCCGAGGTTCGTGGGCCGTATGCGTTCTCTCCCGTAACCCCGGCTCAGCCAAACGATCGACGCGCCGCGCAGGCGATACCGATGGCGCGCCTCGTCCGGGTAGATCCGAGTGATCGCGAGGCCCTTGGCGCCCTTCGAGAGCTTGGACGCAAAGATCTGGAACGCCCGGTCGGACTTCTCGTCGCTCAGAAGGTACGCCTTTCCGGGCTCCAACACGACATCCGCCACAGCGCGGGGCAGCGGCGGCCCCGTGGACGCCCGCCGACGTCGCATGGCAGGCATCGCCAACAGTACGGTCCCCATCACGACCAGGAGGAAGACGAGGATCATCGGGTCGACTCCGAAGGAGGGCCCCCCGGGGTTCGATGTCAGCGGGATCACGGAGAAGCGCTCCGTATGGCTCGTGATCATGCTCACGGTCCGGGGGCTCGCCTCGACGAGATAGCCGTCGTAGCGGACATCAATCGAGTTCGTCATCGTCCGCACGCGGCCCGGGAACACGATGCGATCCGTCAACAGGATCCAGCGGGTCACCCCCGCTGCGTCCGTCCGTCGGCTCGCGACAACGACGTTGTCCGAGCTCACGTTCACCCAGGCCCGGGCGATCCGTGGACGGCCGACGATGTCCGACTCCACCACCGCGTGGAGGAAGTTCTTGATCGTGAGGGCCGAGCCCAGGGGCGGGTAGAGCCTCCCGTAGGTGCTGTTCACCAAGGTCGTGGGGGAGGCGATGAGGACGAGGTCGTACTGTGTTGCCGCGAGCGTCGTGTTGATGAACGTCGCGGTCACGTTGATCAATCGCACGGACCAATCGCGCGCACCCGACAGGGTGGACAGTTCGACGACGACATTCCGAGAGTTGTCCCCCCGCAGGCTGTTCGTGCCGCCTGTGATGGTCAAACCCAGGAGATACGCACTCTGAACGCCGGTGAGGAAGACGGCGACGTCCCCGTTGTCCCGGAAGACCCCTCCGTCCACAACGACCCGCGACCGGACGGCCTTCATGCCCGCCTCCGTGCTCAAGGAGACGTCGTTGCCCGCGAGGCCCGCGACCGAGTCCTCGACAAGAATGCCGACCCGGGCCCCCTGGATCCGATTCGAGTCGATCGTCGGGCCGTCCGATCGCTGGACGAGGATGCCCACATCGGACTGCGTAATCTCGTTGTTCCCGACGAGGGATGCCGAATTCGAAAGGTGAATCGCGGCACCGGTCGCGAGGGCGATCGTGCTGTTTACGATCGTGACCGCGGTCCCTTGGACAGCGACCCCATCCGTGACGCCTTGGATGACGACGTTCGAGAGGATGGAAGCGTCGGGGGCGGCGTCCGGGAAAAACGTGATCCCTCGCCAATCGCCCGCCCGCATCGGCTCCCCCAAGGGGGGCAGGCTCAGGAAGTACGCCTTCCTCGTCGGGAGGGCGTCAACGGTGAGGGTCCCGCTCACGGACAGGCCCGTACCCGGGCAGAACCGGATTTCGACCCCCGCCTCGATGAAGAGCTCGGCCCCCTGCGGGACGGTGGCGTTGGAGCAGACCCCCCACGGACTCGACGCCAGGTCCAGGGTCCGGCGGCCGACCCACGGGTTGGTGGGGACCCAATTGCCGATCCGATGCTCGAGGACGTCGAAGCTCGTCGTGTTCGTGATCGGGGGCCCGCCGAGGTACGTCGCGTTCACATGGAACGCCGTCCCAATGCGGTCGATCGTCCAGCTGCTCGTCGCTCGGGCACTCGCGTTCGACAAGGGGACAGGGCTCGAATCCACCACGGAATACGCGGGTCTCCCGTCTGGATAAAACCAGTCGAACTGGACCCCCAGCAGATGGCTCGCGTTGAACGCATACTTCAGGTCCGCGCGCGCGGTTGCGACGGTCCCGTTCTCGTATACCGGCGAGGTCGTCACCGCCACGTCCATCACGATAGCGAGTCCCGTCCGGTTGTACACGTTGATCGTGGCGGGTGGGGAGGTCACACGGAGCATGTTGTTGCCCACGGTCTGATTGATCGACGCCAGAATCGAGAATCCACTCCCCTCGCCGGCAACGACCCATGAGTCGGATGCAGTGGCGGTTAGGGTCGCGATCTGCGACGGAGGGACCTCCATGGTGCGGAAGGGTGAGGGGCCACCCGGCGCGAACCATTCGAACATCACCGGGTCCAGTGGCCCGGCGCCGTTGAAGTTGACCGTGGCGGTCGCCGTGACCTGGTTGAACCCGGAGGCATTCACGTAGTCGATGCGATCCGTTGCGAGAGAGACTGCCTGGACGTCCGTCGCCGCGGACGCCGGCGGGATCGCGGCTAGGCTGCCTAGCATCAGGAGGGCAATCGCTAGTCGAGGGGAGAGCTGTCGCCAGCCCACGAATGCATTCATGTGTCTAACACCTTATATAAAGTGCGCGGTCCCCGGGCTCGCCGGGCCGCGTTCCTCCTCCCTTTCGCCTACCCTTTGGTGTGGACATTGGTAGGTTGTCCCGAAATCGGGTGAACACCAAACGACCTTAAAGTATTTGGAACCGCCGTTTAGGACCTTGGTAGGCTCCGAGTTCAAGAGAGGGGAGAGGTTGCCTCCAGGGCGCCGAGGAGGGGCGTCTTGCGCCCCGCCCGACGATAAAGGGCGGGGCCGTGATTAATTCTCGATTGGACTGTTCCTCTGGAATCGTCGTCCCAACATTTTGAGGCTGGATGTTGCCCGCCTCGGACGGCGTCGGCACCAGTCCGTTCGCCCAGATCACATCGTTGCACGATCGCGACGGAGTTCCCCCTCGCGAGCGTAGCTCTAAGTGCGGTCCGCCATTCGCCCGCGCGATGCGGCGGGAGCCCCTTGCGGGGGAGCGTGTCTCCCTGCGGCCCCTCGGACGGGAGCACCTTGCCCGGTGTGTCGTGTGGTTCAACGACCGCGAGGTCACGTACTTTCTCGGGCGGGAGGAGCCCCTCACGATGGCCGAGGAGGAGCGGTGGTTCAACGACTACCGGGCGAAGGTCGACGAGGAGATCTACGCGATCGAGGTGCAGGGAAATCATGTGGGGAACGTCGGCCTCCACGGGATCGATCGGTCGAACCGCAAGGCGAGCGTCGGCATCGTCATCGGAGAAAAAGGGCAGTGGTCGCAGGGATACGGGACAGATGCGATGCGGACGATCCTGCGGTACGCGTTCCGCGACCTTCGCTTGCATAAGGTGAACCTGGACGTCCTCGACTACAACGACCGTGCGATTCGCGTGTATGAGAAGTGCGGGTTCATCCGCGAAGGGATTCGGCGGGACGAGTTGTGGAAGCGCGGGCGGTTCGCGAACCTCGTTCGGATGTCAATACTGGAGAACGAGTTCTCTGCGTAGTGACGAGGCCGTCAGCCTACGGTGACAAGATCGCGCGACGCCGTCGATAGCACCTCGGGGCCTGCCCTCGTGATGAGAACGTCATCCTCGATCCGCACCCCACCGAACCCGGAGACGTACACACCGGGCTCGTTGGTGAACACCATCCCCGGCTTCAGAATGATGTCGCTCACCGAATTCAGCCCGCCCCCATCGTGGGTGGCGAGCCCCAGGCTGTGGCCGAGGCCGTGGATGAACCGCCCCCGATACTTCGTCGCGTCGATGAGCTTCCGCGCGGCGGCGTCGACGCTCTTTCCCCGGATCCCGGGGCGCAGCATCTTCATCGCGGCGTCCTGGGCTTGACGCACGGTCTCGTACATCTCCCGCTGCTCCGGGCTCGCCTTTCCCACGACAACCGTGCGGGTGACGTCCGAGTGGTACATCTTGTAGAGCGCGCCGAAGTCAATCACGATGAGATCCCCGGAACGAATCTCTCGCGGGCCCGCGGTGTAGTGGGGCTCGGCGGAGTTCGGCCCCGCCCCCACGATGGTCCGGAACGCGGCCCCGGTCGCGCCGTTTCGCTGCATCGTGTACACGAGCTCCGCCGCGACCTCGCTCTCCGTGCGGCCCGGTCGGATGAACGGGAGGATCTGCTCGAGGGATCGACACGCGATGCTGCACGCGGTCCGGATGAGGTCGACTTCCGAATCGTCCTTGACGAGACGGGCCTTCATGATCGCATCGGAGACATCGATGAAGCGACCTTTGGGGAGAAGCTGCTTCAGCTCGGTGAAGGCCTTCTGCGTCAGCTCGGACGAGTTGATGCCGATCCGCCGGAGGCCCCGGAGCGACCCTCGCATCGCGGCGCGCCGCTCGTCACGGTTCTTGAAGACACGGAGGGGCAACCCGCTCTTCTTCGCCGCCTCCTCCTCCAGGGCCGACGTGATGATCTCGCAGCGACCATCCGGGAAGAGCCACGCGGTGCAACCCTCGAAGAGGCCGTCCGTGAGGCCCGTGGCATAGAAGAACGACATGTCGATGTGGGGCTCGGTGGAGTTGGAGAGGACGATCGCGTCCACGGGCTGCTTCAATTGGCGGTAGATCGCCTTCACGCGAGCCTTCACGGAATTCCCTCTCCGTCGATGGAGGGATGCGGGAAAAAGGTTTGGCCGGTCTAGGCCCTAGCTGCAAGAGACCGCATCATAAGCCGCGACGAACCTTTAAGCGGCGCCCCCCTACGGAGCCGAGATGACGCAGCGCCGGCGGAAGGGATCGGAGAGGAAGATCGCGCTCGAGCGAATCGATATCCTGTTCCGCCTAGCCGAGCGTGAGGCGGTGGCGGGGAACTCTGCTCGCGCGGACCGGTACGCCAGCCTTGCAGCGAAAATCGGAATGCGGTACAATGTGCGACTCCCGCGGGAGTTCAAACGGCGGTACTGTCGCCGCTGCCACGCTTTCCTCGTCCCTGGCAAGAACTGCCGCGTTCGCGTGTCGCGGGGGCTTGTCACCTCCACGTGCGGCGTCTGCGGCGACATCCGCCGCTTCCCATACATCCGAGAGAGGCGGGCGAGGCGGGCATCCGCTCAGTAGCTCGTCGTCATGTCGATCTTCCCCGCCCGCCGGGCGAGAAACTCGCCGAGCTTGAAGATCCCAATGGACATCAGGAAGAAGATCAGGCTCGACGCGAGCAGGAGGGCGAGGATTTCGTAGTCGTTGAAGAACCCGAGCCCCGTGCTGATCGTGTTCGGCGGGAGGAGGAGCCGGCGGGTGAGGTCGAACCAGTACGTGAGGGGAATTCCCCGACCGACGGATTGGGCCCACTCGGGCAAGGCCGTGAGCGGGAACAAGACCCCGCAGAACACGTAGAAAATCCCGGGAATCCCTTCGGCGAGCCCATGGGTGTGCTTCGCAGTCATGAAGGAGATCCCCGCGAGGCAGATTCCGATCGAGACCAGGCAGAACAAGCCGAGGACGAACGCCGCGGCGAAGATCGGGAGCTGGGCGAGGTTGATCTCGAACCGTACGCCGAGGGCGAGGGCACCGAAGGCGAGCGTGATTACGACCGCGAGAGCCGCGACCGCGACTTTCGAGGCCGCTCGGCCGACGATGTACGTGTAATAGGAGATTGGGGAGATGTATGTGTACCTCAGGGTCTGGTACCATTCCCGGTCCGATTGGATTACTTGGAACGTCCCGAACAGCGTGTTGCCTACGAAGATGAAGAACGCGTTCCCGACGTAGATGTAGGAGAACAGGTCGGGGTCTCGGAACTGCCCGATGAGCGCGAAGACGGTGTACATCAGGACGAGGATGAAGGCCCCCGCGATCGGTTTGATCACGCTGTACACCATGAAGAGCCACGGCTCTGTCCAGTTCGAGTCCATTTCCCAGCCGAGCCAGGCGGCCCACTTGAACGACCGCCAGTGGATCCGGGCGGCGCTGCTCACTGATGCCGTGACGTCAGCCTCCCTTCGCGACGCGCGAGCTTCTCCAGGTACGCAAGCGTATAGCGGGCCAGGAAAAGGAACATGACGGCTAGGACGAGGAGGAGTCCGAACTCGAGGTCGGGTGTCAGGTACGCGCCCTGCGACCATGGGATCGGGATGGGGAGGGATGGGCTCCCGGGAACGATGATCTGGCGCATCGCGTCAAGCCCAAGGGTCGCGGGGATCGCGGTGGCGAATGCGAGCATCGCGCCCCCTACGGTCCCGAACCGCGCGAAGCCGCCGACGGGGAAGTAGAACCCACTCGAGAAGAAGATCGGCTCCTCGAGGAGGGCGGACAGGTTGAACGCCTCCCGTCCCCAGAGGAGATAGAGCGAGGCGAGCATCATTCCCATCCCGTAGAGCGCGATGAGAGTGACGAAGAACACTCCGAGGAGGAGGAGCGGGTTCCCGAGCTGCAAGGTGACGGTGAAGACAAGGATCCCGACGACGAGCGTCGTAATCGCCCGGACGGACGTCATGAACATGCCGCCGATCGCCATGCCCCCGAGGAGGGCCATCCGCGACATCGGAGCCATCATGTAGAGCTGCAGGTTCCCGATTTCCTTCTCCCAGTACAGCTGGGACGCCATCGACCAGAGGACGTTCAGCCAGAACGCAACCATGGCCCCTCCGAGCACCACGGTGGCAATCAGGGCGTTCGTGTTCGCGATTGAATTCGCCTGGAAGAGGGCTTGTTGCGCCGCGTCGACGCAAGGGTTCGGGCCGCACATACCATAAGGTGCCGATGGGGTCGGAGTCAGGATGACACCGAGTGCGCGAGTCGCGAGGGCCTTGTAGATGAACACGTACGCCGCGATGCCGAGGAGCGGGAGAATCGCTTCAAAGAAGATCCAGGAAGGCTCCCGGTTCGCGCCAATCACCCGGGGGTACGCCCGCCCGACGATGGCCTGGAGGTTCAGCTTCACGCGATGCGGGATCCTTGACGTCGCAGTTGCCGTGCTCACTCCAGCCCCCTCCCGACCATGCTGATGAAGACGTCCTCCAGGGTGGGCTCGGACTTCTGCAGGTAGTGGATCTTCGAGCCCTGGCTTTGGATCGAGCTCAGGATGTCTGACACAGGGGACTCGTCCTCGAGGATGAACGTGAGGCTCGTCGTGTTATTTGCGATATCGTTCTTCGCGGAGAAGTTCTTCACGCCTCTCATCCCCGTAAACATGGACGTGGACTTGAGGGTGTCCACCTCGAGCCGGAACGTCGTGTCCTTCCGGATTCCCCGCCTCAGGTTCTCGGGGGTGTCGCACGCGAGGATGCGGCCGTGGTCGATGATCGCAATCCGGTCGCACATCTCGTCCGCTTCCATCATGTAGTGGGTCGTGAGGAGGATCGTCTTCCCCTTCTGGCGCCGCACCCAGCCCATCACATAGTCCCGGATCACGCGACTCGCGTTCACGTCGAGGCCGAGGGTCGGCTCGTCGAGGAAGAGGATTTCCGGGTCGGTGACGAACCCTCGGACCATGTTCATCTTCTGGCGCTGTCCGCTCGAGAGGGTCCGGACCTTGGCATCCCGCTTGTCCCACAGGCCGAACGTCTTGAACAGTTCGTCAATACGCGCCTTCGCGACCTTGCTCGGGACCCCATAGAACTGCGAAAACATCCAGATGTTTTCACGCGTTGTCAGGAGCCCGTAGCCACTGGTCTCCCCACCGCTCACCATGTTGATCTTCTCACGGATGGGGAAGGGGTCTTTCGCCACGTCGTAGCCCGCCACATACGCATGGCCCGCCGTCGGGAGGAGCAGGGTGCACAGGATCTTGATCAGCGTCGTCTTCCCCGCCCCGTTCGGGCCGAGGAGACCGAACAGCTCGCCCTCACGGATCTGGGTCGTCACGTTCTCCAGGGCGGTGACGGGGCCCTCGGGCGCGCCATTCCCATTGGGATTCTTCCGCTTGAACAACTTGCGGGAGGGCTTGAATATCCTCAAGAGGTCTTTCGTTTCGATTGCGAAGTCCATCGTCTTTGCTCTCGCCGGCGAGCCCGCGGGGCAGAGCCCTGGGAGGCCCGAAGCCGGGTGGGGGGATCAGACCGTCGGCAGGAGCTGGCGGTACCGGGTCAGATACCCGGCAATCCGGTTCCGCATCCGCGGGTACGCGACGTCCGTGAGCTCGGAGACCTTCTTCTTGTTGTGCTCGTAGTCCGCGGTGAACTCGTTCGGGTACCGCTTGAGCAGCTCAATCGCGACCCGCTTGATGTAGGTCGGCCGGATGTTTCCCACGTTCGCTTCTCCATTGCGGCGCTGGCGCGCGGTCTCGATACGCAAGGCGTATATCAACGTTGCGCGGGGGGTCGCGGATCCGATCCCGCTGAGCGGACAGTAGGGGTGCTCATTTTCATTTCCGATTGTGGATGAAAATCCGCGACCGGATGGGACCGTGCGGACAGTCACCGCGGCCCCCTGCGCAAGCAACACTTAAATAGAGAATTCCGTTACGCGTTCGAAATTCGGAGCGTCGCCTGCCCGCGAGGACTGTCCCCATGGAAGAGTCGCTGGTGAACATCGAGTTCCTCAAGAGCTCGAATCGGTTTATTGCTCGCATCCAGAGCGAAATCGGGGGGATGAGGGAATACACCAGCAACTCGTTCGAGGAGGTCCTCGAGCAGGTCGTCATCGACCTCCAGGAAGAAGCGGAATCGTACGAGTGATCATTCGTTCTGATCATTCGTTCCCAACCAAGGGCTTGCGCTTCTGAGGAACGCCACCATCCCATGACGATGAAAATTCGGTCCTCGATGGCGATCCGAATCGAGCCCGTCTCGGACGTTCCAGGGCGGGAACCGAGCGGGTCTCATGAACCCTCGGTCCGGGGGGACCGGGTTCCCTCGCGAGACCCCCCGATTTCAGCGAAATCTTCATGGGGCCATGGTCCATCCCTGCGTGGGGAGGTTGAGGGTTGCTTCGCCATTTCCGCTCGATCTTGATCGTGTCCATGATTGCAATCGTGTTCGCTCTCCCGGCCCTTGCCCTGCCGGTGCGGGCGTCGCTCGAGGCGCCCACGTGGAGCATCGGGGACTTCTGGACGTACAATCTCACCGGAACAGCGTCCCCCTTGCCGGGATCCACGGGGACGTTCCGATACGAGATCCTCGGCTCCGAGTCCGTCGCCGTTTCCGGAACGTCATACGCCTCGTATCACGCTAGACTCTGGTTCAACCTGACGAGCGGGAGTACCACGACAACCGTTCCCGGCGACGTGTGGTTCCGTCGCTCGGACCTGTCCCCCGTGAAGCTCACCTTCACCGCCACGATCGGCTCGAACTCCTTCACGGTCACCAACACCTACAACCCACCCATCGAAATTCGTTGGCCCTTTGCCGCGAACGCACAGTGGTCCACAACGAGCGCCCTGACGAGCGTGACGGAGGTCACGGGTCTACCCGCCCGGACGATGTCGTCCACGGTGACCGAGACAATCCGCGTGGAATCCGATGAACAGCAGACCGTCCCCGCGGGAACGTTCGCGGTCACACCCCTCCTTGAGACCCAGGCGGATGGGAGCTACTCGAGGAGCTACTGGTCGCGAGATGCGGGAAACACGGTGAAGGAGAAGTCGTACGACGCTTCGGACGCGGAACAGGGGGGGTTGGAACTCAAGTCGTATCGACACGCCGCCCCCGCGGCGGGCCCGGCGAACATCTTGGGGTTGCCTCCCGAGCTGTGGGCCGTCATCGCCCTCGTCATCGTGATTGTCGTGCTCGCTGCGGTCGCGATTCGACGTCGCGGCCCCAGGGTGCCCGTCGGACCCACCGGCTTCTCTTCCGCGGCCCCGCCGCCGATGGAGCCAGGGCCGATTGTGCCGCCCCCGCAGGCTCCGCCGACATCTCCGCAGCCGCCCGAAGGGCCAACCCCGCCGCCCCCGTGATCACAAGCACCCCAGCAGCGGCGCCCCGTTCGGTCCCTGCGGTCACGCCGTGCCCGCGTAGTCGTAGACACCGCGACCGCTCTTCCGACCGAGTCGCCCCGCCCGGACGTACTTCCGGAGGAGCGGCGACGGCCGGAACTTGGGGTCCCCCGTCTCCCGGTGGAGGACCTCCATCACATCGAGCCCGATGTCGAGGCCGGTGTAGTCGGCGAGCTCGAACGGCCCCATCGGCATGTTCGTCCCGAGCTTCATCGCCTTATCGATGTCCCCCGCCGTCGCCACGCCCTCCATGAGGAGGTTGAACGCCTCGTTCATCATGGGGACAAGGAGCCGGTTCACGACGAACCCAGGGGACTCCTTGACCTCGACGGGCTCCTTCCCCAGTCGGATCGCAAGGCCCTTCGCGAACGCGGTCGTCGCATCGCTCGTCTCCGACCCGCGGATCACCTCGACGAGCTTCATCACCGGCGCGGGGTTGAAGAAGTGCATCCCGACAACGCGGTCCGCTCGCTTCGTCGCGCTTGCGATCTCCGTGACGCTCAGGGACGAGGTGTTGCTGGCGAAGACGACATCCGGAGGAGCGACCGCATCGAGCTCGCCGAAGAGCTCCCGCTTGACCTCCATCTTCTCGAAAATCGCTTCGATGACGACCTGGGCTCCACGGACGGCGTCCTTGAGGTCGACGGTCCCTTTGATCCTTGCGAGGACGGCGTCAAGCTCGGACTGGGTCATCTTGCCCCTTTCGACGCGCTTCGCGAGGGGATCCCGGATCCGGCGGAACCCGGCCTCCACGAACCGCGGCTCGACGTCGCGCATCGAAACCTGAAAGCCCGCCTGGGAGCACACCTGGGCGATGCCCGCCCCCATGGATCCTGCGCCGATCACTGCGACCTTCGATACCTGCTCGAGCTGCATCCGCGTCCCCCGATCGACAGGGAATCGGGGTCGTTTCCATATAGCTTGCGGCAACTGATACCGGGCGCGTCACGATTAAGATGGGTTCCAGATATCGCCGCGGGAGACCATGCCCTCCCGGCGCGCCCTCCGACTCGTGGCGGTGTTCCTCGCCGTCGGCCTTCTCGGCGTAGCGTTCGCCGCGACCCCGGGGCCGGCGAGGGCGGATGCGAACGCCCCGCGATGGTCGGCGGGGGATTTTTGGATCTACGCGGATTCCAGCAACCCGAACACCACCCTCCGCATCGATGTCGTCGCACGCGAGCCGGTCCAGACCCTCCTCAGCAACACCTACGATGCGTTCCACCTACGGCATACTACTTCAGCGGGACCGGTAAGCTTGACGACGGATTCCTGGGTCCGCGACTCCGACCTTGGAATCGTGAGGACCTCCTTCACAACCATTCTGGGCATCACGACCATCTTCTCGTTCGACCCGCCCCAGGCGCAGGCCAGCTTCCCACTGTCCTCCCTGAAATCGTGGACGGTGTCCCTGCAGGTCAGCATCAAGGTCGGCGGCGGCAACGTCCTGACGGTCTCGACCTCCGCCTCCGCGCAGGTGGAGGGGGAGGCGGACATCGTGGTCCCCGCGGGAACGTTCCACTCCTTCTCCATTCGCCCCCTTGGCAGCGGCGGCTACACGAAGGTGTACTACTCCGAGCAGGTCGGATACTGGTCCAAGCAAGAGTCGTACAACGCGCAGGACCAGAAGACGGGGGAAATGGTCCTCACCGGATATCACTATCAGTGGAACACAACGTTCCTCCTGATCATCGGCCTCGTCGTCGCGTTGATCGCGGTCATTGCGGTCGCCGTCCTCCTGAGGATGCGGAAGCGCTCCGCAGGCCCGCCCGGCGGTCAGCCGCCGCAGTGGGCGTCACCGCCCCAGCCACCCCAGGGATGAGCCGCGAATCTAGATAAGGCGCTGGACGGTTCGCGGCGAGATGGTCAGGGGGCCATACGCCGCGATCGCCGCGGCGATCGTTGCGGTCTCCTTCTCCTCCATCCTCATCCGATGGTCGAACTCCGACGCAATCACGATCGCCTTCTACCGCTTGGCAATCGCAAGCGTCATCATCCTTCCCTTCGCGGCGATCGACCGGGCGACCCCGTTGCGGACCCTCCCCCGCCGCGACGTCCTCCTGATGGCAGGGATCGGGGTGGTCCTTGCCGCCCACTTCGCGTTCTGGATTACATCTCTCAAAACGGCGGGTGTGACCGTGGCGAGTTCCGTCGTCCTCGTGACCTCGCACCCGGTGATGGTCGCCGTCGTCTCGCATTTCCTCCTGAAGGAGCGGGTCGCCGCGATGACGGCGGCGGGCATCGCGCTGGGGTTCTCCGGAGTCGTCGTCATCGCTGTGGCGGACCTCCGTGTCTCCGGGACGACGTTGGCGGGGGACCTGGCGGCCTTGATGGGCGGGGTCATGGCGGGCGTGTACTTCCTTGCGGGCCGGCGCATGCGGCAACGGGTTTCCCTCGCGGTGTACGCGTTCGTCGTATACGGAACCGCCGCGGTCGCCCTCTTCGCGATTGCCGCGGCGACGGGCAAGCTCGCCCCGACGGGGGACCTTAGGACCGAGCTCCTCCTGTTCGCCGCGATGGCCGTCGTCCCCCAGATCGGCGGCCACACGCTCTACAATTGGTCCCTACGGTTCGTGTCCGCTCCCGTCGTATCTGTGAGCCTCGTCGGCGAACCGATCGGGTCCTCCTTGCTCGCGTGGATCCTCCTAGCGGAGACGCCCTCGCTCGTTGTCGCGGTTGGCGGCCTGCTCGCCCTTGCGGGCATCTTCCTCACCGCGTACTCCAGCTCGGCGATCACGGCGCCGGCGGGCAGAGTTCCCGCGCAAGAGAAGTAGGCTCTCGCGACTTCGCCCCGGAGGACTCAGACCTCCTCGTAGGCCTTCCCCTTCCGCTCAAACTGTTTCGCGTACAGCTCCTTGAGGCGAGCGTACGTGTCCGCCTCCCCTGGTCCCTTGTCGTCGCGGATCCGGGCGACTCTTGCAAACCGCAGGGCGAAACCGGATTCGTAGTGTGGGCTCCGCTGGATCTCATTGTACGCAATCTCGACAACGACCTCGGGACGGACGTGGACCACCCATGGTTCCTCGCGTGTCTTCAGAGCGATCAGGCGATCCATGAGATCGAGCCTCTCCTGGTCCGTGAGGCCCTTGAACGTCTTCCCGATCATCTGCCAACGTCCACCATCGCGTACGCCGAGCCAGTAGTTGCTCAGCGTTCCCTGGCGCCTGCCATGGCCCCACTCCGCAGCGAGGATCCCCGCGTCGAGGGTGTCGGCGGGCTTGATCTTGAACCATCGCTTCCCCCGCTTCCCCACGGTGTAGGGGGAGTCGAGCTGCTTCGCCATCAGCCCCTCGTGCCCGGCCTCGAGGGCTTCCTTCAGGAAGGATTCGATTTCCGATCGACTGGACGTGATGATGCGCTTCGCCAGGATCTTCGGAGGGACGAGCCGCTCGAGGGCAGCCCACCGCTCCCGGTACGCGGACGACATCAGGGAGCGGCCATTAAGGTACAGGAGGTCGAACAGGTACAGGTTCAGCGGGATTTCCTTCCGGAGCGCCTCGATCTCGTGCACCCGCCGGAAGCGCCGCATCAGGTCCTGGAACGGCAGTGGACGGCCGCTCGCGTCCACCGCGACGACCTCCCCCTCCAGGAGAAACGAGTCCGCCGGCAGCCCGCGGGCAATCTCGACGACCTCGGGAACGCTTTCCGTCACATCCGTGAGCCGGCGGCTGAACACACGCACCGCCTCTCCCTTGCGATGAATCTGGATCCTGGCGCCATCGAACTTGAACTCGACGGCGGTCGTCCCGCCATGCTCCTCGAGGACCGCGTCGATGTCGTCGGCCATCTCCGCCATCATCGGCTTGACCGGGGACAGGAGGCGGACACCGAACGCCGCGAGACCGGACGTTCCTTCCGAGAGCGCGACCTCCGCGACCCGCCCCAGATCTCCGAGGAACATGTGCGCGGATCGGACCAGGTCAGGGTCGACGCCCGCCGCGTCCGCGATTCCCTCGAGCATCACTCCTTCGTTCACGCCGATTCGCATCTCCCCGAAGATGCTCTTCAGGAGGACCTCCCGCTCTCCCTCCGTCGCCTGACCCAGGAGGCTTGAGAGGAGGCGGCGGCGTGCCCTCACCGAGTCCGTACCGCTCGCTGCGGCAATCCCGTCGAATGCGCGGCGGACGTCGCGGATCGTCAGGGGGCGCGCATCGAGGCGGACTTGGCGGGTCGTCTCGAGGGCCTTCTCAAGAGTCGCCCAGCCGACGTTAAGTGCCTTCTGCTCCGCCTCCGGGAAAATCCGGCCGATCGCAATCAGGACCGCGGGCCCCACTTCCTCCCGCGGAAGGCTGCGGAGGAACTCGGCGATCAACCGCCGCTTTTCGAGGCGCTTCGTGGTCGATTCGAGCTTCCGGGTGAGTTCGGCGAGGGCCTCGAAAGGAGTCTCCGACCCCGTGGGCATCGGTCTCCCATCCTTGGGGACGCTACTTAACTCTTGGGCGAAGGGGAGCGATATAGGGCGACGACACCGAGGGCCATCACGGCGCCGCCGAGGGCCTGTAGGGCCGTGAGGGGGAACCCGAACGCGACGGCGACCGACACACCGAAGGCGGCGGATGTCGACAGGATTGCCCCGACCTGAAGGGCCCCGATCCGCCTCATTGCGAAATAGAAGAGATACGTGAAGAGCGCCGAACTCGTGAGGGCGAGAAAGAGAGCGAGCGGTATGGTCCCCGCGCCGATCGAGAGACGGGCTCCGCTCAGGAGGACGACCGGGGTGAGGATCAAGGTCCCTATGGAGAGTTGGATGCAGATGTACGATGGGATATCGTGGCGGTCGGTGACGACACGACTCACCGTGTTGGCGGCTCCCCAACCGGCCGCGGCGAGGACGAGCAGGACGTTCCCAAGCAAAGTCGACGCGACATCCGAGCCGGGCCGCTCCAGGTCGAGGGTCACAATAACCGCGCCAACCAGGATCGACGCCGCGGCGAGATATCCTCGCCAGGAGAGCCGTTCCCTCAGGAAAACGAGCGCGAACACGACGGTGAAGAGGGCCTCCGTGTTCGACAGCAGGGCGGCGTTGACCGGTGTCGTGAGCCCGAGGCCGGTGAAATACATGGAGGGCGCGAGGACCGCTCCGAGGAGTGCGGCCCCGACGGTGTACGCCCACTGGCGGCCACGCAGCTGGATTCTCCGGAGAAACGGGGAGAACGCCACCGCGCTCACCGCCTGCACGAACCACGCGAGGGTGAGCGGGGAGAGATTCGGGTCGCTCCGCAGGGCGAACGTTCCTCCCGTTGCCCAGATACCGAAGAGGAACGCGCCCGAGAGAATCGCCGCGTATCCGACGAGTTTCTCGGAGGCGCGGACGAGCACACCGCGGCATTCCAAGTGCGGCACTTAGACCTTGCCGGACCCGCGAATCATGGAAAACCTGTTTCGATAAGGAGGCGATAAGGGTTAAATTCCAGAAGCGCTACGGGGGCACGGGAGTAAAATGCCCGAGCCCTACACCTATCAGGGATGGACGCTGTATTCGCGCGACGTGAAGCTGAAGCGGGGACCGAAAGTCACGATCTACTTCTTCAGCAAGAGGAAGCCGAAGAGCGGGAACAAGATGTACGAGATGCCGAAGGGGCGCAAGGTCGGCGTCAACAAGCGCACGGGCCTGCCCTTCCTGCGGAAGGGGTAACTCGATTCCCTCCACCGCCGCGCGGGACCGCGCGGCGCTCCCCTTTCTCCCTTTTCCTCCTTACCTTTGGTCATCGATCGGGATTGTTCGCGTGTTGGCATAACGCTTAAACGCAGAGTTCGGATTTCTTTTCGCTGGAGTCGTCCGCGGTCGCGTGGGCGGCCCCGTCAAGGGGGATGAGGCAGCCCTTGGGCGACCTGCTCCGAGTCATCAACGACGACGGATCGACGAACCCGGAGGTCGACCCGAACCTCTCGCCCTCCGATGCAGTCCGGCTCTATCGCCTGATGCTCATGGAGCGAATCCTGGACACGCGGATGCTCGCACTCCAACGGCAGGGGCGCATCGGGTTCTATGGGCCCTCCGTGGGACAGGAGGCGACGATCGTCGCGCCCGCGATCGCCCTCGAGGCGGACGACTGGATCTTCCCGCAGTATCGGGAGCCGGGCGCTGCCCTCGCTCGCGGGATGCCCCTCCTTGAGCTCGTGAACCAGTTCATGGGGAACGCGGCGGACGCGGTCCGCGGCCGCCAGATGCCCTGTCACTACGTCTTTCGCCAGGGGAACTACATGTCGATCTCGAGCTGCGTCGGGACGCAGATTCCCCTCGCCGTCGGTGCCGCATGGGCGGCGAAGATCCGCGGGGAGAAGGTCGTGACCCTCGTGTACTTCGGGGACGGCGGCACATCGACGGGGGATTTCCACACCGGGATGAACTTCGCGGGTGCGTTCCGCGTGCCCACCGTCTTCGTGTGCAACAACAACCAGTGGGCGATCTCCCTCCCGGTTGCCAAGCAGACGGCCTCGGAGACGATCGCACAGAAAGCGATCGCGTACGGCTTCGAAGGAGTGCGAGTGGATGGAAACGACGCACTCGCGGTCGCTCGAGCGGCTCGGGACGCCGTTCGAAAGGCGCGCGGCGGCGGTGGGCCCACGCTCATCGAGTGCGTCACGTACCGGCTTGGCCCGCACTCCTCGTCCGACGATCCCTCCCGGTATCGAGACGAGAAGGAGGTCGAGGCGTGGCGGCAGCGCGATCCCCTAACGGTCTACCAGCGATACCTCGCGCACTTCGGAATCTGGACGGAGGAGTTCCAGGCGGACCTGGAGAAGTCAATCGGAGACGAGATCACCGAGGCCATCCGGGAGGCGGACGAAGAAGTCCGCACCCAAGTCCCCCTCTGGCCCCCCGCCCTCGGACCGCTCTCTGATGAAGGCCCACGAGTCCTTCCGCGATGGAAACTACACCGGGGCCCTCGTCATCGCGAACCAGATCCTCGCGCGGGACCCGGGGAACACGGACGCCCTCATCCTCGCGTCCCAGTGCCACTCCCTCCAGGGGCGGTACGACCGCGCGGTCGCGTTCGACCGCCGCGCCGTCGAACTCCACCCGCAGAACCCGCAGGCGTGGATGACCCTCGCCCTCGACCTGGGGAACCTCGGCGACCTGGAGGCCGCGGAGGAGGCGTACCGCCGGACGGTCGGGCTGGACCCGAAGCGCGGGAGCGCATGGTACCGACTGGCGTGCATCGCCGCCCGCCGAGGAGGCCTCGACGAGGCCCTCGAGGATCTCGAACGTGCGTGCGCGGCCCAGCCGGAGTATCGCGAAGAGGCTAAATCCCAGCCCGAGTTCGCGTCTGTGCTCGAGGACCCGAGGTTCACGCGGATCGTAGAAGGAGACAAGGGGAGCGACGACCCGTACGCGGAATGGATGAGGAGCAAGACGTGAATGCCCGCGATGACGATCGTGCAGGCCGTGAACAACGCGCTCCGCGAGGAGATGCGGCGGGACGACCGCGTCGTCCTTCTCGGGGAGGACATCGGCCGCAACGGGGGCGAGTTCCGGTGCACGGAGGGGCTGATCGATGAGTTCCCCGAGCGTGTCTTCGACACGCCCCTCAGCGAGGGCGGGATCATTGGTTCCGCAATAGGGATGGCCCTGTATGGCTTGCGGCCGGTGCCGGAAATCCAGTTCCTGGACTTCATCTACACGGGGTTTGACCAGATCGTGAGCGAAGCCGCGAAGATGCGGTACCGCTCCGGCGGACAGTACAGCGTGCCGATGACGATCCGCACGCCGTTCGGCGGCGGCATCAAGGGGGGGCACTATCACTCGCAGTCCTCGGAGGCGTACTTCTGCCACACGCCGGGCTTGAAGGTCGTCGTGCCCTCGACGCCGTACGACACGAAGGGCTTGCTGTTGAGCTCCATCCGCGACCCCGACCCCGTGATTTTCCTGGAGCCGAAGAAACTCTACCGCGCGTTCCGCGAGGAGGTGCCGGAGGGCGAGTTCACGGTCCCCCTCGGGCAGGCGAAGGTCCGGCGGACTGGGAAGGATGTCTCGATCTTCTCCTGGGGGTACATGACGAACGTCTCCCTCGACGCGGCGGAGCGCGCCGCGAAGGAAAAAAACGTTGAGGCCGAGGTCGTCGATCTACGGACCCTCGTGCCCTTGGACACGCCCGCGATCCTCGAATCCGTGAAGAAGACGGGACGAGCGGTGATCGTCTACGAGGCTCCCCGCACTGGAGGGTTCGGTGCGGAGATTAGCGCGATCCTCGCGGAGAAGGCGATCGAGTACCTCCGGGGACCGATCGTTCGGGTGACGGGTTTCGACACGCCGTTCCCATACACGTTGGAGGACGTGTACATGCCGAACCCGGACCGCGTCCTCGCGGGGATCGACAAGGCGATGGCGTTCTAAGGAGGGCGGGGATCCCTCGGATATCCCCGGGTTCGGCAATCACCGGCTCGATTCCGAAGGATTAAGTATGGACGTCTTTTACTCCGATGGGATGCAACCCACGGGGGGGATGCCTTATCCGCCATACGGGGTGCAGCCCGCTCCGATGGTCCCAGGATGGGGGATGCCGGCGCCCCCGCCACAGCCCCGCCCCCGCGGCGCTCCGAGCCGCTCGCTGTTCCTGATCGGGGCGGTGGGTTCCTTCCTCGCGGCCGGGGCTGCCATCCCATTGGCATTCTGGGCTTCTGGAAGAACTACGGTTCCGCGATCGGGCTCGCGGCCTTCATCTTCGGGCTCATCGCCATCGTCGCCTTCCTTAGCCTCCTAGCGTTCCTGCTCCTCGGTGCGTTCGGCGGCTTCGGAGGGTTCAGCTTCACCATCTTTATCCTTGGGGCCATCGGGCTCGTTCTAATCGGCGTCATGTTCATCCTAGACGGCGTAGCGTACATTGTGAACCGCCACTTCGTCCAGCCAGGGATGTCGCTCGCCGCCGGCGTGCTCTTCATCATCGCGGGTGGCTTCATCTGTTCGATCCTCCTCGGGCTCGTCGGTGGCATTCTTGCGATGCCCGCGTTTATCATCGGGGGAATCGCTCTCGTAGGCGCTCCGATCCCAATCTTGTACGCCCCATCACCGGACTACGCCCCCGTGGGGACGCGGCCCCCGATGCCGCCCTGACTGCGGACGCCACACCCTTTTTATCCGGCGCGACCTTCCGCGGAACCGGTATCCCTTTGGCCCGCGAGTTCAAGCTCCCCGATATCGGCGAAGGCGTCCACGAGGGGGAGATTGTGAAGTGGCTCGTGAAGGAGGGCGCCCCGATCAAGGAGAACGACCTCATGGTCGAGGTGATGACCGACAAGGTGACTGTGCAGATCCCATCGCCCGTCACTGGGAGCGTCCTCCGGCTTCTCGCCAAGGAGGGAGAGACCGTGAAGGTCGGGACCACGATCGTCCTCCTCGGCGAGGCGGGCGAGACCGCGCCGCCGGTCGTACCCGCTGTCGCTCCCTCGCACGTTGCCACCCTGCCGGCTCCACCGGCTCCGACCGTGGCCCCCCCACCGCCTTCGATGGCGGCCCCTCGAGGTCCGGCGCTTGCAGCGCCCGCGGTCCGGAAGCTCGCACGAGAGCTCGACGTGAACATCGATGCGGTCCGTGGCTCGGGGCCAAGCGGCCGAGTCATGGAGGAGGACGTTCGCGCCGCGAAGAGCGCTCCGACCCCCGCGGTGGCCCCCCGGCCCGCGGTGTCCATTGAGGAACTGCCGCCCCCGCGCGCGCACACCCCCGCAGGCCTCGAAGAGCGGATTCCCATTCACGGTCTCCGGAAGAGAATCGCGGAGAAGATGGCGAAGTCCCACGCGACCGCGGCGCCGTTCACGTACGTCGAGGAGGTCGACATGACCCAGCTCGTCCACCTGCGGGATCGGCTGAAGGAGGTGGGGGATCGGAAGGGGACGAAGCTCACGTACCTCCCGTTCATCGTGAAGGCCCTCATCGCGGCGCTCAAGGAGTACCCGACCCTGAACGCCAGCATGGACGACGAGAAGCAGGAGATCGTCGTGAAGCGGTACTTCAACATCGGAATCGCGACCGCGACGGAGGAGGGCCTCACGGTCACCGTTGTGCACGACGCGGACAAGAAGGACATCTGGGCCCTTGCGAAGGAGATCGATCGCCTCGCGGTTGCCGCGCGGGAGAAGAAGCTCGCCCTGCAGGATATCCAGGGGGGCACGTTCACGATCACGTCCCTCGGGAAGGAGGGCGGGACCTTCGCCACGCCGATCATCAACTGGCCCGAGGTGGGCATCATCGGGGTTCACAAGATCGAGAAACGACCGGTCGTTCGAAACGACGCGGTGGTCGTCCGCGAGATGATGTACTTGTCGTGCACGTTCGACCACCGCGTGATCGATGGACATGTGGGGGCCGCGTTCGTGCAGGCGATCGTGAAGCACCTCGAGCACCCCGCCCTGCAGTTCGTAGATATTGAGTAGAGCGACAAGGCCACGCTTCGAGCCAATTGCTGGTTGCCTCGGGCGCTCCCCCCGTACGGGACTCCTGGAAGGAGAGGGACGGAGGCCAACCCTTTTCTTCGGGCCCGCATTCCAACGCGCGTGGCCCGGGCCGTTGATGTCCTCGTCATCGGAGCAGGGCCCGGAGGGTATCCCGCGGCGATCCGCGCGGCGCAGCTTGGTAAGAAGGTCCTCCTCGTGGAGCGCGACCGCCTCGGCGGCGAATGCCTGAATTACGGGTGCATTCCGTCGAAGTCCCTGATCCACGCTGCGAATGTTCTGGACGCCGCCCGGAAAGCGGAGGAGTTCGGAATCGAGATTTCCGATATCCACGTGGACATGCGGAAACTCCAAGCGTGGAAGGAGGGCGTCGTCACGCGACTTACATCCGGAGTCGCAGTGCTCTGCAAAGGGAACGGCGCGGAGGTCCTCTATGGAGAGGCCGCGTTCACGTCTCCTTCTGAGGTGCTTGTGAAACGCGCCGACGGCGAGGAGTCCGTCTCCTTCGGCAACGCGATCATCGCGACCGGAGGGCGACCGACGGACCTGCCCGCCTTCCGGTTCGACGGGAAGAAAGTGATCAGCACGAAGGAAGCCCTCGAGCTGGAGGAAATCCCGAAGCGGCTCCTCGTCATCGGCGGCGGGGTCTCTGGCCTCGAGATCGGGACGTTCTATGCGAAGATGGGGAGCCAGGTCACCGTCGTCGAGCTCATGGACGAGCTCCTCCCGGGAATCGAGCCTGAGGTCGTGCGGGTCGTCGGCCGGCACCTGCGGAAGATTGGGGTCACGTTCCACACGTCCTCGCAGGCGAAAGGATGGAAGGAAACCAGCGACGGGCTGCTCGTCGAGGCGGTGACGCCGGACGGCCCGCTCACGATCCCGTGCGACGTCGTCCTCGTCACCGTCGGGAGGCGGGCGAACACGGACGGACTGGCGCCGGACAAGGCCGGGGTCAAGGTCGACCCCAAGGGGCACGTCCTCGTCGACCGACAGCTGCGGACGTCGAATCCGAAGGTGTTCGCGGTCGGGGACGTCGTGGGCCCGCCGTACCTCGCCCACAAGGCGACGAAGGAGGGAATCATCGCGGCGGAGGTGATCGCCGGCCATCCCATGGAGGCGGACTATCGTGCTCTCCCTGCGGCGATCTTCACGGACCCGGAGATCGCGAGCGTCGGCTGGACGGAAGCGCAGGCGCGGGAGAAGGGATACGAAGTCGTCATCGGAAAGGTGCCGTTCGCCGCGTTGGGGCGCGCCCTGACGACCGGCGAATCCGACGGCTTCCTGAAGCTCGTCGCGGACGCGAAGACGAACCGCCTCCTTGGCGCGGAGATCGTGGGGCCGGACGCGAGCGACCTGATCAGCGAGCTCGCCCTCGCGATCGAGATGGGAGCGAGCGTGGAGGACATCGCTCTCACGATCCACCCGCACCCGACGCTGCCGGAGGGGATCATGGAGACCGCGGAAGCCGCCCTCGGGCGGGCGATCCACGTTCTGAACCGGAGACTATGACCGCCTGGCTCGTCGACATCGGCTTCATCGAGTACGGAGTGGCGTGGAACCTCCAGAAGACCCTCGTCCAGCGGCGAGCGGCCGACGCAATCCCCGACACCCTGCTGCTCCTGGAGCACCCGCACGTCGCGACCCTGGGCCGGCGGGGGAAACGGACGGATGTATTCGATTCGACCCTCCCCGTGTTCGAGGTTGAGCGCGGCGGCGAAGCCACGTACCACGGACCGGGGCAGCTCGTCGGTTATCTGATCCTCAAGATGAAGGACCGGCTCGATGTGCGGAAGCTCGTGACCGACATCGAGGAGGTCCTCATCCGGAGTTCGCGGGCATTCGACGTCCCCGCAACTCGGAACGAAGTACAGCGGGGGGTGTGGGTCCACGGGAGGAAGCTGGGTTCCATCGGGCTCGCGGTTCACGATCAGGTCACCTACCATGGCTTCGCGCACAACGTGAACACCGACCTCTCCTACTTCGACCGCATCCGACCGTGCGGGAACGAGGGGCGGATCATGACCTCCATGGAGCGAGAACTCGGAGCCCGAGTGGACTTCGCGGGCTTCCGCGATCGAGTTGCGCGGGATTTCGCCGACGTGTTTCAGCTAGAGCTCGAGCGGATCCCAAGGGAGCGGATGGACCCGCGCATCCTCGCTCACTGACGATCAACGGATGGTTGCAACCGCTTCGACGGTCTTCGCCGGCCGCGCCTTGAGCTCCTTCAGTTGCTGGATCATCTCCGGCACGATCTGGAAAAGATTCCCCACGATTCCGTAGTCCGCGATCTCGAAGATCGCCGCCTTCGGGTCGATGTTGATCGCGACGATCTTCCCGGACTCCTGCATCCCCGCAAGGTGCTGCACGGCGCCGCTGATCCCGATGGCAAAATACACCTTCGGCCGCACCGTCATCCCTGTTTGCCCGACCTGAAACTCCTTCGGAATCCAGCCGCTGTCCACCGCCTTTCTCGACGCCGCGACGGCTCCGCCAAGGAGGTCCGCGAGCTCCTGGAGCATCCCGAAGTTCTTCGGGTCACCAAGTCCGTACCCACCGCTGACGACGATGCCGGCCTCATCGGGTCGCGCCCCGCCTTCCCGCACGAACTCCGTGAACTCGAGGAGCTTCGCGTCGAGGTCCGCATCGCTGATCTCCACCGCTTCGTGGACAATCGCTCCCTGGCGGGAAGGGTCGTGCCTCGGCGCGAGGAAAACGTTCCGCCGGGCGCTCGCCATCTGCGGGCGGTGCTGCTTGCACAGGATGTGCGCGAGGGACTTCCCCCCGAAGCTCGGCCGGATCATGTCGAGGTTCCCGTCGTCGTCGAGGTCGAACTTCACGCAGTCGGCCGCGAGCCCCGTCTCGAGGACCGCGTGAAGACGACCGCCAAGGTCCCTCCCGTTCTTCGAGGCGCCATACAGAACGATCTCCGGCTTGTGGCGGATGATTAGGGTCGCCATCACCTTCGTGAACGGCCGGGACCTGTAGATCTCCAGGAGTGGGTGGTCCACCACGACCACGCGGTCAAGGCCGTATCCGATCGCGTGGCGGGCCAGAGCCTCCACGTCGTGACCCGGGAGGACTCCCGTGAGGGGCACGCCCCTCCGGTCCGCGAGCCGGCGGCCCTCTCCGATGAGCTGCACGGACACATCGCGCAGGGAGCCTTTCCTCCCTTCGAGGAAGACCCAGATGCCCGCAAAGTGGGACTTGCCCTCGAGCGCGTTGTGATGGATCTCCGTCACGGGGCGATCACCCCGTCCTCGACGAGGGCCTTCAGGAGCTGCGCCACGACCTCCCTCGCCTCTCCCTGGAAAAGCTTGCGGGCCCGCGGCGGGAGATGGACGGTGTCCACCTTCGCGACGATCGTCGGGCTGTTCCTCAGTCCCACTTTGTTCGGGTCGATGCCCACATCCGCGCACGACCAGTGGACGATCACCCCGCCGCGCTTCACGCGGATCTTCCCGCTGAGCGTCGGTTCGCGGGGTCGGTTGCAGCCGAAGTTCACGGTGAGGAGGCACGGCATCGCCGTCTCCCACCACTCCGATCCGTCCTCCGCGGTGCGACGCGCCCGGACCTTCCCGTCAACGATCCGCATCTCTGAGATGTACGTCACCTGCGGGATGGCGAGGTGGCCCGCGATCCCGGGTCCAACGTGGCCCGTGGACGCGTCCGTCGTCTCCTCCCCGCACAGGATGAGGTCGTAGCCGCCGATCTTCGCGATCGTCTCGCTGAGCGCATGCGCCGTCGGCACGGTGTCCGAGCCGCCGAGGATCCGGTCCGTCAGCAGGACCGCGCGGTCCGCCCCCATGGCGATCGCCCGCTCGAGGGACTCGTCGAACGAGGTCGGGCCCATCGAGAGCACCACAATCTCCGCGGGCATGTCGTCCTTGATGCGAAGCGCGAACTCCAGAGCGTTTGCGTCCGGCGGGTTGATCTCGCTCGGCACACCGACCCGCTTCAGCGTTTGCGTCTTCGGGTCCACCTGGAGTTCCTGGGCCTTCGGGACCTGCTTGATGCACACAACAATGCGGATGGGTCCGCCAGTGGGCATCGCGCCGGGAACGAAACCCACATCGGGTATCTACTTTTCGCGGTGATTTCCTTGGAGATGCTTGAGGTGTGTTACATCGAGCGCGCCGCATCGAGAAAATCCTTCAGCATCTTGAAGAGCGGAGCCTTGCCCTTCATCTCTTGAAGCACGACATCGGAGATACGTTCCTTCCCCGAGCCGTCCACGGTGTAGACCTTCTCGGTGATCCCGAGGAGGAGCTTCGGATAGAGGGAGAAGAGGCGTTCGTTCTTCAGATACCCGCCGGTGGATCGGAACCGCTCGAGATCCGTGAGGACGTTCAAGGCCCGGAGGTGGCGGTCGTACGATGCGAGGCCCGCCGCGGAGAAGTCCCCGCGGGCGCGGGCGTCAACCGCGGCCCGCGCGGCGGCGATCCCGGACGCGATCGCGAGGTCGACCCCGCGGAACGTGTAGCCGTTGTTAATCAGGAACCCCGCGGCGTCCCCCGCGAGGAGCACGCCGTCGGCGATGTATTTCGCCCGCATCCCGAGGCCGAGTTCCGGCACGAGGTGCGCGGAGTACTCACCGACCTTCCCGCCCTTGAGGAGCCGCTGGATGCTCGGGTGGAGGCGGAACCGTTCCATGACCTCCTGCACCTCGACCTTCTTCCGCGCGAGGTCCTCGGAGGAGACGACGAGGCCCAGGGACACGGACGCCTTGTTCGTGTACAGGAAGCCCCCGCCCCTCAAGCCCATGCTCGCGTCCCCCGCGTAGACCACCGCCGCCCCCTCCTTCTCCCCAAGGGCGAACCGTTCCTGGATCGTCGCGGCGGGCAGCTCCACGGTCTCCTTGACCCCGACGGACACCGCCTTGGGGGCCAGCTCCGGGAGGAGACCCGCCTTCTGCGCGAGAGGGCCCATGGCGCCTTCCGCGAGGACGACGACGTTTGCGGCAATCTTGTCCGGCCCCGCGACAACGCCCCGGACCTTCCCGCCCTCCCGGAGAAGCTCGTCGACCTTGATCCCGGTGATCAGCGTCGCTCCCGCGGCCTCCGCCTTCTTCGCGAGCCACTCGTCGAACTTCGGCCGCAGCGCCGTGAAGCTCGCGGCCCGCCCCGAGGTGCTGGCGGGGTTCTCGAACTGGACGGAGAGGGAGGCATCCCCGGAAAGGAACGCGAGGGATTCCCTCGTCACGAACCTCTCGACGGGACAGTCCTTCTGCCACTCCGGGAGGAGATCGAATAGGGGCCAGGCGTAGACCCGCCCGCCGAACATGTTCTTCGAGCCCGCCGTGCGCCCGCGCTCGACGAGGAGGACCGAGAATTTCTCCTTCGCAAGGGCGAGCGCGGCGGCGCTCCCCGCGGGGCCCGCCCCGACGACAACGGCATCGAACCGCTCCGCCATGGATGCCCGGGCGGCCACGAGGGGACGGCCGGAGATAAGGCTTTAGGCGAGGCCCTAGGGACGAGGACGAATCGTGAACGTGCACACATCCTCGCCCGCCGCGACGCACCCGTCCTCCTCACAGACGACATCGCGAGCGAACATGGTCTTCGCAACGCCCGCCGCCCAGCCCGCCCACATGTGGCAGACCGGCTTGAGCGATCGTCCATACGCCGCGGGGTACGCGCCGTGCTCGATCTTGAAGGCGAACCGTCCCTCCTCGGGGTCGAACTCCGTCATCGTTGCGCGCCCGACGCCGATCATCGCCCAGACATCGGACATGCTGCGGAGGATCACGAGGGACTCCCGGCCCGGCAGGACCTCGCGAATCCGGTCCGACATCGCGGGTAGGACCTCCTTCGCCGCGCGCTCCCCCGCGAGGTACATCACGGAACTGGCGGAGTCGCCGATCATCTCCTCCAACTGCTTCTGGACCGCGACAAGGAACTCGAAGCGGAACAGCATGATCCGATGGCCCATGAGCTCGACGTGGCCCTTGCGGACATCGAGTCGAAGGTTGCCGACGAGGAAGTCCGTGATGATTTCGTCCGTCTTGTCGCGGGGCGCCTCAAGGGCCCCTGAAGTCGTCCGAGCCATGCGTCCGACGGCACCGTCCGGTCGCCGGGGAGCGACCGGCGAGGCGTCAAGCCTCTCCCGCAAAATTCACGGATGATTACCAGATGAGGGAAAGCCGCGGACAAACGCTTTAATATCGTCCGGGCCTGAGAGCGGCACGCGGAGATGCCCGACCTTCCGAAGCCGGACGCGGACCGGCGCCTGAGCGTCGACGACCGCTTGGCGCTCGACAAGTTCGAGCCGGACGACGAGCCGTTCATCGTCGTCGCCACGGACATCTGCCGGACGTGCGATACGAAGCCCTGCCTCTACGTGTGCCCGTCGCAGGTGTATCGGCTCGACAAGGGGGAGCTCGTGTACAACACGGACGGTTGCATCGAGCTCGGCGCCTGCGGGATCGTGTGCAAACATATCGGACGCGGCGCAATCCGGTGGGGCTACCCTAGAGGCGGGCACGGGGTCGAATACCGGTTCGGATAGCGCCGTCGCGTTCTTATCTAGACCAGCGCTTCCCGCGCCTCGGAGCGGGGGTTTCCCATGTGGGAAGGTCTCGCACGAGCGACCGTGAGGGAGGAGCGCCTGGCGAGAGCTCGAGACGCAAGACAGGGGATCCTGCTCTCGACCGCCTTTCTCGTCGGCGGCTTGCTGGCGCTTTTCGGCAAGGGCACAATTTTCGTCTTCGTGACCCTCTTTGGAATCCTCATCGCTGTCTTCGGCCTCCCGCTATCCGTTTCCTCCCTATCCTTCGAATCGGGGGTTGAGGGGGATGCGATGTACACTGCCCGATTGCCGATCGCGTCGCTATGGAGCGGCCGTCGACTCGGTGCCTTCGGGTCCTCGGAAATCGCAGGGGCGGAAGTCTGGAAGGAGCAGGGAAGGTATCACGGAGCCAGGTCCATCGGTCCGGGGTTTTGGGTGGCTCAAACGTACCTCGTGGTCCGACGAAGGGCTGGGCCGCCAGCACGGTTTCTCCTAAGTTCCTCTCGGAATCCAGAGACGCCCACTGAGTCCCGGCGAGCACTCGATTGGCTTGCGAATCGCGGAATTCCTGTGATGCCCGTGAGCGCCGAACGCGACCGCGGGCGCTCCATTCGCGCCGCGCGGATTGCCCTGACGGCGGGGTTGGTCGGGCTCGCGCTCACCGCTGTCCTCGTCGTTGGATTTTCGTTGGGCTCTGCCCGTGGCCTTGCTGCCCTGATTGTTAGCGGTCCCGCTGTGGTTGCGATCATTGGAATCTCTGGCACGCTTGCTATTCTCGAAGACGGCTCTCGAGTGTCTGAGACGGCCGTTTTCTCCTATTACATTCCCCCCCGGGCCCTCTGGGATTCGACTTCGCCCTCGTTGCCGATCTCGGTCTCGCCCGGGGGGAATGCGACGATGACCTTTACCCTCCAAGTTCCGAGCCAGGGCGGCAGTTACGTAATCGATGGAACCATCAACACTCATTAGAGCGGCGGCGGTCCAGAAGCCCAAGGCCGCTCTCAGGAAAACGACGCGAGAGAGATAATAAGCCGCCGCCGCTTGACCCGATGTGATGCTCCAAGAGCGGAAGCCGGACTGGCTGCGGGTCCGCCCTCCCTCGGGCGAGAACTACGTCCACCTGAAGGGGCTCCTCCGGTCCCTCGACCTCCACACGGTGTGCGAGGAGGCCCACTGCCCGAACGTCTGGGAGTGCTGGGGCGGGGGCACGGCGACGATCATGCTCATGGGCGACACGTGCACGCGGGGCTGCCGGTTCTGCGCAGTGACCTCCGGGAACCCCCACGGGGTCCTCGACATCGATGAGCCACGGAAGGTCGCCATCGCCCTGTCCGAGCTCGACCTCACCTATGTCGTGCTGACCTCCGTGGACCGCGACGATCTGCCGGACGGCGGGGCGGCACATTTCGCTCGCACGGTGCGGGAGATCAAGGCCCGCTCCCCAAGAATAATCGTTGAAGCGCTCATCCCCGACTTCCAAGGTGACCTGGAAGCGGTCCGGACGGTGGTCGACGGGGGCGTCGATGTCCTGGACCACAATGTCGAAACGGTGGAACGCCTCCAGGCGACAGTCCGAGACCGCCGCGCGAGCTACCGCCAAAGTCTCGCCGTCCTCGAGGGCGCGAAGGGGATGCGGGAAGACATCTTCACGAAATCCTCCATCATGCTCGGACTCGGCGAGACGGAGGACGAGGTCGTTCAGACGATGCGGGACTTGCGGGCCGCGGGGGTGGACATCCTCACCCTCGGGCAGTACCTGCGCCCGTCGACGTGGCATCTCGCCGTCGAGGAGTACATTCCACCCGAGACATTCGACCGCTACCGGGAGATCGGCGAGTCGATGGGGTTCCTGTACGTCGCGAGCGGCCCGCTCGTGCGATCGTCATACCGCGCGGGCGAGTTCTTCCTGGAAAAGGTGATCCACGCCCGCCGAAATCGGATTCGCGAGGCGGGGTGAGCCCTTGGTCGAGGCGGAGATGTTCCGCATCGTCGAGGCGGACGGGACGTTCGACGCCGCCCTCGACCCGCGGCTCCCGGAGAAGGACCTCCTGAACGTCTACCGGACGATGCTCCTCGTCCGCACCCTCGACAACCGGATGCTCTCCCTCCAGCGGCAGGGCCGCATCGGGTTCTACGTGCCCTCGACGGGGCAGGAGGCGTGCCAGGTCGGAGCGACGTTCCCCCTGAAGCCGGAGGACTGGGTGTTCCCCGCATACCGGGAGCCTGGAGCGGCGCTATGGCGGGGCTTCCCGCTGCAGGCCCTCGTGCACCAGTTCTTCGGCAACGCGGCGGACCTCGAGAAGGGCCGGCAGATGCCGAACCACTACGGGAACCGGGAGGTGAACTACGTCACGCCGTCGAGCCCGGTGGGCACGCAGATCCCGCTGGCCGTCGGCGCGGCGTGGGCCGCGAAGATCCGCGGGGACAAGGTCGTGACCCTCGTCTTCTTCGGGGACGGCGCGACGTCCCAGGGGGACTTCCACAGCGGGATGAATTTCGCGGGCGTGTTCAAAACGCCGACGATCTTCCTCTGTCAGAACAACCAGTGGGCGATCTCCGTCCCCAGGGAGCAGCAGACCGCCGCGAAGACCCTCGCCATCAAGGCCCAGGCCTACGGCTTCGAAGGGGTCCGGGTGGACGGGAATGACGTGCTCGCGATGATCGAGGCAACCGACCAGGCCGCGGTCAAAGCACGCGGGGGCGGCGGGCCCACGCTAATCGAGGCGGTGACGTATCGGATGGGACCGCATTCGTCGAGCGACGACCCCACCCGGTACCGGCCCGCCGCGCAGGTGGAAGAGTGGAGGCGGAAAGATCCGATCTCGCGATTCAAAGGCTACCTTGAGAAGCGGGAGCTGTGGGACGAGATTGATGATGCCGCCCTCCAGAAAGAACTCGACGATCAGATCACGGAGGCCATCCGAGTCGCCGAGAAGGCCCCGCCGCCCGCGCTGGAGACGGTGTTCACGGACGTGTACGCGGAACTGCCCCCGCACCTGCGCGAGCAGATGGAGGAATTCATGAAGAGCGGGGAGCGCCGGCGACCGGAGATCAGCGACAAGTTCCCCCTGTGAATCCGGAGTCACCGACCCGCGCGGCGTCACGCGCTGCCTAACTGTACCAATCAAGTTAAGAGGACTAGCCCGATGGCCGCCGCGTAGGGGACGAGATGCGCGCGCGGGGGGATTCGGCAGTCGTAGTGGGCCTCGCGGTTTTGGTTTTGATGAACGTCATCCTTCCAGCTCAGGCGGCGGATGACCGCGTCCCGGCCTCGGCCACCATGCTTACCGTGGGGAGCTCCGACCAAATGAAGATGCGGAACCTCCTTACCGCGATGTTGTTGGACGACCCCCACACGATGGCCGTGCTCGCCCGCGTCTACGACACGCCTGTGCAGAGGGACGCGACGACCGGGAACGTCACGCCGCGACTCGCAGTGGGAATCGATCAGAACGGAAACGGGCGCCTCGACGGCTCAGAGGTCGGAGTGTTCGACATCTCCGGCACGACGGTCACCGTGTTCTACGACTTCGGGAATGCGCGGTTCCACGACGGGGTCCCGGTGACGGCGGCGGACGTGTTGTTCTCGTACCATGTCCTCGCCCTGAATCCCGTCGCGAGCGGCCCCCTCAGGCCCCTGATGGACCTCGGGGGCGGCCCCGGGTCGAACTTCACCATCGACCGATGGCTGTGGGTGCTCCCTGTGGACGACGGAGACAGCAGCACGAACACGAGCGCCCTCCGATTCACCCTCGCGTCCGCGTACGCCCCCTTCCCGTGGACGACCCTTGGAATTCCAATCCTGCCGCGACATGAGTTCGAGGGGACGGGCGGCGGACGGCACCCCGTGATGACCCCACCGCAGTTCCCCGCCGGATGCGACAACGTGGACTGGGGGCTCGCAATCTATCCG
The DNA here is from genome assembly GCA_005878915.1 of Methanobacteriota archaeon. Taxonomy (GTDB): domain Archaea; phylum Thermoplasmatota; class Thermoplasmata; order RBG-16-68-12; family RBG-16-68-12; genus EA-19. The sequence continues at coordinate 16,298 of VBML01000026.1, read as the reverse complement.
GAGACGGACGCGAGGTTCGGCCAGGGCGTGCGGACGGACGAGACGTCGTACCGACCGTTCCAGTACCCGTGCGCGGGGGCCTGGCAGATGACGGACGCGGATGTCATCGGGAGCGGTCATTTCCGGTTCGGGACGTGGTCCTTCGGCTCGTTCGTGCGACTCGACGTGAATCTCGACTACGCGTTCGGGGCCCCTCGATACAATGGCATCATCTTCAAGATCTACCGGACGACGCAGCTGCTCGTCCTCGCCCTCCAATCGGGCGAGATCGACCTCATCCTCGGGACCCTCCCTCCGGAGTTCCTTCCGGATTTGGAGTCGGACCCCCGAATCGGCCTGGTCGAGGCCCCTGATCTCTTCCCCAAGGTCCTCCTCTTCAACATGCGGAGGGTGCCGTTCGGCTACGACCCGTTTCCGCCATCGTCCCGCGCCTCGGACTTGGGGTTCCCATTTCGCCAAGCGATGGTCCATCTGATCGATTCGCAGACGATAGTCCGCGTGCTCTTCCAGGACCATGCGGTGGTCGCGCAGGGGATGGTGAGCCCCTTCAACGACGGCTGGCTCAACGGGACGCTTCCGAACTACGGGTACGACCCGACGCGGGCGGCCCTGATCCTAGACAATGCGGGCTGGACGAAGACCGGTTCCAACTCCTGCCAGAACGATGGGACGAACTGCCGGAATTTCCCGCGACTCGGAACCTCGCAAGTCGAGATCCTTACCCCGCAGGCGGACTACAACCCTGCGCTCGCCTCCTCGGGCGCGATGATCGCGGCCGCGGCCCGGTCCGTCGGCGTTAACGTGATTTCGAGGCCGACGGCATTCGGCACCATTCTCTCGAGGGTCGGTGCCCGCGATTTCGACCTCGCCATCCTATCGCGCCCCGACGTCCACGCAAACGACCCGTGGACGCTCTCGCGCGGCGACCCGGATTACCTCTTCGACCTCTTCCATTCCTCGAACGCCGCCGCGGGTCGGAACGTCGCGGGCTTCTCGGACACGCCCTTCGACTCCGCCGCGGACCGCTCCCGTGCGTCCCCGGACTTCCCGACCCGGAGCCGCGAGGTCGGCTGGGAGCAGGGAATCCTCGCGGACCAGCTCCCCTTCATTCCCATTTACTACCCGAACGTCACCTGGGCGTACCGCAATGACCGGTTCACGGGATGGGTGCTCGTCGGCTCGACCGTGTTCAACTACTGGACCCTGCAGAACCTCGAGTCGGCGACCTCGCCGCCGAACCCCGGCCCGACAATCGTCCTGAATTCCCCACCCGACGGCGCAATCTTCCCGCGGGGGACCGTTGTCGACCTGACCGTCACGGACTCCGACCTGTCATTCGCCTATTATGTCCTGGATGGAGCGTACGTTTCAAATTTCTCCCCGCCCTGGGACATCGACACGGCTCCCTGGAGTGAGGGGACGCATACCCTGGACGTGACCGCGGGGGACTCCGTCGGGAACACGACAAGGGCGAGCTTCTCGTTCACGACCGACTCGCTCCCGCCGAGCATCGACCTCGCCTCACCTGCGAACAACTCCATCGTTCGAGGGGGCACCACCCTCAACTTTGCGGTTTCGGACCCGCACCTCGCGATGGCCGCCCTCCGCATCGACGGAGGGGCCCCATCCGATTTCCTGTTTCCCTACGACGTGCCGATGGCGGGGCTCGCCGACGGTCGCCACACGTTCCTCATCGAGGCAACAGACGCCGCGGGGAACACCGCCTCGGCGCAGTTCGCCGTCACACTCGATACGACCGCACCAACCGTCGTCGACTATGGCCCGAGGGGGGACCTCACGGGCACGATCGCCGCGATAACGGCGCGGTTCTCGGAAGCTGTCAACCGCAGCAGTGTGGAGGCCGCCTTTCACCTAACCGATGGGGCTCAGTCCTGGGATGCGGGCGACGGCACATTCTACTGGACCGCGGACGATGCGTCGTTCGTCTTCGTGCCCGACGCGAACCTGACCCAGGGGACCACGTACCAAGTCCGGCTCGCCGGGACCCTGACCGATGTTCTGGGGAATTCGATGGGGTCCAATCTCACATGGAGCTTCACCCTACCGAGACCGTCGACCCAGACTCCCGTCGGCGTGGGCGCCGCTTGGGTCGCCGTCATCGTCCTCCTCGCCGCTATCGTAGTCTCCCTCCTCGTCCTCCTGCTACGTCGCCGTCGCCAGGGTGGGGTGGCCACCATCAATCCGGAACCGCCGAGACCTTGAAAACCGGCGGGCCGACATCCTGTGGCGTCTTGTTCAACGGGCTTCGTTCCCGTCTGGGTGCCCTATATGGGGTGACCGTGAAGGTCGATTCAATTCACACGGAGATGTTCCGAACGATCGAGCCCTCGGGAGAGGGGCGGGCCGGCGCGGAAGGGACGACAAGTTCCCACGCTGAGTTGGGACCGGAAAGCCAAAAACCAAGGCGAGGTTCCACGCACCCGTCATGGTCGCTCACGCCTCGAACGTAATGCGGGCCGACACCGTCCGCCTCAAGAACGGTCGCGCGGTGACGATTCGCCCCGCTGTCGTTGACGACGCGGCCCGCCTCCAGGAAAACATCAACAGCGTCGGTGCGGAAATCGACTACATCCTCATCGAGACGGTTGGGGACAACCTTGACGCGGAGCGGGAGTGGATTCGAGAGTTCGACGGGGTCAGCTCGATCCTCCTCGTCGCGGAAGATGGCGGGAAGATCGTGGGGCAGGCCGATGCCCACGTCGGGCGCTCGCCGAAGGAGACTCACGTCGGCACGATTGGCATCGCGATTCGCGAGGGGTATCGAAACCTGGGCCTCGGTCGCGCGATGATCGAACGCCTCTTCGAGTGGATGCGCGACCGGCGGCTCGAGAAGGCGTGTCTCCAGGTATTCTCAACGAACACGCGCGCGATCGCACTGTACAAGAACCTCGGCTTCGAGATCGAAGGGGTCCGCAAGGGCCAGTACCGCATCCGCGGAGAGCTGGTCGACGACATCATGATGGGCAAGTGGCTCGCATAGCCGCGGTCGATTGCGCTACAGCTTCGCCGCCTCTTCGATCGCTTCCTGGGCATGCTCCCACGCCTCCCCGAAGTGGCTGATCGCATCGGCGTACGCGCGCCGGTCCCACTCGGAGGACGCCTTCGTCAGTTCCTTCTCCGCCTTCTCAATTTCGTGCTGCACGTCCTTCGCGTGGTTCGGGTTCTGGATCGGCGCGTTTTGCGCGTCCTCCAGCGCGACGAGGGCGAGCATCTCGTCCGCCTTCACGAGGAGGTTCGCGATGGCGTCGCACTCCCGATCCAGGTCGGCCCGCTCGGCATCCGTCCACATCCGGGGATCGAGCGCGCACCCGGGCATCGCGGCGGCGCCGTTGTCATCGCAATCGTCGTCGTCACGGATTCCGATGCCGCCGGTTGAGTCGTCGTCGCAATCGTCGTCATCGTGATCGTCACCGTCGCCCGCGCACCCCTCGTGGTCGTGGTCGTCGTCTCCGAGCGCGCCGGGGTTGCCGTGGGAGTCGTCGTCCTCGCCGTCGTCACCCTCCCCGCCGCACAGGAGCTCCCGGACCGCGTGCCGCTCCTCGTCGAACACCCTCTCGCCGTGCTTCGGGTCGAGATGGGTCGCGTCGACCCACAGGTGGCGCATCGAGTAGGTGAAGACGAGCTGCGAGACGAGGTCCCCGTCGAAGGAGAGCGCGAAGTTCAGGCTCGCCTCGTGGGCGCGGACGTCGAGGGTCATCGGCCGGTTCTTCCTCTCCCGCTCCGTGTGAATCCGGACGTCCTGGTGCCAGGAGTCGACCCACGGTGTGACGTGGAACTCGCGGTCCTTCGTGGACCAGCCTTGGGGAAGATCGATCACCGTGACGACTCCGTTCGACCACGCGATCCGGAGGGATTTGTAGCTCGCGAGCCGGCCGTCCCAGGAGGGTCCGAGGGCGAGCCGCACCTTGTCGTGGTCCCGTGATCGCGCGGTGACGTCCATGCCGGGACGGGCGGCGACGGAGGTGGGGCGGAACGGTTCTTTGAACCCGAGGCTCTCCCACACCGCCTCCTCCGATTCGTCGAGCGCGCGGACGAACGTCTTGTCGCCTCGCGCGAGCGCCTGGTCCTTGAGGGCTTTGAGGCGCTGAATCGCTTCGTGCTTCAGGTCCGACGACGATGAGACGTGAATGACGACGCTCGTCGCCGCGGTCCCGCCGTCGTCGTCGGTGGCCCTCAGGGTGACGGTGTAGTCGCCCGACAACCGGTACACGTGCCGGCCCACGTCGACGAAGGAGGTTGGCGAACCCCATGGGCTCGGGAAGGGATCCGGGCCGACGCCATCGTTGAAGAAGGTCCGCGTGTCGGACCGGCCGTCGCCCCAGTCCCATGTGAGCGTGACGTCGTCCGACCCGGGGTCCGAGACGTTCGCCGGGAGGACCGCCTCGATCGACACGTCCGTCGGGGCGTTCGGGTCGATAGACAACACGGGCGGGAGGTTGCCCACCGTGACGCTGAGAGCGTCGCTCACGGTGAAATAGAACCCCTGGCTCGTGTTCGCGTCCGCGGATAGGTCGTCGAAGATCTGGCGGAGGTTCGACGTTGTCGCGGCGCTGAAGTACCGGCCTCCCGTGTCCGAGGCGATCTTCTTCATCAGCTGGATCTTGTCGCCCTCGACGATGTTCAGGCCCACGGTGTAGATCGTCACCCCGAGGTCCTTGGCGAAGTCGATCGCGCGGGGGATGTAGAACGGGTCCCGCGGGTCCTCCGTCTCCGCCCCCGTCAAGAAGATCATGATCCACTTGTGGCTCTTGTCCCCGTAGTCTCGGAGCTCGTAGAGGGACACGAAGAGGCCCGCGGAGAGGAACACGCCGCCCGAGCTGTCGATCGTGTCGACGTTCGACTTGATCTTCCCGTAGTTCGTGCTGAGGTGGTCCCCGCTGACGAGGCGGCCCAAGGAGTCAAAGTCGACGACGGCCCCGCGGTCTGCGGGGACCATCCAGTCGACGTAGTCCTTCACCGAGATCTTGCGGTACTCGAGGGGGTCCCGCGCCTGCATCGAGTCCGAGCTGTCGATCGTGAAAATCGTGTCCTGGGCGGGGCGGTCCATCCCGGAGATCTTGCCGAAGCCACGCACGTTCATCGTGACGGTGAAGACGCCGTCATCCCCGAACGTGTATGAGGGAGTCCGGCCCGCCAAGTCGATGTCGTTCGTGAAGTTCCCGTCCCCGTTCGCGTCCACCGTCGGATCGAGGTCCCACGTCACGGACGAGATCGTCGCGTCTCCGGTGATCTGAATTCGAGGACTGAACCGGAACTCCTGACCTTCTGCGGCAACGATGTCGTCGCCCGCGGTGATCTGCGCGAGGCAGTCGCCAATCGAGAACCTCGAGCGGGCGATCTCGACGATGTCGGGAATCTCCACGCCCACGAGCGCCTCCGCGAGCACGATGTACGCGCCCCGAGGCACAAACATCCCCTTGTTCAGCTCGTGGCCGTTCGCGTCCCACGCCCGCCACTTCTGATTCCACGTCCAAGTCATCGAGGCGCCCGGGTCGAGCCGGAACCTACCGCGTTGCCAGTCGCGGACCATCCGGACGGTCCCGATCGTCTCGCTCTCGACCTCGAAGTCGGGAACGGAGCTGTAGAGGAGCGGAAGCTTTCCGACGTTCTTCAGCGTGATCGTGATCATCTGGCCGGGGAGGTAGCAGTTCTTGTCCGTCCGAACCTTGCCTTCGCCCAGTGGCAACGCGGGGTCGACTCCGGGCGGGGCTGCCAAGACGCTTGCCGGCCCCGCGACGGACGCGAGCGCGGAGACGGCCGTAAGCAACAGGACGATGACAAGAGCTGACGCTTTGACGAGACCCCCGAAGGACACGATGAACCCCTCTCCCGCCAGAAGGATTCGGGGAGCGCGATAAATACGTTTGCCAGCGACGCGCGCGGCCTGTCCCTGGCCCTCCCCGACCGGCCGCTACTTCTTCGCCTTCAATCGGGCCGCAATGGCCGTCCCGACCTCCGAGCACTTCGCGGTGCCGCCAAGGTCGTATGTCAGGACCTTCCCCGCCTTCAGGACGTCGACGACGGCCTTCTCGACGGATACCGAGGCTTCGAGCAGGGCCTTGTCGTTCCGCCGACGCCCGAGCCAATCCAGCATCATCTGGACCGCGAGGATCATCGCCATCGGGTTCACCTCGTCCTTCCCCGCATGCTTCGGGCTCGAGCCGTGAATCGGTTCGAACATTCCGTGGTGATCGCCGACGTTCCCGCCCGCCGCCATCCCCATCCCTCCCTGGAGCACCGCCGCGAGGTCCGTCGCGATGTCGCCGAACTCGTTCGGCGCGACGGCGACATCGTAGTTCTCCGGCGACCGGACGAGCCACTGGAGGAACGCGTCGATGTACGCGTAGTCCCTGCCGATTCCCGGATACTTTTCGGCGACCTCGTCGTACACCTTTCTCCAGAGGCGATCCCCCGCCACGACGTTCGACTTGTCCACGCACGTGACGGATGACTTGCCGTTCGCGGGGGCGCCCTTTCGCGTCTTTGAGAGATCGAATGCGAACCGGATTACTCGCTCGGCGCCCTTGCGTGTAATCACACGGCTGTCCACCGCGAGCTCGTCCAAACCGCCGCGGGAGAGGAACCCCCGGGCGGGCGTGTACAGGCCCTCCGTATTCTCCCGCACGATCACGAAGTCGACCTTCCCCGGCTCCCACACCTGCTTGAACGCGTCGTGCACCTTGTGCCGGACGTTCGGGTACAACTTGGTCGGCCGCACGTTCGCGTAGAGGTCGAGCCCGAACCGGAGGCCGAAGATTACGCCCGCGCCAGCGAGGTCCCCGTTAGGGAGGCGGGCCTCTGGGATGCCGACGGCCCCGAGGAGAATCGCGTCCGCGGCCTTGCACGCCTCGAACGCCGTGTCGGGCCACTCCTCCCCGGTATCGAGGTAGTGCTGCCCCCCGCACGGATATGGGACGAGCTCGAACGAGAGGCCATAAGCGGAGCCCACGGCCTTGAGAATCTTCACCCCCTCCCGCATCACCTCCGGGCCGGTGCCGTCCCCCGCCAGGAGGACGATCTTGAGAGCCATCGCGCTGGCGATGCAGCGGAATCGGCTTAAGGTTTCTCCGGTCGCGGGGACGCGATGAAACATAAGACCTATAAGGGCGCATACGCGTTCCCGCTCGTCGAGCTCTGGGGGGGTTCGAGCGTACAGGGGGTTTCTCATCCTTGCAATCGCGGTGATCCTAGGGTTCACATCCGTCACCATTACGGACGATGCGCGGGCGGGCCGCGACCCCCCGTATGTGCCGCTTGACGCTCCCTTGGCCACGCTGAACACAACAACGGACATGTGGAGCTTTGGCACCTACACCACCGTGGCGTTCGTCTTCACGATGGACCCGGATGGGAACCACTACGATCTTGGGGACGGACTACGCCTCGCCGACGGAGGGACGGGGACGTTCAACTTCACCGCCGCAGACGATGCCGATTTCCCTCGGATTTCCAGGCTTCTCACGAACGGACTCAACGACATGATTGAGCTCGACTCTTTGCTCGACGGGGGAAGCGGCATTGGTGGCTTCGAGGACTATTGGCTCGGGAACCCGGATTTGGTCGGGTTTGAAGTGCGTTATGTCCACCTCGTCGTGCACAGCCTCTCGATCAGGCCCGAGGGGACCGGGACACGGTTGCTCTCGGATGTTACGTGGGAAATCTGGGGCGTTCCCGTTTTCGTGGCGTTCGTCCCCCCGACGGATTCGGACGGCACGTACCTGATCGAGCGGGACTACACGTTCATCAACGTGACCCTGTCCTCGCCAGGCACGGCGTCGCTCGAGTGGGGCGGGATCAACGAGACGATGATTGGGAGCGGGACGAACTGGTACGTGAACAAGAGCGGCCTCGCAAACGGCGTTTATCGATATCGAGTCTGGGCGAACGATTCTTCGGGCACCGTGTACGCGAGCGAGGAGCGGGTCCTGACCGTCGGGTTCCGCGTTTGGACCCTCGAGGACCTGGGGCAAGGATACTACCCGGCTTTGACGTACGACGTGTCCGGCAGCCCTCGGCTGTGTTACTACGACGGCAGTCAACTCGCCTACGGGAGGCGGGTCGGTCCGTGGCAGACCGCCGTCGTGGAAGGTGGCGGGCTGAACTGCGCGATCGGATTGGACGCGGCGGGCAATCCCCACATCAGCTATAACTGGGAACCTGGCGGGGACAGCATTGTCCGTTACGCGACGTTCGACGGGACCGCATGGACCCGCGAGACGGTCGAGTCCACCTCGTTCACCACATACACCTCTCTCGCGGTCGACCCGGTGCGGGATGAACCCGCTATTGCGTACTACGAGAGCTTCGGTCGGGACCTGAAATTCGCACGGCGCACCGCAGGAGCGTGGTCCCGGGAGATTGTGGACGCGACCGGGGACACAGGCATGGCCCCATCCCTCGCCTTCGACTCCCAGGGGAGGCCCAGAATTGCGTATTTTAACTTCGACCGGCGGCAACTGAAGTACGCTGCTTGGGATGGCGCATCGTGGCAAATCCAAGTGGTAGACACGGTCTCGTATCTTACGGAAGACCAGATCTCTCTGGCTCTCGACGCGAACGGAATCGCCTCCATCGCATATGTCCACCCCGATGGGGTACGGCTTGCGACGGCGAACGGGTCCTCATGGGATCACGAGACCGTCGACACACGGCCCGTGATACAGGTCTCCCTCGCAGTTGACGGCAACGGCTCTCCCCACATCGCGTACGGTTCGCCCGGAGAACGGTTCCCGGATCGCGATCTCTGGTACGCAACGAAGTCGTCCTCGTGGGAGTTCGAACTCGTAGCCCATGAGTTCGGCTACTCCGGCATCTCCCTCGGACTGAACGCCACCGGGCAACCCGGCGTGGCATATTGTGGGGGGGCAGCCCGGCTCATCTACGCGTACAAGAGCCCACCAGGTGGCGACGGCATACCGCCAACTACCGTCGCCACTTCGAATGGTGCGCAGGGGCGCGCGGGTTGGTTCGTGGGTCCGGTGTCCGTCGAACTCACCGCCTCGGATTCCGGGAGCGGCGTCGCCTCCACATCCTACCGACTCGACGGCGGCTCGTGGCAGACGTACGGATCCCCGCTCTCGCTGGCGGGGGACGGTTCGCACCGCTTGGAGTACTATTCCGCAGACCTCGCAGGGAACATCGAGTCCACGCGTACGCTTGTGATTGGAATCGACTCCGCGGCCCCCGTTACCGGTGGAGTCCTTCAGGGGACGTTGGGCCTCGGCGGGTGGTATGTGACCACCGTTTCGCTGGTCCTATCCGCCTCGGACGCGACGAGCGGGGTGTCCCTCATCGAATACCGAGTCAACGACGGACCGTGGCAGGCTTACGGGTCGTCCGTTGTGTTCGATGCGGATGGAGTTCGGGACATCGACTTCCGCGCGACGGACATTGCGGGCAACGAGGAACCCTTCGGTTCAGCCACGCTAAGAATCGATCGGACTGCGCCGACGATGGAGCACACCGCGTCCGGGACCGCTGGTTCGCCGGGATGGTTCCGGTCGGCGGTCACGCTGGCCCTTCTGACCTCTGACGCGGGGAGCGGGGTCGCCTCAGTCGAGTACGAACTTGACGCAGGAGGATGGCAGGCCTACGGCTCACCGATTGTCGTGACGGACGGGCGTCACACCTTGGAATACCGGTCGCGGGATGTCGCGGGGAACCTGGCGCCTCCGGTCACCGTCCCCTTGAACGTGGACTCGGTTGCCCCGAGGATCCTAAGTCTCTCCCCGACAGGGATTGTGACGACATCTTCTGTGGCCGTGAAGTGGAATGCCACGGACGCGACCGCGGGGATTGCCGCCTACGACCTCAGCTTGGACGGCAGCCCGTACGAACCCGTCGGGATGGGCACCGAGCTCGCCCTGACCCTGTCCGACGGTATGCACGTGGCGAGCCTGCGTGCAACAGATGCGGCGGGCAACACCGCGACTACGGAGGTCCGGATCGTCGTCGACACAAATGTCTTCAGCCTGACGGGCCCGTTCTCGGGCCTGCCCACGTTCGCCCTGATCGCGATCGCCGTCATTGCAGGCATCCTCGTCCTAGTTACCCTGCGGAGGCGGAAGCGCTCAAACGGGAAACCCCCGCCGGCCACCGGTCAGGGGGATCGTGCTTCGTAGGTAGCCTCGGAGGGGTCAGGGTGCGCGGCGTGCGAGTTCCCGCCTCGAGAATCTGGATCCCGTTCGACCGGCGATTGCGGCTTAAGTTTCTCCGAGAGAGTGTGGGTCACGGCTCGAGACTCGGGTACCTCAGGACGGGAGGAACCCAAGCCCCGCGCGGACGACGAAGCGGTTCGAGAGAGAAGTCCACGGGCACCGGTCGAAGCCCGCGCGGCCACCTCGGAGGGGGCAGGCGCGGTGGCCCGTCTCGGCCCACAATCACGTTCGTGAGGAGGATGACGGCGAACGCCGCGACGCCAACGACGAAGACGACGTGCGCTCCGGAGTCCCCTCCCGCGCTAAGGGCCGATGTGCTCCAGCCGACGGCAGCCCCCGCGATTCCTGATGCAACAGATCTCCCCAAACCCATGGGCATCAACCGGCGCTCTTTGTTGCGAGCTCCTTCCTGAGCTTCGGCACGAGCCCGCCTGCTTCGAGGATCTCGAGAACGTTTGGGGGAAGGGGCTTGAAGCGCATCACCGGGCCGCCCGGGAGATGAACCTCCCCGCGGGCCATGTCGAGCTCAACGATGTCCCCCGATTTCACCCCAGTCTTCAGCCCCGGGCACTCCACGACGGGGAATCCGAGGTTGATCGCATTCCGGAAGAAGATGCGGGCGAATGAGTTGGCAAGGATCGCGGAGATCCCGAGGGTCTTGAGGGCCACGGGGGCCTGCTCTCGACTTGAGCCGCATCCGAAATTGTCACCTGCAACGATGAGGTCCCCTGGCTGGACCTTCTTTGCCCACGTCGGGTCCACGGCCTCGAACGCGTGCTCCGCGAACACCTTGGAGTCCGTGGTCCCGAGGTACTTCCCCGCGATGATGTGGTCGGTGGAAATGTCGTCCCCGAACGTCCACACGCGGCCCTTGAAGCGGGTCTGCATCGTATAGCGGCAAGCCGAAGCGAGCGATAAGACTTCCCCGAATCGTGCCGGACAACGTAATCTACATGTACGCCGAAAGCGGATGGAGCCCACGATGCTCCCGCGACGCATGGGAATTACCCGCGCAAGGGTCACGGTGTTCTCCTCCGACCTGGCACGGCGGGAGACTCTCGACCTGGTCGTGGACACCGGGTCCGTGTTCACGTGGGTCCCCGAGGAAATCGCAATCGGGCTGGGACATCGACCCCTCAGGATGTGGCGGATTCGGACGATCGAAGGCCGCCGGATCGAGCGGCCGGTCTGTGATGTCCCCATCGAAGTGGAAGGACTTCAGGGCGTGACCCGGATTGTCTTCGCCGCCCCTGGCGATCTGCACGTCCTGGGGGTCACTGCCCTGGAAACCCTTGGCCTTGTCGTGGACCCGACAACGAACTCGTTGCGCTCTGAGGACGCCACCCTGGCGCTGGTGTCCCCTTAGACCTTCCTCGGATCTGTGATCTCTCCGTGAATCGCGGAAGCAGTCACGGTCCAGGGGGACGCGAGGTACACCTGTGCGGTGGGCGAGCCCATGCGGCCCGGATAGTTGCGGTTCGTCGATGAGATGCAGACCTCGTCCCCCGCCAACGTCCCCATGTGCCCGCCGAAGCACGGCCCGCACGTCGAGGACGTGAACGTCGCGCCCGCGTCCATGAAGATCTCCACGAGCCCCTCCTTCAGGGCTTGGCGGTAGATGATCTGCGAGGCGGGCGTGATCTGGAACCGCACCCCGGGCGCGACCTTCTCCCCCCTTAGGAGTTTCGCCGCGATGCGGAGATCCTCGATGCGGGCGTTCGTGCACGACCCGAGGAACGCGACGTCGATCTTCGTCCCCGCGACATCCTCCACGGGCTTCAGGTTCGCGGGGTTCGACGGGCACGCGACCTGCGGGCCCATGCCATCGATCTCGAACGTGTGCGTCTTCGCGAACGTCGCATCATCGTCTGAGTCAATCGCCTTGAACGGATGTCCGGAGTGCGCGAGGTACTCCTTCGTTGTGGCGTCCGCGGCGACCATGCCGACCTTCGCGCCCATCTCCGTCGTCATGTTGCAGAGGACGAACCGCTCGTCCATCGGGAACCCCCGGACCGTCGGCCCTGAGAACTCCACCGCCGCATAGCGGGCGCCGTCATCGCCCGTGGTCCCGATCACCTTGAGAATCACGTCCTTCGCTCCCGTGCACTTCCCGAGCTTCCCATGGATGTCGACCCGCATCGTCTCCGGGACGCGGAGCCAGAGGCGGCCCGTCGCCATCACCGCCGCGGTGTCCGTGGCGCCGATCCCCGCTGCGAACGCGCCGACGGCCCCGACCATGTTCGTGTGGCTGTCGCTCCCGATCACGAGCTCCCAGGGGTGTGCGTACCCGCGCTCCGCGATGAGCTGGTGGATGATCCCGTGGTCCCCGACGTCGTGGAACCGCTTGATGCCCTGCTTCTTGCAGAACTCGCGGATCGTCTGGTGCATCTTCGCGATCTCCGGCGTCGGCGGGGGAACCCAGTGGTCCAGCGTGACGACGATCTTGTCGGGGTCCCAGACCTTCATCGTGCCGATCTCGTTGAACGGCATCAGGGCCATCGCGAGCATCTCGTGCATGTAGAGCAGGTCCACGGACCCGTCGACGATGTCGCCGGGCGAGACCCGCTCCTTGCCGCTGGCCTTGGCGAGAATCTTCTCAGAGATCGTGAGGCCGGGCATGTGCCTCGGGTTCCCTATGCGCGGGAGGACTCATAAGCAATGGCCTTGTTCAAGCTGAACCGACGCCCGACAGTCTTAAAGAGAACTTCCGAACCATTCCCAAGCGATGGAGCGGTTGACGTGGCAATGGGCCCCCTCCATCCCTTCCGGGCTCTTCGCGCTGGCCCTGCTGTCCGCTTTCATGGTTTGGTTCCTCGCCTCAGAGGGGCTGTTGCTGCAGTGGTACCCTGCGCTCGTTGCGTTCTTTCTGGCGGCGGGGGTAGTTGTCTACATCCCCTTTTTCTGGATCCCCTTCCGTTTCGCGCTATCTAAGGAAGGCCTGTGGATTGGGTACATCCATCGCCGGGAACTCTTACAGTGGTCGCAGATTGATGCCCTTCGCGCGCATGTGGACCGAACGTTGTCTGTCGAAATCGGCAATCAGAAGATTCGTCTCGATAACCCGGGCAAGGAGATTCGAAAACTGCTCATTCAGGAGACAAAGAGGCGTAATCGACCTGTCTTGCCGCCGACTAGCGACGAACTTGGGAGGTTCGGACTGTCCCGCCCACCGCCCGAAGATTGACCGCCGAACCCTTTTAGCACAAGCCGCGTTCCTCGCCGCGTGGCGAAGGCAGAGGCGAAACTTTCCTTCGAGACGACGTTCCGCGTGAAGGGGAAGGTCGTCGAGAGCGTGATGTGCGACTGCGAGGAGGAGGGCCACGTCGGCGTCCGGGTGTCCCGCCAGATGAACCGCGGCGGTTGGGCGTACTCGAAGGAGGACCGGAATACGTATTTCGACGTCGTCGCGTACAGTGCCGACGGCCAGTACGTCCGGCTCCGGCCGGGCGACTGGGTCGAGGCGGACGTCACGATCCGCGGCCGCCTCGCGCACGTGCCGACGGGGGAGCTCGACCGGCGGGGGATCAGCGACGGCCACCGGTACGAGGGACGCCTCTCGAAGGTCGGCGACTCCACTGTCGAGGTCGACTTCGGCACGTTCCTCGCGGGCGTCAAGGGCACCGAGCCCGAAACGTTCCGCCGCTCCGTGGAGGCGGAAGGGCTCCGCAAGGGCGGCTATGTGGAGTCCGAGTGTGCCGTCGAGGCGACCGTCATCCGCTCCGGCTCGAAGGAGGAGATTCTCGGTCACTCGCGGCGGGTGTTCCCGCGCCGTGGCCACACGTAGGCGGCAAGGACTTTCACGTCCATCGATATGAGGGGACCATGGCGCTCGTGCAAGACATCGGCCACCTCGTCCTCCAGGTCGGGGACATGGACGCGGCCGTCCATCTGTACCGTGACGTCCTCGGACTCACCCTGTCGGGGAGCGTGAATCCGGTGTGGACCGTCGCGCAGGCCGAAGGCGGCTCGATCACCCTGTACAAGGTGAGCAACCCCGTCCCGCTCGCGCTCCCCGGGGACCATACGCCGCTCAGCTTTCACGTCCGTAACTTCGAGGAGGCGGCGAAGACCCTCGAGGGCATGGGGTACCGGGTGGTACGCGACGGGGCGAGCGCGGGGGCCGTCGTCGACCCCTGGGGGAACATCGTGGGCCTGCACGACCACCGAAACGAGTGAGACGGGTTTCGGGTTCGGGAGCGTCTGTGTGGGTGGCATCGAGCGATGATGAATGGAGGCGGAGTGCGCTGTCGAGGGGATGGTCATCAAGTCGCACTCGAAAGAGGAAATCCTAGGTCGCGCGAAGTGGGGGTTCCCCCGGTGCGGTCATTGAGGGGGCCCCGCACGTTCCCGATGCTTGCGATCTCGTTCGCCGGTGGAAACCCTCTCGCTTACTTCCCTTCTCGACCCGGGTACGCCCGCAGCCGGAGGCCGGGGCGTTGCAGCTCCACACGCGCCGTCTGTGAAAGCTGCCGCAGATGATACAGGGCGAGCTGGGTCGACACCCCAAGCTGCTCAGCGAGAATGGAAACGGGCATCCCGGGCGACGCCGTGACTGCCCGGAGAAGCCGTTGCTGAATGTCATGGAGTTCCCCGCCGTTTTCCATGGGCACACGGATCTCCGAGGGGTAGTATCGCTTCCTCGCCCCGCGAATCTCGGAGCGGATCATTCCGTCCTTCTCCAACCGCGCGAGATGATACGTGACGACGCCGTCGTTGAGTCCCAGGTTTCGCTTGACGTCCGTGTATCTGTCCCCAGGGTGGACTCGCAGATAATACAGGATTGCGCCGCGGAACTCGGAGTCCTTCTCGTCCTTCGGCTTCCCGCCATAGATGCGGCCCACCGTAGTCGTCATGAGGGCAACCCGCCCGGGCTCCGACGAGAAAACGAGGACGCCCGCGATGACGATCGCGGTAATCGCTGCGAGGACCCAAGCACTGGCGTCGTCCCTCCCGAGTGCCTGGATGGCAACGTTGAATGAGTATTCGGCCGTTCGCCCGTACAAGTCCTCGACCCGGAGGGTGACACCGTACGTCCCGGTGCTTTGGAACGTATAGGGGACGACGGCCCCGGTGAACGTGGCTACGACCGCCCCCGCCTCGTCCCTGATCGTCCAGGTCCACGTCGTAATCTCCCCCGTCGAGCCGCTGCCGTCGAGCGTCACTGGTAGCCCCAGGTGGGGGCTCGGGAAGATCCGCGCTCTGGCCACCGGCGGAGCCGCCAGGATTGCTGTGCGGAACCGAATTCGTGTTGCACCCAGGCATCCCGTGAGGGAATTCCCTGGGGCTGAATCGTCACGAGCGCCGCAGCTAATCGTTACGACATAGTCCGTGTTCTGCTCTAGTAGCGTGGCAAACTCGACCGTCATGATCCGTCGCTCTACATCCCAGGAAAAAACCATCACTCCGAGGGTCGTCGGTGAGATTGAGATCGCGCCTTCCGTTGCCGTTGCGTTCATGGGCTCGCTGAAATTGAGAATGATGGAAGCTCCGGGGTTGACGTCGCCAGTGCCGTCTGTAGGTTGCGCAACGAGAAGCGCGGGGCCGATGGAGTCGAGCGTGAAGGCACTGTCAGTGCTATCGCAACCGCTGAGCCCGTCGGAGTCGAAGGCGCAGATTCGGACCCGCGCGGTTGCCGTATCCACGGTCGGAAATGCGCCCGAAAAGGAAATCGTTCCAGTCGTGCCGGACCCCGAGAATAGCAGATAGGGGAACGTGAATCCGTCAACTGATAACTCGATCACGACCGTGAGCGCGCTGTCCGTCTCGTCGCTCCCTGTCCACACGACCTGATGGACGCGCCCTCCGGTCCAGTCCTCGCCGCCATTTGGCGAGACGACGGTGACGACTGGGGCCCGGACCGGCCGGGAGCTCATGAGCGGATACCGGTCAACGCTGTCGGTATCGATTGCATAGGGGGTGTCGCCAATCCCGTCCGGGTCGGGGCAAACGTTCTGGTTCGGCCCGCTGCAGTTGTCCACCCCTGTGTAGTCAGACCAGAAGTTGCCTCCGCTCGGGTACCCGTCGTCCCATGCGTTTGAGAGTCCTTGATCGTCGAACGCCTGAGCGGCGTTGGTGAGGATCGCATTGTGCCGCACGAGAACGCCACGAGGGCCGAGGAAC
>VBML01000048.1 GCA_005878915.1 Methanobacteriota archaeon | reverse complement strand
CGCACCGCGGTGACGAACGCAACCCGGGCGATCGTATTCCTTGCGTGCGGAGTCCCCGGGATCCCCCGCGGTGTCCTCGTCCGAGCTCAGGACGTCACTCGCGATCTCGTCCTTCGATTCTCTGGGCCCATGGACCAGGCCCTGGCCTGAACGGCCAACCTCTTCGTTCCCGCCGGAAAGCGAACCGACTACCGCGCCCGTCGCGTCTTTGACTCCTCGACCGTCGACTTTTCCAACACCCGGACGTCGCCGATTTCGCGGAGCAGGACCGACTCGCCGATGTCGTTCGTGACCAGGTCCTGCATCTCGCCGAACAATCGCATCCAGGTGGGCTCGTCGTGTTCCCTCCAGTTGTCGAAGTCCCCGTACGTCCTGCACTCCCACATCGTCGCCGCGCCGAAACGTCCGAAGCCCAGGACGTAGCCGTACGTCCCGCGGTATGTCCAGCCCTTCGGAGCGTATTTCTGGAACAGGTCCTCGTTCTTCTTGACCCACGCCTGGAACTCGCGTACTCGACCTTCCTTCAGGTTGAAACTCGTCATGTACAACATGGCTCCACCCCGAGGGCCCATCGACCCGCGCGTAGATAATGGTTGGCGGGGGAGTCACGACGTTCCCCCCATCGGAAGATTGTGTCGAGCCGAACGTTCAAGCGTGCCCATCCGTTGGGACGTCTCGGTGGCGCTGACACTCGACATGGGCATCCACATCCGCGCGCCGCGGGAGTTCGTGTTCCAACACCTCCTGACCCCGCACCACCTCGCCCGGTGGTTCTGCAACTTCGCGCAGTTCGACCCGCGGGGGCCCGCCGTGGGCACGAAGTTCCGGTTCGGCGGGGACTATGCGATCGCCGCGACGGAGCCGCCGGGATGGCCCTGCGACATCCTCAGCGGGGAGGTGCTCCGCTCCGTGTCGTTCCGATGGCCCCTGTTCGGGGCGGACACCCGCGTCGACTGGCGGGCGGAGGATGGATCCGAGGGTTCCGTCTTCCGCGTGGCCCACTCCGAGGTGCCGCGGGAGGACAGCACCTGCGGACGATTCCACGACGCATGGCGGGTCTGCCTCGGGAACCTGAAAGCGGTGGCGGAGGCCCGCGACGACTCCCTGCGACCCGACAGCTCCCCGATCGGGGACGGGATGTTCCGGCTCAACCTTGTGATCGGTGCTTCCCCATCGAAGGTCTTCAACGCACTCGTCGACCCGACGATCATGAGCAAGGCGACGGGAGGGTCGAGGGTGGGCATCGTGCCGCGCGCGGGCGGCACGTATGAGATCTTCGGGTCAGGCGCTGGCCCCGCATCCATCGAACTGGTCGAACCCGGCCGGAGGCTCGTCCTATCGTGGCCGATTGCGGGGGCTCCGAGGCGGCTCACGGTCGATCTTGAGGACAAGGGCGGGGACCGTTCTGGGGTGTATCTCCGGTATGACAGGGTGCCGGATAACGCCGCCCTCCGAGTCCGTTGTCGATGGTCGGACCTCCTCGTGGGCCTCAAGAATGTCCTGGAGACGGGGGAGACCGGCTTTACGGAACCGTACGAGGCTCAATCTCGCACCGGCTAGCCCGCCAAAGTTTATGTCGCCCTCGAGCATTCGCGATAGGCGGTCGAATGGACAAGCGGCTCACGTACCTGGCCATTGCCCTTTTCTCCATCGTCGCTGCGGTCTCCGCGGCTTTGGGCTGCCCGTTCTTCCGAAACCCCGCCACGTACGCGGGAGCGGGGGGCGCCTGGGCCTATCTCAGGAACGGCGCCGGATATCGCTGGCGGAAGTAAGCCCGCCAATCCTTCACTTCGCACCGCGCGCGCGCTCTGCCTCCTCGCGGAATTCCGCTCGCTCGTTTCGGAGGAACGCCGTGAGGTGGTCATCCCGCACATGGATGTCCGCGAGATCGAGGAACCGCAACGCGGAGGCGGGGTCTCCCCGCGATAGCGAGCGAAGGGCGAGGCTCGCGAGATAGTGGGATTTCTTTTTCGACAGGATCTCCCGCTCCGGGCCCATCGCCATGAGGGCGGGCAGGAGGCCGAGGGTGCGTTCGACATCCCCTGCCTTGAACACGGCGTCAATTGCTTTTACGCGCTGGACGAACGCCTCCCGCTCGGGGTCCCGCGGCACGGGGATGCGATGGCGGAGCAGGAGAAAAAGACCTCGGAGGATGGACGGGATAATGCTTTTGACGCCACCCTCGAACCCCACGCGGGCTTTCGAGACCTCCGCCTTGCCAAGCGCTTGGATTATTTCCCCAAGTTTACATCGGCGACCACGAAGAGGCTGACGAAGACGTTCGTCGCGGAGAGCGCCGTGTTGGCCGCCAGGAGCCCCTAAGCTACGCTCACGACCAAGATCGTGAGGTTGTCCTCCGTATTCCGGGCGTGGAGCGCCTCGTGCTCCAGACCTAGTGCTGCGTCCTCCGCGGTGGTCGCGGCCTTTAGCAGGGTGGGCAACTCCTCCGTCGCAACGACATCCCACAGCCCGTCGCACCCTGCCACGAGGAAGCCCGGGGCCGAAGTGCGCGACGTGATCGCGGGCTCGGGGATAATCCCGATCTGAGCAAACTCGTGGTCTCCGACGGTGCGGGTCGGCATGATCCCGGCGCCCGAGGGCAGGCACACATACGGACCCCAGATCGTCGCCCCCGCCTCGATGACCCGCTTGAGTTCCGCCCCGTTCGTGATCCGGTGTTCCTCCGTCAGCCTCGTCGCGCGATCTTCGGAGACCAATGCCACATGCGAGTCCCCCGTGTTGGCGACGGTTATCGTCGACCCGTCAATGTAGAACGCCGCCACAGCCGCCCCACCGGGGAGGCCCTCGGACTCGTGGTGAATCCCGGCGAACGCCGCCCGGAACGCTTTCTCCGGGTCAGAGGTGAGGGCTGCCCGAAAGAGGGCGGGGAACCGGGCCTTCGCGAGTCGAGCGACCGCGGAGCCGCCGTGGCCGTCGAAGACCGCCCCGAGAACCCGGAGGGGCTCGACCGAGACCACCTCCAGGATGTGCTCATCCTCCATGGTGTATCTCCCGCCGATGTCCGCGACCGCGTACGCGATTCGGGAATCCATCCTGGTCCTTCCTCGATGGCCGCCCGGCTCATCCACCTTGCTGGGCAGCGGGCCATCCCTGTGTGTGCTGTCCGATAACCAGACCGTTCTCCTTAAGTAAATCCATGTGGAGCGCTGCCTCCTTCAGGAGACATGAGCAATGTCCCCCTCTCCCCCCGCTCGTGCGCAGAAGTCATGTGCGACCCTCGCCGTCGGCCTCGTCGCGGCCCTTGCCGTGGTCGGGCTCCTCGCGGTGCCGACGCCCGCGTCCGCGGCCGTCGCGACCCCGCCGTGGTTCGGCCCGAACGTGCCCGTCACCGCACTGCCGGCATACAGCTCGTATCAGCCCTCGATGGCGATCGATGGTTCGGGCGTGCTCTACCTCGCATTCGCGGGATGGGGCGGGTCGACGACCCAGGCGGACATCTTCTTCACGAAGTCCTTCGACGGCGCTAGAACGTGGTCCGTCCCGATCAGGGTGAACAACGACGCGGGCGGCGCCCTGCAGCAGGAACCGTCGATCTTCGTGGACCACAATCGGGCGATCTACATCGCATGGACGGACTACCGGATCGGGGCGGCGGATGTCTACTTCTCGAAGTCCACGGACCTCGGGCTGAGCTTCTCGGCGAACGTGCGGGTGAATGACGTAACGGCGAACGCGCAGTCCCAGCCCGACCTCGCGGTCGACTCGACGGGTCTCGTCCATGTCGTGTGGACGGACCTCCGCAACGTCCCGGGAACGGGCCCGGACATCTACTACGCAAACTCCACGGACGGCGGGCTGAGCTTCAACCCGAACCTGCGGGTGAACAATGACGGCGGGGCCATAGAGCAGGGCGAACCCGCCATCGCGGTCGGCACGGACCGGTCCGTGTACGTCGTGTGGACGGACCCCCGCAACGGCGCCCGCGGGTTTGACATCTACTTCTCGAAGTCCACGGACCTGGGCGGAACCTGGGCCCCGAACTTCTACTTGAACGACGACACGGGAGGCCGGGCGCAGACCGCCCCCGACATCGTCGTCGACGGGGCGAGCACCGTCTACGTGGCGTGGTCGGACAGCCGAGACACGAACACGGGCCCGGACATCTTCGCGACGCGCTCCTCGAACGCCGGCTCGTCGTTCTCGGCAAATGCCAAGGTCAACAACGAGGCGGGTTCGGTTTATCAAGGGTCTCCGAGCCTCACCGCGAACGCGGGGGTTGTGTACGCCGCGTGGTCCGACGAGCGGACCCGTGGTTCGACGTCCCGCGATATCTACGAGGCGTCCTCCCCCGACGGCGCCAACTGGAACTCCAATGTACGGGTGAGTGACGACAACCTTCCGTCGAACTTCCAGGATAACCCGACAATCGCGGTCGACGGGTTCGGCGACGTGTACGCCGCCTGGTTCGACCAGCGGTGGAGCGGGCAGGATGTGTACACGGCAACCCTCGACGCCGTCGCCCCCGTGGCGAACCCGGGGACGGGAACGACGGTCGACCAAGGCGCAACCGTGCCCTTCGATGGCTCGGCCTCGACGGACAACCTCGCAATCGCTTCGTACGCATGGAACTTCGGCGATGGCACCTCGGCGACGGGACCCGTAGGAAGCCACGCCTACCCTGTCCCAGGCACGTACACCGTGACCCTGACGGTCACCGACCGGTCGGGCAACATGGGGTCTGCCTCTCTGACGATGACCGTTCGGGACACGATCGCGCCGACGGTGCGAGGCTTCGGCGACCGGACGGTCGACGAGGGACAGGCCCTGTTCTTCGATGCGACGGCATCCACGGATAACGTCGGGGTGGCATCGTACGCATGGGATTTCGGCGACGGCTCCACCTCAACCCAAGCCGGCGTCACTCATGTCTATGTGGTTCCCGGCACGTACTCCGGGTCCGTGACGGTCAGGGACGCGGCGGGGAACTCCCAGACCGCGACGTTCACGGTGACCGTGCGGACGGTCTCCCCGAAGGCGGGCGAGCTCCTTGGCCAGATCGCGACGCTCAACTGGATCGTAGCGATCCTGGCGGTAGGCTTCGCGATCCTTGCCCTCCTCGCGTTTCTGCAATGGAGACGGAGGGAGAAACCCCAAACACCGCCGATGCCCTGGATGCACCAACCCCCGCCGCAAGGCCCCCCACCGCCTCCACCGCCGCCCTTCTGATTCGGCGGGGAGATGGGGTCCGGAGACGCCGCCAATCCCGAGTCCCGCTCAATTCCGGAAGGCTACCCGCGCCCGACGCAGCACCGCGGGCTCTCCCAGTATTCGATGCCGAGGCGCACGAGGGTCTCGTCCGTCGACGTGATCCCGTACGCCTCGTTCTCGGCGGTCCGTGTCACCGTGAGCACCTGTTGCGCGTCGACGACGAGGATCATGCAGGTGCACACGATGCTCCGGACCTCCGCAAAGCGTTCGAGATCCTTGTCGACTCGGATGTCCGGGACGGCAATCCTTAGAGCCACACGCCGGCGTCCCGCCTTGATGAGGTCCGGCTCGAGCCTACGGAAGAACGGCTCGTGCGAGGCGAGCACGACGATCTCCCGCCGAGCGGAGCCGATCATCGACTGCGCCCGCGCGATCACGTTCGGCAGGCCCTTCACGATGAATGCGAGGTCCGTGGCCGGCGACTTTGCAGAGGCCCGCAACGGCTCGAGGAGGGCGCCGACGCGGGTGACGGACTTCCGCTCCCGATCGTGCTTCGCATCGAGCATGCGCCCGAGGCGGGCTTCCGTTTCCCGCGGCGGGAGCGCGCGGTACGTCTTCGGTTTCCCCGCTTGGACCTCGATGAGCCCCTTCTCCGCAAGTTCGTCAAGCGCGTAATAGATCTTCGAATCCGGAATGCCGGTCTTGAGGACAAGGTCCCCAGCCGTGGACTGCGGCACACGAACGAGGGCGCAGAACGTGTCCGCGGCATAGCCGCCGAGGCCAAGGTCACGCAGGGTCGCGCCGATCTCCCCTAGGGAGGGTTTGGCAGCCTCCTCGAGCAGCACGTTCGCCCGTGCCTTGACTTCCGACATCTGCTCAGGGAACGGAAGGAAGACTACTTAAGATTCTCTACTACGTTACAGTAGTAGATATCATGGAACCGGAGCTGGCACGGATTCCGACGGCCTCTTTCCTGGGCGAGGGAAGCGGAAACCCAGTCAGGGCTGCCGACCTGATGGCAGGCGAGGTCATCGTGGACCTCGGAAGCGGGGCGGGCGTCGACGTCTTCCTCGCGGCGCATCGGGTGGGCCCCACGGGCCGGGCAATCGGCGTCGACATGACCCCGGAGATGGTTGAGCGAGCCCGCCGTGCCGCCGATGAGGCAGGCGTGGCCAACGTGGAGTTCCGCTCGGGCATTATCGAGAAGCTCCCGGTTTCTGACGGCGTCGCGGACGTTGTCGTGAGCAACTGCGTGATCAACCTGAGCCCGGACAAGGCGGCGGTATTTCGCGAGGCGTTCCGGGTCCTGAAACCCGGCGGGCGACTCGTGATCTCGGACATCGTGCAGGAGCGACCCCTCGGCCGTATCGACGACGATTGCCGGTGCGTGACGAACGCGATCGTGCGTTCGGAGTACCTTGCGACAATCCGCGATGCGGGATTCGAGGACGTCACCGTGATGGAGGAGCGTCCGTGGAGAGTAGGTCATGCGGGCGTGGACGCATCCTCCGTTACGATCCGCGCAATCAAACCAAGGGAGGTGAATTCTTGATTTTGATCGCGATGGCAGAGGCGCTGGTCCGAGAGAAGGCGCGTGCGAGGTGTTGCGGCGGCCCCTGCTGCGAGGAATGGTGCCGGCTCGAGTGCCGGGATTGCTGAGGGCGTCAACCAAGCGCCACCTTCATGATGAGGGTGACATTCCCCCCGCCGATGTCGCAGCGGTTCGACCCCAGTGCCCTTGGCGTGTCGTACCCGCGAACCGTGAAGCTCGAATATAGACGGTTTGCGGACTACTTCAAGGGGTTCGACAAAGTGGACGCCGTTCGCAGGATCTTCGGTGATCGCACCTCCCAGGTCCTCCGCTCCCTTCGGGTGGAATTCTTCTCGTCGAAGTGGGGCTACATGGGAGTGAGCGACGAAGACGGGCACCTCGTCGTATCCGCCCACTACCTCCGAACGGGGGACCGGAGGGACATCTACCTCGACGTCGTGCACGAGCTCGTGCACGTGAAGCAGTTCCGGGACGGGCGGCAGCTCTTTCCCGAGAACTTCGAGTACTCCACGGCCCCGACGGAAATCGAGGCGTACAAGGTGTGCATCGCCGAGGGCCGGCGGCTCGGGATGACGGACAAGCAGGTCCTCGAATACCTGCGCGTCCCCTGGATGGACGACAAGGAGTGGCGCCGGCTCGCACGTAACCTCGGACTCCACCCTCCACCTCCTCGCACTAAGCGGCGGTGACTACAGGGTCACCGTCGCGCTCGTGGTCGTTGTCCCGCCATCGTCGTCCGACACGACCAGGGTGACCGTGAACGTGCCCCTCGAGGCGAACACGTGCGTTTCAATGTCCGTCACCGAAATCGGGTTCACGTCGGGCGAGGGGTACGTGTCGGGAGCGAGTCCGTCGTTGAAGTACGCCCTTTCGGTTGCCGTGGAGCCGTCCCCCCATGACCACGAGAACGTGAGGTCATCGCTCCCCGGGTCCGACGCGTGGGCATCGAACCCGATTGGGAAGCCGACTAGATACGCGCGAAGGTCCGCGACGGTCCACGTCCATGTCTCCGGGTGGCGGACGTTGAACGTGTGGTGAATCCGGACCCCCGGCCCCTCCGGAGAGGTGAGGATCACCCACGCCGGGTTCGCGCCATTCACCTGGCCGTTGATTGGGTCGTCGAGTGGCGTGTATGCAACTACAACGGACGTCGTCAACGCCAGGTCGAACGAGAGGCTCGGAATCGTTACCGCCTGATCGTCAGGAGAACCCGGCATCCGGACAAGAGAGGCCACGCCGACGGCGACTCCATCCTGGTACACGGTGAGCGAAACGTCGTGCCACTTCTCCCCCGCAACACGAAGGGTCACGTTCGCCTCGGTTGTCATCGAGCCGAAGGACTCAATCGCTGGCGCGATGTTCGCCACGGACACCGCCGTGCTGGCCTCCACAGACGCGTTGCCGTCATCGACGCGCACCCTCGCCGTCCCTAGGAAATCGTCGCCGAACACGTGGCTGACGCTCGAGTCTGGGCCGGAAACATCCCAAACGCCATCGGATTCGAAGTCGAAGGAGTACGTGAGCGAGTCGCCGTCCGCGTCGCTCGCAACGACCGTGAACGTGACCGAGCTCCCCTCGATCGCAGGCGTGGAGGTGAACGAGTCAATCGTCGGTGCCGCGTTCGATTCCACGGTGAACGCGAGGACAAGCTCGCTGTCCTGGTCCCCCATGAACGTAAAGTCTGAGAGATCATCCCCCAGGGCGTCGAAACGAGACGACTCGATTCCGCCGTACCCGACGAGGTAGCTGATGATCACGGACGCCCAGATTCCGGAGGGATATCCGGAGACCCCCTCCAGTCGAACCCCCATGATGTTGTTCCCCGTGCCCGTACCCTGGTGGTTCCCCGGACGGTAGCAGTGGATCTTCAGGTAGGTGCCGTCCGAAGTGAAGGTGTAGTGCTCGTTCGCTAGG
The DNA here is from genome assembly GCA_005878915.1 of Methanobacteriota archaeon. Classification (GTDB taxonomy): domain Archaea; phylum Thermoplasmatota; class Thermoplasmata; order RBG-16-68-12; family RBG-16-68-12; genus EA-19. Next base: position 4,863 of record VBML01000048.1, on the reverse strand, counting down.
GAGTCGTAGGTCCCACCGGGGCCTGTCAGCGTAGGAACGGAGTACGTGAGGACGTTCGTATCCGTCGTTCGCTCCCATATCGTCACGTCGGTTCCGTCGCCGACTCGAATCGTTACGGTCTTCGCGGAGATGGGCCCTCCGTTGACTGGCATCCCCGCGGGCATCGCCATTGCGCATGTCGCCAAGGCGAGGAGTACGAAGACAGAAGTCCCCCACGGTCCGCCCCACCGCATGCCGATTCATCCTCGCCTGAATATTAGATGGTTTCCCCCCGGTCGCGAGGCCGGGGGACTTCCTCTGGGAGGGGGCCCGCATCCTGGACGCCCCGCGGGACGAGAATTGCAACGAGACCGAGCACAAGAATTGTCCCGTCGACGGCCGTGCCCCAGCCGAGGAGGGGCGGAATCGCCAGAACGCCCGTCACGAGGGAGAGAATTCCCGTTGCCGCCTCCCCTCCCACGAACGCGCCAGAGAAGAGGAGGAAGGTTACCAAGCTCCTATGCTTCGACCCGCGGAACGGGTACGGCCGCCTCCAGGAGCGGTAGATGCCAACGAGAAGGAGGATGAGGGAGAACGCGGCGGCCAGGAAGGGCTTCCAGTTCATCGCAACGGGGGGCGCGACCTGTTCCTGTTGGCGGTAGACAGCGGTGTAGACGCCGGGTCGCGTCGCCACGATTTCGTGCGTTAGGCCGCCGCCGTCGGACCACGACTCCATCCGGAACGATGCCCCGGAAACCTGCTGATCCAGAGCCGCCGACACAGTGTGGGTGGTCCCGATCGACCACCAGAACGTGCCCGGCGCAATCATCTCCGTTCCGTCGACGGTGACCCGCATCCCCGCCGGGGACGTGGTCACGGTCACCCGCACCTCCGTGCGGAACGGGGCCACGAACCGGGCAGGGCCCGTCACGCTGACCGCGTGGGACCGCAACCCGCCGTCCGACCACGACTCCCACACCCAACGGACATCCGGCCCCATGGGTTGTGGAGAAGGAGCCCCGAGCGCATGCGGCTCGGAGGCGTTCCACCACCCGAGGTACGTCGTGTTGTACGTCATCCCGTCAACGACAATCTGGAGGTACGCCGGTTGGGAGTCAACGATTACCCGGTACTGCGTCGAAAAGTACGCCGTGTAGTTAACCCCTGAACACAGCACGTCGTGAGTCAGTGGACCGGCGTCGCTCCAGCTCCGGAACACGTACCTCGTGTCCCCCGCGACCTGGGGGCTAGCGGTTCCGATCGTGTGGGACGTGCCGTTCGAGCACCAGAACGTGTAGGGGGCGGTCGCGGTGAACCCGTCGACGGTCACCTCCAGGCTTCCGGGGACCGTGTCGATCGTGATCGGATAGTCCGGTGCTTCGACGGTGAAACCGAGGACGAGTTCGCTTTCCTGGTCCCCCATGTACGTCCAGTCGGAGAGGTTTGGCCCGAGTGCGTAGAATCGTGACGCCTCGATGCCGCCGTACCCGACGATGTAGGTGACAATCACCGACGCCCAAATGCCGGACGGGTGACCGGGAACACCGTCGAGTCGGACCCCCGCGATGTTGTCTCCCGTCCCTGTACCGTTCCCGAACGCAGCGCGATAGCAGTGAATCGTGAGATACGTGCCATCCGAGGTGATCGTGTAGTGCTCGGATGCGAGGGTGTCAATCGTCCCCCCGGCTCCGGTGAGGGTCGCAACCGAGAACGTGTACATTCCGGAGGTGGTCGTGCGTTCCCAGATCGTCACGCTCGTGCCGTTGTCGACACGCATCACGATCGTGCCGAGCGGGGCTGGCAAGCCCTCATCGGCCGCGGCAGAGAACGTCACAGAACCCGCGAGGATGCCGAAAAGGACAACGAGGAACGCGATGACTGTCCAAGCTCCACAATGCGACGTGCCGCGCAGTTGACGCTCCCCCGCGAACCGCTCGGCGAAGGGACGTCACGAATCATAAGCCTAATGGCGGAGGGACGCCAGCGGCGGGCTTTGATCTTGTCATTTCGGAACCGCACGGATCTTGTGAGGATATTGACCGCGTCCCGCCCCGCCACAAGCTTCGCGAGGAACGCGGGGACTTGACCTGGAGGGCGCCGGCCCATCTCCCTCGCGAGGAAATCGATAAACTCCCGCATCCGGACGGGCTCGTCGTCGACGACGATGAACGTGTCGCCCGCCGCGGACCCCTCGAGGGCTAACCGATACGCCCGCGCGCAATCCTCGACGTGGACCAAGTTGACGTAGTATGCTCCGTCACCGACGACGCGGAAGATCCCGCGCCGGAGGAGGTCGAGGAAGTAGTCGCGGAATCCGCTCCCCACACCGTACACGACCGGCGGGCGCAGGATCGTGGCGGGCAGGCCCCACTCCCGGTGGGCTCGCCGGATCGACTCGTCGATCGCAAACCGGTCCCGAGTTGCTGGCGTCCATGGGTCCTCCGGGGTGGACTCATCTACCCAGTCCCCGGGCCCGTGGCGGTAGATCCCGCCTGCCCCGCTTGCGAGGACGAAGGACTTCAGCGTCAGGTCGCGGCAGGTCTCGAGAAGAAAATCTGTGCCTCGCGTGTTGATCTCGTTCGCGTCCTCGGAGCGCTTTTCCCCCGCCCGCGGGAGGGCGAGATGCACGACCGCCTCGGCGGCGGAAACCCCACGCGCCAAGACGGTGGGATCCCGGACATCGCCGAGGATTGGTATCGCCCCGAAGGAGCGCACCTTCTCCGCTTTCCGGGGGGACAGGACGAGCCCGACAACATTGTGGCCCGCGGCGACGAGCTGGCGGACGATCTCGGACCCGATGAACCCTCCCGCCCCCGTTACGAAGACGTGCATCCAATCCCAGCGGTTCGAAACGGTGGGTCTAGATAACCATGACCTACGTACGGACCTACTGCCCGCCGAAGGTCCCTGCCTCGACGCTCTGAATTCCGTTGAGGTGGTCCGCGATCAGCTGCCAGGACTCGCCGTCGTTGCGGCTCGCGTACAGCTGACCGGTGGTCGTGCCCACATACACGCCCGCGGGGTCCCCGTCGTCGGTCCGCAACCCGTCCCGGAGGACGGTGAACCATGCGTCTTTCTGCGGCAGGCCCTTCGAGTGGCGGTCCCACCGCTTCCCGCCGTTCGTCGTCCGGAACACCGCCATCGATCCCTTCGGCGTCACGCGGTTGTAGTCCCCGACGAGGGGCACGGCGTACGCGGTGCCGCGGTCGTGCGGGTGGGCCACCATCGGGAACCCGAAGGGGCCACCCGTGCTCTTCGCGACGGGGAGGCCCTTCTCCATCAGGGACCACCTCGCATCGCCCCGGTTCCGCCGGAACACCCCGGCATGGTTCTGCTGATACACGATCGCGGGGTCCGCGGGATCGCGGGCCATCTTGTGGACGCACGTCATCGCGTCCTCGCGGTCGAAGAACTTCTGCTTGCCGTACTCACGGATCCCTGCGTCGTACATCCGCCATGACTCCCCGTCGTCGTTCGTCGCGAAAATCCCCGCCGCAGAGATCCCGACCAGCATCCTCTTGGCGTCCTTGGGATACGGAAGGATCGTGTGGAGGCAGAGCCCGCCGCCCCCCGCCGGCCACTTGTCGCGGCCCTTCCAATAGTTCAGCGAGTCCACGGAGGACCACGTGACTCCGTGGTCTTCGCTGCGGAAGAGGCCCGCGGGCTCCGTGCCCGCGTAGAGAGAGCCGTCCACGCCCTCCTGGAGCTGCCAGATCCGCGTCACCGTGAGACCGGACTCCTTCGTGAACCGGGGGCCCTCCTTGCCGAGATCCCATCGGTCGCCGAGGTTCGTGGACCGCGAGACCATCATCCCCCAGTGCTCGCTCGTGACCCCCGCGTACAGGGTCTTGCCTTCCATCGGGTCGAGGATCGCGTGTCGGATCTCGACACCCTCGAAATACGGACCCCGCTTCTGCCACCGCTTCCTGTCCCTGGAATGGAAGACGAACAGACCCTTCCGCGTCCCCACCGTCACGACCGTATCTCCCTTCTTCGCGCCGCCCATGTTCAACCACCCGCTACGGAGGGTAGGATGTGCACCGTGTCCCCGCCCCTCAGCCGGACATCCTCCGGCGGCAGGTGAGCCACAGGCTCCTCGTTCACGAACACGAGGACGAACCTCCGCATCCGCCCCTGGTCGTCGAGGAGGCGGTACGCGAGGCCCGCGTGCTGCGCGTTGATCTCGCGGATCGCGTCCGCGAGGCTCGCCGCCCGGACCTCGAACGAGCTCTTGCCGCCCGCGTACTGTCGCAGGCCCGTCGGGAGCTCGACGCGTACTCGCATGTCCCCCTCGACCATGGGCCGTAGCGGAACTCTCTCGCGGGATTTCAAGCTTCGTCCGGGGGATGCCCGAATCGACCGTCTATCGACGGGCGATGCGCGAGAGCCACGCCTTCGCACCGCCCCCTTCGACGATCGCCTCAAACTTCGCCGCGGTAATCGATTCGATCTCCCACCCCTTCGTGAACGTCTCGCGAATCTCCGCCTGCGTGACCCGCCGCGGGCCCCAGTCCCCCGGCTCCCGCTCGCTGAAGCACATCATGAGATATCGCCCGCCGCGAGGGAGCACCGATGCCAGGCTCTTCGGGAACTGGGATCGGTCCTCGTCATCGAACGTGTGGAAGAGGCCGGAGTCGATCACGGTGTCGAACGTCCGGCCAAGCTTCTGGAGTTGCATGGCATCGGAGACGCGGAACGTGGCCTTCTGGCGTCGTTGCTTCGCCTTGGCCTTCGCCTTCTCGATCGCGGTCGGGGCGAAGTCGATTCCCCAGACCTCGTGGCCTCGCCCCGCCATGAAGAGCGCGTTCTCCCCCGTGCCGCACCCGATGTCGAGCACGCTCCCCTTGATCTCCCCCGCTTGTTCGAGCCGCACGAACTGACCTT
>VBML01000047.1 GCA_005878915.1 Methanobacteriota archaeon | reverse complement strand
GCGTCAAGGGGGAACTCCGCGTCCGGAAGGTCCGGGTCGTTGCAGGAGAACGGAAGACCCGCACGGAGCACGTCGAGTTCGGCCTTCGATACTTGGTCGACATTGAGAGGGCGTACTTCTCTCCTCGCCTCGGGTCCGAACGATGGCGGGTTGCCCAACAAGTGCGACCGGGTGAGGTCGTCGTGGACATGTTCGCGGGCGTCGGTCCGTATGCGATCCTCATCGCCCGCACTCGACAGCCGAAGGCGGTCCACGCGATCGACGCGAACCCCGACGCCGTCGAGCTTCTGCGGGAGAACGTGCGAAGGAACCGCGCGAATGTCGTCGTCCACGAGGGCCATGGGCCAAGTCTCCTGCGGGGACTAGCTCCCGTGGACCGCGTGATCATGGACCTCCCGCAAAGCGGGGCGGCGTTCCTCCCGACCGCAGCGGCCTCCGTAAGGGATCGAGGGATCGTGAACTTCTACACGATCGCGGAGCGGGGCCTCATCGAGGATGCGAAGCAGGAGGCTTTGGAACACGTTCGCCAAAGTGGCAAGAAGGCCGAGATCCTCGGAACGCGCATCGTCCGCGGGTATTCCCCCGGGAGGGTCCACCTCGCCCTCGACCTCCGGATCACCGCAGCCGGACGCCCTTCTGGTCCTGCCAGTGGCCGGACCGCTCGTCGTACGCCTTCTCGGCGGGCGAGGAGAGGTCCTCGAAAACGATCTGTGCGAACCGCTCGCCCACGGGCAGCTCGAGCGGGGATGAAGCGCCCGCGTGGAACGCGGCGAGGGTGAGGGTGCCGCGGAACCCCGCGTCCACCTTGCCGAAGGCGGCGATCACGCCCTTGCGGGCCCATGTCGTCCGGAGCCACAGCGATGCCGTGATGTCCAGCCCGAGATCGACGACCTCGAGGGTCGAGACGGCGAAACGGGTCTTCGGAGGGACCTTCGCCTTACCCGCTGTGATCGTCTTGTCCTTCCCGCCGATGATCACGACTTCCGCGATGGTCAGGTCGTATCCGTTCGGCGTGAGGTTCTCCCGCTGGAACCCGCCAATCCGGAGGCGCTTCGCGTCAATCGCGCGCAGGATGTCCCGATCGGAGAGGACCGACACAGGCGGGGGAACGGAGGGGGCGAGTTGAATCTTCCGCGGTCTCCCGGTCTAGAATCGATTCGTGATGTGGTCGAGGGCCCGCGGGACCTCGGTGAGGGATGCGACCTCCATGTCCGCGTGCTGGCCCGTGCGGATGGGGGACTGATTCCGGAAGACTCCCTGCTTGACCCGGATCGTGTGGAACCCGAGGGCCTTCGCCGGTTCGATGTCGAAGTCGAGCCGGTCCCCGACCATCACGGCCTCCTGGGGTTTGCACCCCGCCTCTCGGAGGGCCCGCTGGAAGATGACCGGGTCGGGCTTCGAGACCCCAGCCTCCTCGGAGATCTCGATGACGCGAAAGAACGAGGCGAGTCCGTCCCGCCGAAGCACATCCCGGACCGTGCGGTACTGGTTCGCAATCACCCCGAGCCCTGCGTGGCGGGAGGCCGCCTCGAGAACCTCCACCGCCTCAGGAAACGCCCGCTGGCCGTCGACCTCCGCGCCGAGGATCCGGGGCTTCACATCGGCCCATATCTCCTCTGCTATTGCGGGGTTGCGCGTGAACGCCGTCGCGGCGGCACGGTAGAGGGGCTGTTCCTGCCGCACAATCATCACGTCCCGCACCGCGGCGAACTCGTCGAGGGACACAGAATAGCCGCGGGCATTCAGCCGTTCCACGTACGTCCGGGTGATCGCGTCGACGAGGCCGGAGTCGTCAAGGAGGGTCCCGCCGAGGTCGAAGAAAGCCCAAGAGATCATCGACGACGCCGCATGAGGGCGCGCGATAAAGGTTCTCGCGGACACCGGGCCGTGAGTTCGGAGGCTTTAAGCGACGCCCGCCCTTCAAAGCCCGAAGGCACCGCCATGGACTTCCGGCTCACCGAGGAGCAGAGGCTCGTTCAGGAGACCGCCCGGGACTTCGTGGACAAGGAGATCGTCCCCCACGTCCGGGACTGGGAGGCGAAGGGCGAGATTCCGAGGTCCCTCTACGCGAAGATGGCGTCCCTCGGATTCCTCGGCGCTCCCGTGCCGGAGAAGTATGGCGGAGCGGGGATGGATTACGTTTCCTTCGCGCTCCTCGTCGAGGAGATCAGTCGCGGCTCCTCGAGCGTCCGCACGACGGTCTCCGTGCAGACCTCCCTCTCGGAATCGACGCTGATGCTCTTCGGGTCCGAGGAGCAAAAGAAGGAATGGCTCGTGCCCCTCGCGAAGGGGAGCAAGTTCGGGGCGTGGGCCCTCACGGAGCCGGACGCGGGGAGCGACGCCGCGAACCTTTCGACGACGGCGAAGCTCGACGGGGACGAGTGGGTCCTCAACGGGCAGAAGCGGTTCATCTCGAACGGGAGCCTCGCGGACTTTCTCTTCGTATACGCACGGGAGCCGGGGACGAAGCGGCACGACGGGCTCTCCTGCTTCATGGTCCCGAGGGGAACCCCTGGGTTCACCGTCACGAAGGTCGAGACGACGACGAAGCTCGGACTTCGGGCAAGTCCCACCGCGGACCTCGCCTTCGAGAACTGCCGGGTCCCGAGGGGGAACCTCGTCGGGAAGCGGGGGAACGGGTGGGATCAGGTGATGCGGACCCTGAACAACGGGCGGCTTGGGATCGCGGCGGGGGCCGTCGGCGTCGCCCGCGCGGCCCTGGAGGCGGCGGTAACGTACGCGCGGGCGCGGAAGGCGTTCAACCGCCCCATCGGCGACTTCCAGTTGATCCGGGAGATGATTTCGGAGTCCGCCACGGAGATCGACGCGGCACGCCTCCTGACCCTGCGGGCCGCCCACCTCCGGGACCTCGGCGTCGACAACACGAAGGAGGTCTCAATGGCAAAGCTGTTCGGCGCGCAGATGGCGATGCGGGTGACGGATCGAGCGATCCAGATCCACGGGGGCTACGGGTTCAGCGGGGATTTCGATGTGGAGCGGTACTTCCGCGACGCCCGCATCCTCGGGCTGTACGAAGGGACGAACGAGATTCAGAAGCTGATCATCGCGGAGCGGATCCTCGGGCCTGCGGCGAAGAGGACCTAGGACCAGCTCCGCGGGCCCGAGCATGCCTAAGGGAGAAAGTATATCTGGTATACTTGGCATACTTATTCCCGTGGCCACTACTACCGTGAAGATTTCGGGCCGCGCGAACCGGAAACTTGACGCACTCCAGGCCCGGGTTCGACTCCGCACCGGAAAGCGGGTGACGAAGCAGTCCGTCCTTGAAGATCTCGTCGAGCGCGCGTTGGACCGAGACGAGGCGCCGATGCTCCTGCCCGCCCCGAAGTACCCCATCCCCTCGAAACTCCGGCGGTTGTTGCGGACCTACCCCGAGGATTGGGGGGTCGAGACCGCTGAGGATGAAATCGACGCGATCCTGTACGGGGGGGAGCGATGAGCATTTTCCTCGATACGGGGGTGATCGTCGCCTTCGACAATCCGTCAGACCGGAACCATGAGATGGCGGTCCAGATTCTGGAGACCGCCGCCACGGGATTGTGGGGCGATGTCGTCACCTCCGATTTCATCTTCGACGAGGCGGTGACCTTGGCCCTGGCTCGGACGCGGCGGCCGGAGGTCGCGCGGCGGGTGGGCAGCCTGATCCTCGGAACGGGACCGCTCGGACGCCTGATGGGACTCGCCTATGTCTCGCCCCGTCTCTTCCTTCGCGCATGGGCCCTGTTCTCCCGGCTCGCCTCGCGGGGCCTCAGTTTCACGGACTGCACGTCGCTCGAACTCATCCGATCCATGGGGATCTCTGGAATCGCGAGCTTCAACCGCGATTTCGACGGGCTCGTCGCCCGGCGGTCCGATACCGCGGACGCCGCGTAGTAGGCGACAGCGGGCCTCGGGAATTCGACGACCTCATGCGGGCCAACTGCGGGCCAGGTCCGCCTCGACCCGAGCGAGCTCTTCGAGAGAAAGCTCCTCCCGCGCGGTCCTGAACAGGCTCGCCTTCTCTTTGCGGAAGTGGTCCCAGAGGAACTGGACAACGAAAATCCCGTGCCGGTTCAGCTCCTCGATTTCCGGTACGTGCGGACCCAATCGCTTCGCTTTCAGCAGAACGAGTCCCTCCTTAATCTTCCCGACCTCCCGCCGGACCTCCGCGTGCTCGTAGGCCACGACGTTCACCAGGGAGCCGTAGAGGCCTACCTTCGCCTCGAGTGGCGGGAGGAGGAACTTCTCTTCCCGCTCAAAGTGGGGGAACAGCTCCTCCTCGAAGAACCGGACCGCCTCGTCCAACAGCTCGACGTCTTCCTCTGAGGCTTGCCGGGTCCCCATCATCTCGTCCAGGACGGCCTCAAGTTCGGTGAGCTTGTCGACGAAGTCCGCATGCTCCTCGGCGAGCCTATTGAGCGCGTCCATCGCGGGCGGGGTCCAAGCTTTGGAACGGGTGTGCAACTAAAAGGATGCGCATCCGAACGTGCGGCCCCTGGTCACGCCATCGGCTTGCCTGGGGGTAGGCCCGGGATGGAACGGCGTTTCACCTACGTCCTAACTACACCAGAAAACGTAAGGCCGGGTCTTGGTTCGTAGAGGCCGGATGCAACGTGGGACGAAGGTCGTCATTGCGTTGATCATCGTCGCGTCCGTCTTCGCGGGAGTCACCCTGTACGCAGAGTCCACCCTGCGACAGGCGTTTCAACGTCAGCTTCTCGTCGTCCGGGCCACGAACACGATTACATCGAACGCTCCCTCAGGCACTGGGATTCCTGCGGACTTCGGTCCTCACTGCGCGAAGGCGATGTTTGCCCAGTCGGGCGCGTTGATCGTCCAGTCGGACGCCATCCCGGCGAACGCGACGGGCGTTGTGTACGTTCAGTTCACCTACGAACACGACCGGACCTTTGCACAGTCCGGCGGCGACAACGTTGCCGTGTTCTTTTTCCGCGCGGGTGCCACCCTTGTGGACATCGTGTCCGCCGTGAACAACACGACGGCCCTCTTCCGAATGGAGAATCGCAACTCCACCCTCTTCGTCGGTGGCACGGAGTACGGAAAGGGGCAGACCTTCTTGTCGACGTTCACGACACCTGTCGCCATGGGCTCCAACACGTGGACGGTCCAGGAGGCGTATGCGGTGACGAGCCTCGGGTTCACGACGGTAACGGTCCAGCCGCCGGCGGCATGCGCGTAGTTCACGGCGAGAAGCGCGAGGGCGTTCTCGGAAACGGGATCGCGTCGCGGATGTGCGAGAGCTTGCAGATCCACTGAATCAACCGCTCGACCCCCATCCCGAACCCCGCGTGCTGCACATTCCCGTATCGTCGGGTGTCCAGGTACCAATCGTAGGCCTCCGGGTCATCCCCCTGGTCCCTCAGGCTCTTCGTCAGCACCTCGAGGTCTGTCTCCCGCTCGGACCCGCCGACGACCTCGCCGACGTCGTCTCCCGCGATGACGTCGAACGCGAGGACGTACTTTGGATCCTCGGGGTCCCGCCGCTTGTAGAACGCCTGCGAGACCTGGGGATAATGGGTCACGACGACAGGCTTCGACTTGCCCTCCGTCAGGGACCGCTCCTCCAGGGTCCGGAGGTCCTTGCCCCACTCGATCTCCATGCCCTTCGACCTCAGGAACTTCAGCGCGTCATCGTACCGCATGCGGTCGAACGGCGGCTTCACGGCCCGGAGGAAGTCCGGCGTCCGGCCGAGGGCCTCGACCTCCCGCGGCCGCTCTTCCGCAACGCGTTGGCACGCGTGGCTGATGACGCCCTCCGCATGCTTGATCACTTCGTCCATCCCCGCCCACGCCTGCTCCATCTCCGCGTGCCAGTACTCCGTGAGGTGGCGGGTCGTGCGGGACTTCTCCGCTCGGAAGGATGGCCCGATGTAGTACACCTTCTCCATCGCCAGCGCCAAGGCCTCCGCGTACAACTGCCAGGATTGCGTCAGGTACGCCTTCTGCCCGAAGTAGTCCATCTCGAACAGCGTGGCCCCGCCCTCGCTCCCGGCCGGCGTGATCATCGGTGGGTGGACCTCCCAGAACCCCCGCCCACGGAAGTACTCGTGAATCGCGCTGAACACGGTG
>VBML01000025.1:1032-28006 GCA_005878915.1 Methanobacteriota archaeon | reverse complement strand
ACAGATCCACAAGGGGGCGGTGAACTCCCGCAATTACTCTCAGTGCGACTCCCTCCTGATCGGCGATCGCTGCGGGGCGCACACGTTCCCGGACATCGAGGTGAACGAGCCGACGGCCCAGCTCGAGCACGAGGCGACGACCTCGAAGATCGGGGACGATCAGCTGTTCTACTGCCAGCAGCGGGGGATCACGCCGGAGGACGCGACGAACATGATCGTGAACGGCTTCTGCAAGAAGGTGTTCCTGAACCTCCCGATGGAGTTCGCCGTCGAAGCGCAGAAGCTCATCCAGGTGAGCCTGAACCTCGAGGGCACGGTCGGCTGAGCCACAGGCTCGGTGAGGGAGGAGAGTACCATGGCCCTGCTCGAAGTCAAGGGGTTGCGTGCGAAGGTCGGCGACAAGGAGATCCTGAAGGGGGTCGACCTCACGGTGAACCGGGGCGAGGTCCACGCGATCATGGGCCCGAACGGCTCTGGGAAGAGTACCCTCGCGAACGTCCTCGCGGGCCGCCTGAACTACGAGGTCCTCGGCGGGCAGGTCCTGTACGAGGGGAAGGACCTCCTCGCGATGAAGCCGGAGCTCCGCGCACGGGAGGGCCTCTTCCTTGCGTTCCAGTACCCCGTCGAGATCCCCGGCGTCGGGAACGCGTACTTCCTGAAGTCCGCCCTGAACTCGATCCGCCGGCACCGCGGGCAGGAGGAGCTCGACGCGATGGACTTCATGGGCATCGTGACGGAGAAGATGAAGCTGCTCGGGCTCGACGAGGCCTTTCTCGGGAGATCCCTGAACGACGGCTTCTCCGGCGGGGAGAAGAAGCGGAACGAGATCTTCCAGATGGCCGTCCTCGAGCCCCGGCTCGCGATCCTCGACGAGACGGATTCCGGCCTCGACATCGACGCCCTCAAGATCGTGGCGAGCGGGGTAAACACGATGCGCGCGAAGGACCGGGCGATCGTCGTCGTCACCCACTACCAGCGGATCCTCAACTACATCGTCCCTGACTTCGTCCACGTTCTGGTGAACGGACGGATCGTGAAGTCCGGTGGGCGGGAGCTCGCCCTCGAACTCGAGAAGCGAGGGTACGGGTGGGTGGAGGAGTCCGCCGTCTCCTAGGCGGAGGTGACGCCGTGCCGGATGCGGACCCCCGCGAACCGTATCGTTCGGACTTCGACCGACTTGAGCGGGAGCTCTTCGCGGGAGACCCGCCGTGGCTGATGAAGACCCGCCGGGACGCGTTCGCGAAGTTTGGGGCCCTCGGGTTCCCGACCCTCAAGCACGAGATGTGGAAGTACACGAACGTCGCGCCGCTCGCGAGGACGCGGTTCACCCCCGCTGCGGAAATCCCCGGGAACGGCCTCGCGCCGGAGAAGCTCGATCCCGTCGTGTTCGGGAAATTCGAGGGGAGCGAGCTCGTGTTCGTGAACGGCAGGTTCTCCCGGTCCCTTTCGTCGAAGCGAAATCTGCCTGAGGGCGTTTGGGTGACGAGCCTCGCCGATGCCCTCCAAGAAGACCCCCGAGCCGTTGAGCCGTTCCTGGCGAAGACGGCCCCCGTCGATGCGAACTCGTTCACCGCGCTAAACACCGCGTTCCTCCAAGACGGGGCGTTCATCCACGTCCCGGAGGGAAAGGTCGTCGAGGACCCGATCCATCTCCTCTTCGTCTCCACAGCACAACCCCAGCCCGCCGTCGCGTATCCGCGGAACCTCATCGTCCTCGAGGCGGGCGGGCAGCTCACCGTCACGGAGAGCTATGCAGGCCTCGACGGCGGCGTCTACCTGACGAATGCCGTCACGGAGGCGGTCGTCGGGGAGAACGCCGCGCTCGATCACTACAAGCTCCAGCGGGAAGGCGAGCGGGCATCCCACATCGCGACGCTCGAGATCGAGCAGGCCCGCGCGAGCACCGTCTCCGACACGTCGATCGCCCTTGGGGGCGCGCTTGTGCGGAACGAAGTAAACCAGCGGTTCTTGGCGGAAGGCGGGGAGCTTTCGATGAACGGCCTGTTCTCCGTGACGGGAACGCAGCACACGGACACTCATACAAGGATCGAGCACCTCACCCCGCACTGCACAAGCCGGGAGCTGTACAAGGGGATCCTCGACGGGCGGGCCCGCGGAGTGTTCTATGGGAACATCATCGTTCACAAGGGCGCTCAGAAGACGAACGCGGTGCAGACGAACAAGAACCTCCTCCTTTCGAGGGAGGCGCTCGTCGACAGCATCCCCGGCCTCCAGATACTTGCGAACGACGTGAAATGCAGGCACGGCTCGACGACGGGCCAGATCGACGAGGACTCGGTGTTCTACTTGCGATCCCGGGGAATCGACTCGGACACCGCGAGGAGCATCCTCACATACGCGTTCGCTCGGGAGATCATCGACCTGATCCGGGTGCCCGCGATGCGGGCGACGTTGGGCGTCCTCCTGCTGTCCCGCCTCCCGAACAGCGAGGCGGTTCGGGAGGCCTTATGAGCCCGCGGCGGGATGCACGGTTGAACCCCCGTATCGTGGGCCAGGAGGTCGACGAATGCCGGACCTGAAAGCCCTGTACCAGGAAGTCATCCTGGACCACAGCAAGAACCCGAGAAACTTCCAGAAGCTCGATCCCGCGGACCGGAAGGCTCTCGGGCGTAACCCGCTGTGCGGCGACCAATACACCGTCTACCTCCGGATGGACGGCGATCGGATTGCGGACATCGCGTTCGAGGGCCAGGGGTGCGCGATATCCAAGTCCTCGGCGTCGATGATGACCCAAGCTGTCAAAGGGAAGACGGAGCGGGAGGCGGAAGCCCTCTTCGACCGATTTCATGATCTCGTCACCGGCAAGGAGGCGGACCCCGAGTCCCTGGGGAAGCTCGCCGCGTTTCAGGGGGTCTCCGAGTTCCCTATCCGGGTGAAGTGCGCAAGTCTCGCCTGGCATACGCTGCGGGCGGCGGTCCAGGGGAAGGAATTCCCCGTCTCGATTGAATGATCTCCAGGACGCTCCGCGACCATCGGACGTCAACGACGACACCTGAACCGTACGCGGTTCGCGGCACCATCGACGCGGGCGGGACAGGCGTCCATCGTTCCCTGTGCAGACCGACAACCGAGCTTGGGAGGCCGCTAGGACAGTGGAGGGTATCGATCCCGTTGAGTGGCCATCCGAGGACGTCGCCCGTCGGCTCGGAGCTGTGTCCGACGCCTCCAGGTAAGGGGGATGATGAGGGCCACCGCCGAAGCGACCACTACCGAGGGGAATTCCGGGATGATGATGTGGCCCCACGAGTCCGGGTTCGTGTCGTCGACGGCCGTGCTGCCCCAGGTGTAGATCAGGATGGGCGCGTCGAAGACGACGACGGCGAAACCCGCCACCTGGCTTCGCGAGGGCGCGTTCGTCCCCCAGACGTCGATATACCGTATTCGGAACTCGTATTGCTCGACACCGGTATCGAACCGTCCCCGCGCAATGTCTCCGGGGTCGCACGTGAGCCCGCACGGTACCCACCCGGTGCCATCTCCCATCCACGTCTCGATCACATTGCTGTTCGTGAACACGTCGAACAGACGGTCGTCGGACTGGGGTGCCGTGCCTCCGTCGTGTTTCGTGTCGAACATGATTTCGCCGAAATCGTTCGCGTTATTGGTAATGTCCGCCTTCGCTCGGACGCAGATGAAGACGAACTGGGTGTCGTCCCGGCGGCCGACGTAGATGTCTAACTGCGGGGTCGATACAAGGCTCGCGCCTGCGTACTCCCCGGGGAACGATGTGTTGCAACGGCCGTCGACGGCTGGCACGTTCGTTAGAAGAGTCGCGTTGACGGACTCCGCGCTCGGCCCATGGGTGGGTTCTAGGCCCGGGGCGGACCGGGTCCCGCGGACGCTGATGAGGTCCGTGATGTCCCTGCGCTCGGACCAGTCGGACATCGCGAACACGACCTGCGGATTGAACGTTGCTCCGAGGAAGGAAAGGGATGCAGACGCTTCGAGCCGAGTCCCAACGAACGCCACGCTGGCCACGCCCGGTCGGGGATTCCAGGACAGGGTCGTCCCATTCCACGCGTACAAGGCGGTCGATGTGATCCGCCCCGCCCGTCCGCGTACCTCCAGTAATCGATCCGCGATGATCCCGCCGAACGGCATGCCGATTGCGTCGCGGTCGTCCGTGTCCACGTACGCCATGAGCACATCCTCGCCCGCCACGCGGCGCACGGGGGCGGGGGGGCTCGATGCGTTCACCGCCCGCCCGGGGACGGGAACGCGTCGCTCGGGGAACACCGCCCCCGCGAGCACGGCCCCCTCTGTTCGTACGAAGAGGAAGAAGTCACTGCCCCCCAGGGCAGTGGCGGATTCCAGGATATCAACCGGGGCGGGCACCGTCGTGTCGTTGGGGTCCGCCGTCCCGTTCGACCAATCCCCGAACAGCCCGTCGACGACCTTGCCGCCCGGCACGGCTTGCACGTAGACGCGGGCCGCGTCCCCGGAGATGGTCGGAGGGATGGACCCGCCATCTCCGGCCGTCGCAGTCACCCCCGTGACCCTGACGGTCATCAATGTTCCTCCGGGGAGTGCCCCGGGGTTGAGCGTAATCGTTTGGGTGCTCTCGTTCCCCGCCCCGATCAGGATCGGGAAGGCGGGCAGCGTCGCGGTCCCTCCCCCAGTGACCTGAACCGAGATGTCCGTCACCGCGAGGTCCGTCACGAGGGCCCGCAATCGGAGCTCAATCACGGGGGCCGCGCTACTCACTACACTCGTGAGGGGACGCTGGTCGACGAGGAGGGCTCCCCGGGTGGGCCCGACGATCGCGGCGACGTCCGTCACATCGTCGGCCCGTGCAACGAGGGTAAGCCGATATGCGGGGGAACCGTTGATGCCCACGAGGTTCTCGTCCAGCGCGAGTTCGAATTCGCCCCCGACGGCGGCGGCGGGGAAGCCCGCGATCGTCTGAAACGCGGTCGCGTTGTCATGGTCCGCGGCACCTCTCCACTCCCGAAGAACCGAGCCCTCGAGGGTGCCGTTCCATCCGTAGATCTCGGCAACATAGTCCGCCGTCAAGCCTGGCGCCGCATACCCGTTGGCGTCCCCGTCGGAAATGAGGACGTAGATACTCGAGCCCACGGGACCGGGGAATAGCGGCGAGCGGGTCCGTCCGTAGACGAAGAGCTGTCCCGTCACCTCCTGGACTCGAAACGCGACCAGGTCAACGTGGCCGAGGGCGGTGTCCTGGGGATCGACGTATTCGGGCACGCTCGCCCACTCCGAGAAATTGCCGTCGACGGCGAAGGATTGCTGCGCGGGGGCAGGGGTTCCGAGGATGTAGGCGAGGACAAGGGTGAGGACGAACAACGCCGCGACGATTGCCCCCGCGCGACTGAAGTCCCTGTTCGTCACGACCCCGAACGGGTTCTTCCGCAGCGGGAGGCCGTTCGTGTAGCCGAGGCCGTTCGTCCGGCCCTCCGCCCGCAATCCGTTCACGAGCCCGTTCCCACGTCCATGGAGACCGAAAGCCCCGCCGTTTGTCCAGCCGACCAATCCGGTCATCCGGCCGTTCGACCGGTGCTCGAGCCCGTTCGTGAGACCGACTGGCGGGCTAACGTTGGGTGCGGAATCCGCGGGGGCCCGCGGGGCCTCCCGGCCAAGGTTCACGGCGTCCGGGGGGACCATCCTAGGCCCTCGCAACCGTTGCTGGCCGGATCACGCCGCCCCGGAGACTAATCGCGATGGCCACGACTCCTACGAGCACGACAATCCCGCCGAACAGGGTCGCGACGACGTTCAACGAACCGAACGCGGTGTACGTGCGGCCGACCACCGGCACGCGGAAGAAGTCATGGAGAAAGGAGCCGAGGCCGAACCCGAAGCTGCCCACGGCCGCACAAACGACGCCAACGTAGAACATCGCCCGATCCCTACGGACCCGGGCTCGCGACACGGCCATCGCAACCTCCAGGGCGCCGGCCGAATCGGTCGACGCCTCGGGCGGCCCCGCGCCAACCTGGGAGATCTGGACCTCGTCCTCTGGAGGCTCAGGCTCCAGAGCCTCGCCCTCGACGAACCATTCGCCCCATTCCATTTCCTCGGGAGCCGCCTCCGGTTCGGGGGGCCGTTCCGCGAGTTGCAAACCTGCGCCTTGGCTCGTTCCCTTCGCTGCCGCTTCTGTCGTCGGAGGATTCTCCGGTGGCGGCTCCGGCGTAACCACTTCGGGTGGAGGGGCCAGGGTTAGGGTCCCGTCCTTGGGCTTCGCGGGCTCAGGAGCGACGGCCTCAGGGGCGGGGGCTGGCTCGAGTATCGGGACCTCCGGGGTCCCCTCTGCGACCCTGCCTTCCGGACGAGCGGGTTCCGTGCGGGCCGACATGTTCTCGGCACTTAGCCTGTCAATCTCGGCCGTGAGGCGTGCGCGTAACTGCGCCTTCGTGCCTCCGGTTTCCAGCCCGTATGCGGTGGCGAGATCGGTCAGCGCTTCCTTGTTCGCTCGCATGATCTTGGCGGCGACGAGAGGGGGCTTGGCGGGCCCCGGTGCGGCCCGAGTCCCGCCCCATTCCCGGGTCTGCGATTCAGGCCCGACCGGGAGAGGTTCTTTCGATACAGCCGTCTCGGTCCGCGCATGGTCGGAAACCGCCTCGGGTGTCGAACGATCCTCTGGAGCGGGCGTCGGCGCGGGGCTCTTCGCGGCCTCCGGGGATTCGTCCTCGGACATGTCCAACATGTCGGAGAGATTGAGGTGGAAGAGCGCAGCATCGCGTCTCTTTGCAACGTCTCCCGCGCTCGGGTCTGGGGGTGGCGTGATCCCCGGCCGCAACGGTCGGAGAATTTCCACGTAGATGCCGCAGGCGGTGCACAGTCCTTCCGATTCCCCGTCGGTGAATTTGAGCGGCCCGCCGCAGTTCGGACATCGGTCGGGGGGAAGCTGAGCGCTGTCGGGAGGAGGAGAGTCCTCAGAGTCCTTCGGCATCTATACGGTTTGAGGTTCTATCCTATCAGAATAAAGGTATCGCGGTGAGTTTTTTCAGTGAGAATCGCCGCCCGCCATGGAGCGAACTCGGGACGACGGATTCGTGCGGAAGGGTGGCCATCTCTAGGCTGGAGAGTCCCCTCTTCCCGCGGGGCAAAGGTGCATCTCCCCTGCGGCGCCGGAACCCGGAAATGGGCGGCATTCGGCCCACCTTGCCTCGCAGCGCCCGCTTCACAATGGGGAGACTGCGGGCCGGCTGCTCCCGTGGATCTACGCGCAGAAGTCCGTCCCGTTGCGCTCGAAGACGTTCCTCTCGAAGGTGACCCCGGTCGTTGTGCCCCTAATGCCGCACGCGTTCTCAACGATCCAGTTCTTGCGGACCGAGACGTCGCTCGAGGGTACGGTGGTGAACGCGATCCCGGCCCCGCTCGCGCGGATTGTGTTTTCGGAGACCGAGACACCTGTGGAACCTTGAATTTCCACGCTGTCGTCCGCGTTGCTGGCGAGGACGCTCTTCTCCACCTGCACCTGGCTCGACGAAAACACGCGAATCCCGTCACTAGAGGCGAATCCCACGAGCCCATTCCCAACGACGGCAAGACCCTTCATCATGACATCGTTCGAGTTCGTAATCGAGATGCCCGTCCGGAACTGCGTCACCGTGCCACCGCGAATCGTCACGTGGGCCCAGCCGTTGACGATGACGCCGAGGAAGGGGCGAGCACCCCCGGAGCCTGCGAGCGTGTAGCCATTCAAGTCGATGGTGACTCCGTTGGCACCAACGACCAAGCCGTTGCCAGTGCACGACAGATCTTGATTGAGTTTCACGTACGACGTGACGGTCATGCCGCACGTGACGGCCTTTCCTGCGTCGGTCCCCAGGCTCGCGGGGACGATCAAGAGGAGGCCGCCGAGCACGGTAGCGATTGCGATCGCGAGGACTCGCGTCTTCGAAACGGTCGTAGCCCCAGTCTTCAAGGCTATGTGCCTCTGTTATTCCTCTCGTGGTTCTGACGGCCTTTAAGGGTTGCGGTGCGCCTTTCATTCCCGATAGGGAGAACGTAAGGAATTGCACTAGAGTCCCGCGGAAACCCTACGCACGCGGCCTGCTCGACCGTGACTCTGGGCTGTGGTACAGCGTGGCCTCAATTGAAGAGAGTCGCTAAGACCCTCGAGCGACGTCGGTTCCCTTGAAACCGAGCTGGATTGGTGGGGCCTCGCGAGGTCGGGAAAAGGATCTCGCGGGCCAACTTCGTCGATGCCCAGGACTCGCGTAGGTCCTGGTTCGTCATGCCGAGGACCGAAGTTCTTGTTCGTCGGGACTACGCGCAGAAGTCGGTCCCGTTGCGCTCGAAGGTGTTCTGCTTGAGAGTGCTGCCGTCCGTCCGGCCCTTGATGCCGCAGCGGTTCTCGATGATCCAAACCTTGTGGACAGTGGTCCCGGTCGAGGGCCCACCGGTGAACGAAATCCCACACGTGCTTCCCTGAATCGTGCTGTGCGAAACGGTCACCTCAGCGGACCCGCGGATTTCGATGCCATCGTTCCCGTTGCCGGCGAGGACGACCTTCTTGATTTTCACGTCGGTGGACGAAAACACGCGAATCCCATCGCCCGACGCAAATCCTGCAAGGCCATTCCCCACGACCGCCACGTCCATCACCTTGACGTGGTTCGAATTCACGATCGAAATGCCGGTGCGGAAGAGCGTAATCGTTCCATCTCGTACCGTGACATTGGTCCAGCCGTTCACCGCGATTCCGACGAAGGGCCGAGCGGGGCCCGTGCCGCTGATCGTGTGGCCGTTGAGCCAAATCGAGACTCCGTTCGCACCGATGACCAGTCCGTTGCCAGGGCACGAGAGATCGGAGGTGAGTCTCAAGTCCGTCGTGACCGTCGTCCCGCAGAGCCCGCTCGTATCCTGAGGAGCGCCGAAGCCCTGCCCCAGGCTCAGCGAAGCGGCGAGGAGCACCGTGCCGAGCACACTGACGACTGCCATCGTGAGAATCCGCATGCTCGACACCGATGCGATACTGAGCTTCATGGTCGCGCTCCTGTGTGCACTACCGTGAATCTTGGGGCCTTTAAGCGTTCCGGTTCGCCTGTCATTCCCGATAGGAATCGCAAAGAATTGCACTAGAGCCCCTTCGAACACCCAGCGGTCGCCGTTACATCCCGCCGTGCGACGGAAGAGGATAAGTATCCAGGAGGACTACGGAAGTGATGTTGCGATGACGTCGAAACAGAAGCTCCTAATGAATGTAGAACGGGTCCGCGAAGACTTCCCGATCCTCACCCGAACGGTCCGCGGAAAGCCCCTTGTGTACCTCGACAGTGCGGCGACGGCCCAGAAGCCCAAGGTCGTGATCGACTCCGTCTCCGACTTCTTCAGCCGGTACAACGCCAACGTTCATCGCGCGATTTACGAGCTCGGGGAGGAAGCGACGCGGGAATACGAAGGCGCGCGAGAAAAGGTCGCCCAGTTCATCCACGCACGATCACCGAACGAGGTCGTGTTCACGAAGTCGACGACCGAGAGCATCAACGCCATCGCGTACGGATGGGGACTCAAGGGGAAGATGAAGCCGGGGGACGAGGTCGTCTCAACCGTGATGGAGCACCACTCGAACCACGTGCCTTGGTTCTTCGTCCAGGACTACAAGGGCGTGAAACTGAAGTGGGCGGGGATGACGGACGACGGCGCCCTGCGGATGGAAGATTACGACGAGCTGATCACGAAGTGGACGAAGGTCGTTACCGTCACGCACTGCTCGAACGTCCTCGGCACGATCAATCCGGTCGAGGAGATCACGAAGCGCGCGCACGAGGTTGGTGCGATCTGCGTCGTCGATGCGGCGCAGAGCGTTCCCCACATGTCGGTCGATGTCCAGAAGATCGATTGTGACTTCCTCGCCTTCAGCGGCCACAAGATGCTCGGGCCAACGGGTATCGGGGTCCTGTACGGCAAGGAGGACCGCCTGCAGGAGATGGAGCCCCTCATGGGCGGGGGCGAGATGATTCGTGAGGTCCACCTCGGGACGGCGAAGTGGAACGACGTCCCGTTCAAGTTCGAGGGAGGCACGCCGAACATGGCCGGGGCCATCGGCCTGGGGGTCGCGGTCGATTATCTGAACGGTATTGGCATGGACCAGGTCCGACAGCACGAGACAGATCTCACCGAGTATGCGCTCGAGACCCTGGGTGACGTGAAGGGCTTCCACCCCTTTGGGCTGCGCGATGTCTCCCGCCGAGGCGGCGTGATTTCGTTCAGCCTCGGCGACGTGCACCCGCACGACATCGCGTCCATCCTCGACGTCGAGGGAATCGCGATCCGATCCGGCCATCACTGTGCCCAGCCCCTGATGGAGCGACTGAACGTCCCTGCGACGGCTCGGGCCTCGTTCTACGTGTACAACACGCCCGAGGAGGTCGACCGCCTCGCCGCGGGCCTCCGGAAGGTCCTCGAGGTCTTCGCGTAATCCTCTCGCCCATGACCGTTCCGATGAGCCGCGCGGCCCTCGAGACCATCAAGGATGCGGGGCGCGGGTCCTACCCGGAGGAGGCGTGCGGTCTTCTCGTCGGGACCTGGGAGCCCCGCCGCCTGGATGAAGCGAGGCCGATGAGGAACGTCGCCGCGGACTCGCGGGAGCTCCGGTACGAGATCGACGCGGCGGAGACGCTGCGCCTGGGGACCGAGCTCCGGGGGACCGGGCGGGACATCGTCGGCATCTTCCACTCCCACGTGGACCTCTCCGCAAGGCCCTCCGCGCAGGACGTGGAGCGTGCGTGGGAAGGGTACTCGTACATCATCGTGTCCGTTGAGAAGGGGCGCCCGGTGGACCTGCGAGCGTGGGACTTCGACGGGGCCTCCCGCACATTCCGGGAAGTCGACATCCACGTTGCCTAGGAGAACCTGGAAGGAACGTTGAAATACGCGGCGTTGGGTTCGCCCCTGACTCGATGCCGATCACGCTTCGGTTCATCTTCATCTCCGAGGCGGACAAGCCGACGGTGACCCTCAAGGTCCCGGAGGACATGCTGTTCCAGGAAGCGTTCGTCCTCGCCGCGAAGCGGCAGGGGAAGGACGCCGGAATCCTCACCGCGACGTATCCCGGCGGGTCGCCCATTGCGGGCGGGACCGTGGGCGACGTCTCCGAGAAATCGGCGAACATCCACGTGATCGACCCGAGCATTGTCGGGTAGCCCGGTCGGCGATTCTGTTGGCCTATCGGTTTAAGCCAACGGCCGTCCTGTTGCCCGCCGCGATGCCCCTGCGGATCCGGGACTATGGCGAGGCCCACCTGAAGACGGACGACGACCTGTTCTACTTCCTCCAGTGCGCGACGGTCGCGACCCCGGGGGAGCCTGCGTGGTCCGACCGCGCGGCGGAGGAGGTGTACGCCCTCGATCGGTTCATCGAGTACCTCCGGTTCCTCGAGAAGAACGAGTGGATCTCCATTCGGCCGACGAGCGCAGCGAAGTCCCGCTGGACGGGAAAGGTTCGCAACGCCGGCAAGGAATGGGACATCGAGCTGGTCCTGAAGGACTCGTATCCCCATGTCCCGCCAGCGTGCCGGATCCCCGAGCTGATGCACTACACGGACCGGAAGGTCGACGACGGCGTCCTGGGCCTGAGGATCTGCGACATGCACATGGAGAAGACGTATTGGTGGGACGATCACGCCTCGCTCGCGCTCTACCTGAAGCGGGAGGTCAGCTACTGGGTCCAGAGCGTCGTGAAGGACATGCGGGAGAAGGGCTGGCTGTGACGGACCGGTACGCCCGCCTGCGGCTGTTCGAGCACGCGGACCTGTCAAAGCTTGCAAAGAAGCGGGTGGCGATCGTCGGCGTCGGAGGCCTCGGCGCCCTCAGCGCGGAGATCCTCGCTCGCCTTGGCGTGGGGCAACTCGTACTGTTCGACTACGACACCGTGGAGGAGGCGAACCTGAACCGCCTCGTGTACCGCACGGACCAGGTCGGTGTGAAGAAGGTCGAGGCGATTCGCGGTCACCTCCGCGCGGCGAACCCGGACGTGCAGGTGGTATCGCACCCGTACGATGTCACGGACGGGCGGGGCCTGAAAGCGCTCAAGGAGGAGACTCCCCGCTGCGACCTCGTGTTGGGGTGCGTCGACTCGTTTGCGGTCCGGCTCTTCCTCAATGCAATGTGTGTCCAATCTCGAGTGCCCCTGATCGATGGCGGGGCTTCGGACGACGGCGTGAATGGGAGTGTCCACGTCGTCATCCCCGGGAAGACGGCGTGCTATCGGTGCAATCGCCCCGCGTTGAAGGACAGCTCGGTTGCCCCACCCGTGCGCCGCGAGAACGGCGGCGCATGCCACTTCACCTCGCTTCCGACAACGATGGCGGTCATTGCGAGTCTCCAGTGCCAGGAGGGGTTGAAGGTCCTCCTCGGGTTCGGGAGTGTGGCCCCGTTCCTGATGTATTTCGGTCTGGAGGGCCGCCTTGAGCGGGTGGATTGGAAGCGGGATCCAGCGTGCGGGACGTGTGGCCGGAGGCGTCGATGACCGGGCCCGCGCATATCCGCCGGGCGGCATGGCGGGGGCTCCTCCGCCACGCGGGCGACGTGGCTCGCGCCTCTGGGTTCGAGGCGATCGGTTGGCTCCTCGGGTTCTTCATCGGGGACGAGCCATACGTGCTCGATGTGGTTCCCGCCACGAAGTACGGGCACCAGAGCCGGTACGGCGCCGCGGCGGATCCTGGCGAGGAGGCGGAGGTCGCCGCCCGCTATCCGAGGAACGTCGGCATTGTCGGGATTTACCACTCCCACCCGTTCCGCGAGGAGACGCGCCACGCGATCTTTCACAGCGCGACAGACGACGCGACCCTGAAGACCCGCGCGGCGCGGCGGGAGAACTACCTATCCGTCGTGACCGACGGGCGTGCGGCGGAGTGTTTCGTGCTCCGGGGCGGGCAGCCCAAGGAGGTCGAACCCGAAATCGTGGAGGACCTCTCCATCGCGGGAAGACTGGAGAAGTTCACCGCTAACATTGCCCCAACGTTTTCGCTCGTTCTCGAGAAAACCACCGCGTCCGAAATCGTCGCGTCCCTGGAGCGGAAGGTCTCGGACGATCTCGACCGCGCGCTTGCGTCCGCGAGCGTCGAAACGGGCAGCGTCACGCTGCCGGGCCTTGACTCCAAGACGATTCGGAACCGACTCCTGATCGAGCCCTCGGGAGACCGGCACCGCGCCAATCTCTCCCTGCGTCTCGAGCCCGCGGTGTACGTGGCGCCCGGGGACGCGTCCGAGGTCCTCCGGGCCATCCGGAACGAGATCCTCGACGACATCGTCTTCCTCCTTTGGCGGGGGTTCGATGCGAGTGCGGTGGACCTAGAGGGCGTGGAGCGGTTCGAGGCGAACCTCGGCTCCCTGAGGATTCACGGATCGAGCCCGCTGCCGAAGAAACTCTATCGCGCGCCCGAACGGGCGACGATCTTACGCCGGCGCCCGTAGGGCCGCCCCGCATTTCCCGCAGAACGCGTCCTCTTCCTCTGGGCGAGCCCCGCACTTCGGACAGCGGAGGGCCGCGGGGGTCCCGCAGCGCCCGCAGAAGTGGTCCCCCTTGAGAAGGGCGGCACCACACGTCACACAATATGCTGTGACTTCCCCGGAGAGGCCCTGTGCCTGGAGCTCGTAGCAGTCCTGGCAGGTGTATTCCACGACACCGTCGACATCGACCTCGATGTACGGCGCTTTGGGTCGCCCGCACACCACGCACGCCTTGCCGCGCCTCTTCGTCGAGGCGTCCACAATCTTGATCTCCTGCTTGGGAGGAGGGGCCGTCGGCGGAGGCGGCTGCGGGAGAACGAAGTCCTCATCGCCCTCGTCGGGATTCATCCGGAGCACCATTGCGGCCGGCGCTAATAAGGAGGCGTCTCAGTCCTTGTCCTTCGGTCCCTTCCCCTTCTCCAGGAGGATCCCCTTCACCTGGGGCATCCCACCCGGCTCGTCCTCCTCCAGATACGATACGTACCCGGAGCCGACGTTGAAGTGGACGACCTTGACTTTCTCGTCGATGTCAAACATCGACTTCCCACTCTTCCGCTTCATAGAGGCGCCAGCGTTCAAATCCAAGGGCACGATACTTAAAGGGTCGCCCAAGAGATTCACAGATGATAAGCTAGGCCCACGGAGGCCCGCTCCTCCTCGCAGGCGACGATCGGACGGAATTTGCCTCCCATTTTGGTGAAGGCTTAATACATCGGAACGCCAAATGACACCTATAAACCGGTGGACGGAGCGATGCCAGTAACCGTTGAAAACCTGACGAAGGGAATCGAGAAGCGGATGGCCCTTCCGCATGATCAGGCGTACGCCATCGCGGGCCGCGTGATGGATTACTTCGGGTTCGAGAGCTTCATCATCGACAACGCGATTAACGCGGAAGACCGGAAGACGTTCTACTCACTCCATGACGCTGGGTTGCTCCGCTCCTCCTGGGAGACCGTCCTCCTCCTGAGCGGGAGGAACTGGAGGATCTTCTATTGGGAGATCAACGCCTCCGACATCGACCGGATTGTCGGCGAGACCGAAGAAGCCGGCCGGGACGAGCCTGTGTACAAGGGGCTTCCCGAAGAGGCATGGACGCACTCCGCGCAGCCTCAGTGAGCGAAGTCAGTCCCGCCATCCTTCGGACCCGATTAGCGGGACGAACGCACACGGCGTCCCTTCCTTGTATTCCCATTTCGAATCCGATGTCTTGCGCGCGGTCACGAGCGTCTGATTCAGGCGGGAACGGCCGATCGGCGCGATGATCCGCCCGCCGACCTTCGTCTGTTCCATCCACGGTTTCGGAATCCGCGGGGCGCCCGCCGTCGCGATGACACAATCGTACGGGGCCCGGGACGCGTGCCCCTTCGTGCCGTCACCGATGACGACCTCGACCCGGTACCCGCACGCGGCCAGGTTCGCCCGCCCGAGGTCGGCCAGCTCCGGGAGGCGCTCGATCGACACGACGCGGTCCGGGCCCACGATTTCGGCGAGGAGGGCCGCATTGTACCCGCAGCCGGTTCCGATTTCGAGGACCGATTCTCCCCTCAAGAGAGCGGCCTCCTCAAGCATGATTGCGATCATCGACGGTGCGGAGATCGTCTGACCGAAGCCGATCGGGAGGGGAACGTCATCGTAGGCGGACCTACGTACGTCCTCGGGGACGAACCGCTCCCTGGGGACGCCCAGAAACGCGTCCCTCACGGTGGGCGACGTGAGGTATCCCCACCCTTGCAGCTTGTCGGTGAGCTCCTTTCTGTCCCGGTCCCAATCGCGGCCCATCGACGAAGACACCGGAAGCAGCGTACTTGAACGCTCGCCCTATGGGAGTGCCGCAAGGATGGCCGTCGCCAGCACGAGGGTCGCGACGGTCACGGGGAAGCCCGCCCGGAACCAGTCCTTGAACGACACCTCGACCCCTTGGCGAGAGGCGGCCTGGACGACGATCACGTTCGCCGCGGCCCCAAGGATCGTCGCGTTCCCCGCCAACGTTGAACTCGCGGCGAGCGTGAGCCAGAGCCTTCGGTTCGTAGCGAGGGGTGCGAGGAGGAGCACTGCGGGCACGTTCGAAACCAGGTTGGAGAGAATCGCGCTGAGCCCGGAGAGCCACCACACCCCGCCGGTGTTCCCGCCGGAGAGCCAGGTGAAGCCGCCCTGAATCACATCCGAGAGCCCCGAGCTCTGGACCGCCGCGATTACGACGAAGAGGCCGATGAAGAAGAGGAGGATGGACCAGTCCACCTTCCTGACGATACCCCGTGACGACGCCCCGCGATGGAGGAGGGGAAGGCCCACGAGGACGACGCTGCCGCCAATCAGTGCGATTGCGGGAAGCCAGTCCGGCGTCGTCGCGACGAACCCGACCGCCGCGGCGACGAGGACCCCGAGGGTGAACGCGAGGCCGGGCTTGTGGATCGGAACGAGCGTATCGTGGGGCGGGCGCTTCGTGATCGCGCCCGACAGTCGACGGCGGAACGCGAGGCGCACGATGCCGATGGACAGCAGCAGGCACGCGATGGTGATGGGAGCCATCACGGAGGCGTATTCGAGGTACGGGATGTTGCCGTGGATCCCGATGAACGCGTTCTGCGGGTTGCCGACCTCCGTCGCGACGCTCCCGACGTTGACCGCGATTCCCTCGCCGACGAGGAAGGGCACGGGGTCGAGGGCCATCGCGCGGCACGCCCGCACGACAATCGGCGACATCAGGAGAGCGATCGCGTCGTTGAGGACGAGGGCGGATAGGACCGCGGCGGCGACCATGAGCGTCCACAAGAACTCCCATTGGGTCCGTGCGCGATTCGCGATTAGGAGCGCGATGTAGTCGAAGAAGCCGCAGGCGTCGAGCCCCGCGACGAGGAGCATCATCCCCAGGAGGAGGATGAGGACGTCGAGGTCGATCGATCCGATTGCCGCACTCGGGCCGACGACTCCGAGGGCAATCATCAGGGCCGCCCCGAGCATTGCGGCGGTTGGCCGCTCGATGCGGTATCGACCGATGCCCTGCGTCGAGATCAGCGCGTAGGTCGCGACGAAGATCGCCGCGGCTGCGTACAACGCGTACGCCACGTGGGCGGGACACGCATTCCCTCCATGGAACTTTCGCCCTCGGAATCAAGGAGGAGTTCGATGTGCGTCCTTAGGACGTTCCCCGGACGCATCCTTAAATACCGTCCCCCTTTTGGCGCGGTGCCTCCGGTGCAAACGCTGCAGGCACGGAAAGAAAAGGTACGGTGGACGGAGTCGGGACCATGAGAGACGGAGGATTCCTGAGACTGGTTGCGCTGTTGGCGACCCTCTGCGTAATCGCTGGCGCGTTCGCAACCGTGCCCTATCGAAACGCACGCGCAGCCGACAAGGCGGTTTTCGGTTATGTCGACTCCTGCGGAGCGACAGGTGCCGAATTCCTGTCCGGCGTGAGTGTGAGCCTGACAGAAGCGCACAGCGGTAAGGTCGATGCTACTTCGACTGGGAACGATGGCTTCTACTCCTTCAACCCGGATCCCGGAAGCTACCGGCTGCGGTTCGAGATTAGCACGCACTACTCGAAGGACCTCCCGACGTTCCGGTTCGATGGAAGCGTGGATGTGCGGAATGATATCTGCCTGACGCGGATGCCGACCCGCGACCGGAGTCTGAAGGTCCTCGTCGTGGACTCAACGCAAACGCTTCACTCGAGTGAGGCGTTGGTCTTCACGCGCGTCCAGGTGACCAACGAGGACATTGATACACGCGTCAACGGAACGGGGATTGCAACAACGGTGCATTCGCCGGTGGTGAACGGGACCGCCAGCTTCCATTGGCGGAACGCAACCGCGAGCTTTGAGTTGGTCTCGCCTGCGGACTACACGTGGGTCAACCTCTTTTCGGGGACGATCCAGATTAACAACGCGGCTATCCTCCAGGACATTTCGGTGAGCACGAACAACCGGTGGTTGAACGCGACCTACCAGTGGTCCTCGAGGACGACCAGGGTCCAGTACTTCCCGATTGTGAATGCCAGCTACTCCGTCAACAAAGGGCCCAGCCCATGGACGGGGCAGGACACGGAGTGGCGGCTGAACATTGATACCGGAGTCTTCGACATCCTCGCGAACTTCGTCTTTGGGACCGACTCAGCAAGCATCACCTACTCCAGCACGAACAATGTCACGGGGGCGTCCGTGGTTCTCTTCAACGCGACTGCAAGTCAATCGGTCGCATCGGGGACAACGGACCTGGGCGGGGTCACGACCCTATCGATCTGGGCTAACACGTTCCAGCTCCAAGTCCAGAAGGAAACGTACGAGCCCTTCACGGCAACGGTGAGCACGAGCAGTGCGAACAGCACCCGCGCCATTCTGGTCCTCGGCTACCAGATTTTCGGGATCGTCAACCGTGCAGACCACCCCGCGCAACCAATCGCGGGGCTCGTTGGTTTCCTATACAATACCAATGTGAACGTTCCTGAGTTCAAGAAAGTCCTCACAGCGAAGGTGCAGGGGAGCCTTTACATCTTCTACGCCGAGCACAGCCAGTCCTACAGGATGGTCATCGACGCAGACGGGTATCGGGCCTCAGAGACATCCGTGAACACCCTCGCGGGCACCTTCCAGCGGATCGACGTATCCCTCACGCCATCCCTGAAAGAGGAGTTCAAGACGCGGGTCACGTACGGCCGAGCGGACTGGACAGCCCTCTGGGTCAACCGGTCACTGACTTTGAGATCCGATTCTTCTATCCCGGGATTGAAGTTCCCGGAGGTCCGCAGCCTATCGCTCCAGATTGATTACCAGCTGGGAAACCGAGACGGCATCCTCTCAGGGGGGGAGGTCACGAATTTCACGACGTGGCTTCAAGGTCAGTTAGCCCCATTCATCACCACCGATGGATTCCTGACGACAAACGGAGTCATCTACAATTCCACCGCGGCATCCTTCGCCCAGAACGCCACGGTCTTCAGGCCGAGCCTAGCCGGCCCGGCAGCGGTTTTCGTCAACTCGACGGCGCGCTACTCCACAAGGGGAGCGACCGTCCCCAACGCGAAGCCCACGTATTACGTGAACCTGACGCTCCCGAATGACACGAACAGGACGGTGTATCAGGACCAGGTCGTCGTCGTTGTCCTACCCCGCGGCTATGAGATGACCGACAAGAGAATCACGGGGTCGATAACGACGCAGAACTTCACGACCGTCACGGTGGACCCTGGAATCGAGCCCCCCTCCTCATCGAGTATTGACATGACGATCCAGAAATCCGCGAATGGGACCGCGCGAATTGCGGTCGCCTCGCCGACGAGCAAGTTCCACGTCATCGACGACACGCTCAAGAACTACAGCGCAGTCGTCGCGGCGAACACGAACGTCACGTTTTCAGCCGAGCAATCCACTGACCCAAACTCTAGGGGTCCTATTACGGGCGCTAATTTCACGTGGCGGTTCACCAACAACACGCCCCCCACGCCGAACCGATACAACATCACAGCGACGTTCAACTACACGACGACCCTGTTACAAACCTCCTCCTCCCACTTCTTTACCGTGAACCTCACCATCGTCGAGGCAGGTGGCAACCTCACGTATCGCGACGCGAAGATTTACGTGGACGATACCCCGCCGGTTGCGGTAATTAGGTCGAACCGCACGGGGGCGGGCAACGCGAATGGAACCACCCTTCTTGTCGACGAGGACATCGTCGTCAAGTTCGACGCGAGCCTGTCCAGCGACATAGCATACGCGGGTGCACCGATCAACGACAAAGACAAGATCCCGGACGTGGAAGGGAAGCGGGGGTACAAATGGGACTTCGACGGGGACCATGTGGTTGACAGCTTCCAGAAGATCCCGGTGAAAGCCTTCGACACGCCGGGCCGATTCAACGCGACCCTGGAGGTTGTGGACTGGGTCGGTAACAGCGCGGCGTTGAACGCCACCCTCACGGTATTCGCGAACGACACGACGAAGCCGACGCCGAACTGGGTGATCCTCGACCCCTCGAACAACTGGGCGGTGACGACGACCCTGATTGAGGACAAAGAGTATGCATTCAATGCGTCGTCGTCGACCGACAACTACGATGAGAACGATAATCTCACGTTCAAGTGGCACTTCCCCGGTCCGGTCGTCAACGCGACGAATAGCCTCACGGGCGGGCACGATTTCACCGGCCGAGGCCTCGCCGGCTGGAACGTCTCCGTGAAGTGGACCGAGTTCAACCTGTCGTACAACGTGACGTTGAACGTTACCGACACGGGATTCCGGGCCCCCACAGACGCTCAGAAACCGAACTGGGCGAACCGGACCTCCAGCGTCCAGGTCTCCGTCGACGTGAAGCAACACCCCGACCTGAGGTACGTCGCGGCCTCGCTGAAGATCGAGCCGGGTCAGCCCGAAGAGGGACAGCTGATCAACGTCTCGTTCATGGTCGATAACGACAAGAACCGTGCGAACGCGACGAACGTTCGCGTCGTCCTCACCGCGAAAGATCCGGCGGGCACGGTCGTGCTCCAGAGCGGAGACGTTCGGTGGTTCGATGACAATTGGAAGCCGCTCGCGCTCGTCGACCACCGGATCGACTCGGGGAAGAAGGTCCACCTCGTATTCCTGATCAACTTCCCCTCACAGGGCAACAAGTCCCTTGACATCCGCTTCAACGACACCGCCGAGCCGTACACGTGGGTGGACGGCCAGAACAAGGTCACGGGGAGCCTGTTCGTCAAGCTCGCGGGCTGGGTCATCCCCGCCGCGTTCGTCGGGATTATCGCCCTCGTGATCGGCGTCGCCTTCGCGCTCCGGACGTACAGCAAGTACAAGGCGGGCGAGCTCACCTGGTTCCGCAGGAAGG
Source organism: Methanobacteriota archaeon (assembly GCA_005878915.1). Classification (GTDB taxonomy): domain Archaea; phylum Thermoplasmatota; class Thermoplasmata; order RBG-16-68-12; family RBG-16-68-12; genus EA-19. Next base: position 7,742 of record VBML01000025.1, on the reverse strand, counting down.
AGAAGAAGGAAAAGAAGGAAAAGAAAGGGAAGAAGAGGCTCGAGGAAGAGGAGCCTTCCGAAGAGGAAGCGGAGGAGGAGACGTCGGCGAAGAAGCGCCTCTGAAGTCCTCCCTTGGTTACATTTCGCGCGGAGCGGGAAGGCCGAGGCATTCGAGGGCGTTTTGAAGGACGACTCGGGTTGCATCGACGAGCGCAAGGCGCGCCGCCCGGATGGGCGGGTCCGCCGTCAAAACCGGACAGTCGCGGTAGAAGAGATTGAATTGAGACGCGACCGTGTAGGCGAACCCCGCGATCTCGTGGGGCCTTCGGTCCGCGGCCGCTCGTTGAACTGTATTGGGGAGCTTTGAAAGGACCTTCACGAGTCTCGCCTCCTGCGGGTGCGTCAGCCGCGCGGGGTCATAAGGCTCGAGACCGCCCGCCTTGTTGAGGATCCCGCATGTCCGCGCGTGCGCGTACTGGAGGAAGGGCGCAGAGTTCCCCTCGAAGTTCAGGGCTTCCTCCCAACGGAACGTGATCTTCTTCTCCGGTTGCACGCGGACGATGTTGTAGCGGAGCGACGCGATTCCCACGGTCTCCGCGATCTCTCGCATCCGCGCCTCGGGCAGCTCGGGGCGTCGGCTCCGCACCTCGTCCAGGGCCCGCGAGACCGCCTCCTCAATCAAGTCGTCCATCGTGACGACGCGCCCGCGGCGGGCCGACATCGCGCCCTCCGGAAGGACGACATACGAGTAGAACACGGCCTCCGGCTCCCGCTCGCCGAGCAGGCGGAGGGCCGTCCGGAGCTGCTCGAACTCGAGGCGGTGGTTTTCCCCGAGGACCGTGATCGCCACGTCGCAGCGGGAAAACTTGTCCAGGTGGTACGCGATGTCCCGCGTCGGGTAGAGGCTCGTCCCGTCGCTCTTCGTGATGAACCACTTCGTCTCCCGCCCCTTGACGCCGTACGGTGCCATGTCGATGAAGTACGCGCCGTTCTCCTGGCGGGCGTCCGGCAGGTTCGCCAGTCGATTCACGACGGGCGGGACCTTCCCCTGGAGAATGAGTTCGCTCTCCCAGAAGAAGCCATCGAATCCCACGCGAATTCGTTCCAAGGTCTGCAGGGATCCGGAGAGGACGCGGCGGGAGACATTGCTGATCTCCCGCGTAAGCTCCGCGTCGCCGCCTTCGAACCGCCGGATCAGCGCGTCCACTTCCTGGCCGACGCGGGCGTCCTTCTCTGCGAGCTCGTTCGCCTTCACGTAGTACGGGAGGAGCGTGTGGTCCTCTTTCTCGGAGTCCGCGGGACCCACCTGCTCCGGGGTGAGGCGGGTGACGCCCCAGTACATCAGGACCATCTGCTTGCCGACGTCGTTCACGAGGTACTCCGTCGTCACGGGGTGCCCCGCGAACCGAAGGATGCGGGCGAGGCTGTCGCCGATGATCGGGTTCCGCGCGCGGCCGACGTGGATCGGCCCCGTGGGGTTCACGCTCGTGTGTTCAAGGAGGATGCGCTCCTTCTGGGGGTCACCCCGGCCATACGTCTCGCCGGTCTCGCCGACGGCCCGGAGGGTCTCGGTGGCGAGGGTCGTCGCGTCCACGCGGAGGTTCACGTATCCGCCCGCGGCGGAAGCCCCCGCGATGAATCTGCCCTTGGAGAATGCGGGCGCGAGCCGAGATGCGATGGACTCCGGGGCCTGGAGCATGCGCTTCCCATACACGAAGCACCCGAAGGCAAGGTCGCCGAGGCTCTCGTCCGGCTCCTCCCATGGCACGGAGATCGGCGGGATCTTCAGGGACAACGCAGCCCGCGTTCGGAGGGACTCGGCTTCGTCGAGGACCTCCCGCCAGGGATCGCGGGGCACGTTACGTCACCCGATACCGGAGGATCGCGGCGATGCCGGCGAATCCCTTCATGAGGGTCTGTCCCTCGTCTGAGTCGGCAGAGATTAACTCGACCTTCGCGTTCGTTCGGTCGGCGAGTCCGCTGAACTCGTCGACGATGTCCCGCTTCTCCAGGATGGTGTATTCCGCGCCGCACGTCGGACACTTCGGGAGCGTCGCCTCGTCCGCGACGGTCCTCTCCTCCTCGTGTCCGTTCGCGCACCGTACCTTCAATCGAAGCTTCCGCAACCCTTCGGAAACGAGCAATGTGTCCACGGCCCCGACGACAAGCGCGTGCCGGACCTGCGCCTCTCCGTACGTCGCCAGCCCGCCGTCCTCTTTGCGGATTTCGTCCATGAGTCTTTGGACGAGGGACTTCTCCCGCATGAGGTCGAGCCCTACGAGGAGATCTCGAGCCTTCTCGACGAGTTCCCGCAGTCCGTTCTCGTTCGTGTACCCCGTGTCGAACGTCTCGAGGACTTTCTTCTGGAGTTCGTGATGGAGGTACTCCTCCTTCACGAAGTAGTCCTTCGTGTACCCTGGCCCGCCGATCAGGAGCCCCTTCAGCTCCCTCCGGTTCAGGAACGCCTCCGTCGCGATGTCCGCGACCTTCACGTAGAACTCGTGGGCCGCGAGCTCGATCAGCCGCTCGAACCGCCGCGCGGACTGCCCGCCCATCCGGTGCTTCCCGGGGACGAGGCTCTCGAGGTTCTTGATCGTCTCGATGCGCTTTCCCCGGAGGACGCCCAGCGTGGCCTCGTTGCGGTCGATCACGATGAGGCCGTACACGTCCTTCTCGGCGAGCATCTCGTGGAGCGGCTCCGTGTAAAATCGTGAGTCGCATCGATACAGGAACGACGCCACCGGCTCCGGCGGCTCGAGGACGTACGCGACCATCGACGTCTGATCCGCCCCGATGTCCTTGTGACCGACGAAGCAGACGAGGCCGTTCGGCGGGGGCATCCTCCATTGCTTGAGGCGGTTGATGATCGACTCGATCGCCTGCATCACGTGCTTTCGAGTGCTCGTGCTCTTGATGTTCGAACTCTGCGAGTATTCGCCTCGCAGGTAGTTCGTGACCTCGAAGATCGGCCGGTCCGGGGGCACGTACACGGAGACGAGCTCCGTGCCGCGCCCTTCGGCATGCTCGATGTCCTCGAGGGCCCGCTTGAAGCGGTATCTCTCCATGCTGGAGAGCTTCGTCGCCGTCGATGCGTCGGGCATGACGACGAGTCGAACGGCCCGGTCCATATGAGGATTTCCCACGGGCACGCGGTCTACCGAAGTCGCATCGCGTCGATGACTGAGCGCGACCGAGATGGCGGGCCGCGGAGGTGACCTCGGAGGGAGGCAAGGTATTTCCGGAGGGTCCGGATTCGCACGCGGTCGTCCCCTTGGAACGCGTTGTCATCTCCCTTGGCGGGTCCATCCTCGTGCCGGGGGACGGGGATGGGCCGTACCTGACCCGACTTGCGGCGCTTCTCTCCGACCTCTCCTCGGGTCGGAAAATCTTCGCCGTGACCGGCGGCGGGAGAATCTCTCGCTACTACATCGAGACGGGACGCAGCCTAGGCGCTCGCGAGCGACGCCTCGATGAACTCGGAATCGAGGTCACGCGGATGAACGCCCGCCTTCTCGCGATCGCATTGGGCAAGCTCGCGAATCCTGAGCCCGCGAAAACGTACACGGAGGCGACGCGATTGGCCCGTCGGCACCCCATCGTCGTGATGGGAGGGACGGCGCCGGGATGGACGACAGACCGCGTCGCCGCGAGCCTCGCCCGGGTTCTCCACGCGGAGCGCCTTGTGAACGCGACGTCCGTGGACGGAGTGTACGCTGAGGACCCGAAGGAGAATCCCTTCGCGCGGCGATTTCAGCGCCTCACGCACCAAGAGCTGATCGACCTCATGGGTGAGGGCCACACGCGAGCGGCCCCGGCGATCGTGTTTGATCCCGTCGCCGCGCGCGTGATCGCCCAGGCGAAGATCCCGCTCCTCGTCGTCCACGGGCGGGACCTCGATGCCCTCCGGGGCGCGATCCTGGGAGAGACGTTCCATGGCACGACGGTGACGGGGTGAGCTCGGGCGGTGACCCCGAAGTCCCTGTATTTTCTCCTCGGCCTCCTCGGTTTCCTCACGGTATCGGCGCTGGCTGTGATTGGCGTCTTCGCCATCGCCGCGGGAGGGACGAGCGCTGCCCTCGCGCCCGCGGCGGGCCTCTGCGCGGGGATCGGCCTGGTCCCCACCCTCGCCTTCGGATGGCTGTGGTGGACCGCGCACCGCCGGGATCGCGGGCTCGCCCAGGTGGGGGCGCTCCTCGAAAGCTATGGCGAGGTCGACGCCGCCACGATGGCGGGCAAGCTCGGGCGCACGGAGGAGGAGGCGGAGCAGCTGATGGCCCTTAGCATCCGCGAGGGGTACGCGCGCGGCAGGATTGATCCGAAGACGCGGACGTTCCGCAAGGCGGAGGGGCCGTGACCGCGTGGCGTTCCGAGCATTCATCTCCGTGGACCTTCCGGAAGTCGGGGCCCTGACGGTTCTCGTGGACGAACTCCGGCGAACCGGCTCTCCTCTGAAACTTGTCGACCTCAGCCAGGTCCACCTCACATTGAAGTTCCTGGGGGACACGGAGGAACCCCTCGTGCCGAGGATTGCCGACGTGATTCGATCAAGCGTCGCGGGCCTGAAACCGTTCCTCGTCCGCCTTGAGGGAACCGGCGCGTTCCCGAACCTCCGACGGCCGAAGGTCCTCTGGGTGGGGATGGCGGGCGCAGAGCCCTTGGTCGAGATTGCACGAAGGCTCGAGGCGGGAGCCGAGCCGCTCGGGTACCCGAGGGAGGGGCGTGCATTCTCGCCCCACATCACCATCGCCCGACTGAGAGCGAGCGGTGGACTCGACGCCGTGAGGCGAGTCATTGAAGCCCGCACGCACGACACGTTCGGGGAGGTCCTCGTTGCCCGAGTCCGCCTCAAGAAGAGTGTACTGGCACCTGCGGGACCCGTGTACTCGACGGTCGTGGACGTTCCCCTCTAACCAGACTCGGGGGTCGGCGTCCCGTCATTTCTTGTCTTGGAACGCCGTCAGTCGGTCCCATTCCACGGCGTGCTTCAAACGGTATTTCTGAAGGACGCGGCTGAGCTGCTCCACGACTCGATTGACCTCTGTCGTCTTCGTCCGGCTGTACACGTAGAACTCCGCACCCTTCGAAATCGGGAAGATCATCCGCATCGGGCCCTCACGGTTGTACCCCTCCGGTTTCCGGTTCTCCCGGAGGTCCCGCAGGTTCTCCTCGAGCAGCACCGCAAAGATCTCGGGGTCCTGGGGCACTTGGCCGCTCTCCTCCAGGAATCGGGTGAACAACGGGCGGAACGCGGGGAGGAGCTTCTTCCACGTCACGGACTTGTCGAAGCGGACGTGGCCGGAGTGCACCCGCATGGAGGAGGCGCGATGAGGGAGGGACAGATAAACGTTCGCGGTCCCCCTGAATCTTTAAGCGGGTTCTCCGATTCGACCCGCAGCCATGCGGACTGCGTTGACGATTGCGGGCAGCGACTCCGGAGGCGGCGCGGGGATCCAGGCGGACCTGAAGAGCTTCGCTGGCGTCGGGGTCCACGGCGCCAGCGTGGTCACGTGTGTGACCGCACAAAACACGCGCTCGGTCGATTCGATCTTCCCGATCCCCGCAGGTGAGGTGGTCGCGCAGCTGCGCGCGGTCCTCGGGGACTTCGATGTCCGGGCGGCGAAGACGGGGATGCTGTACTCCGCGGAGATCGTGAGGGCGGTGGCGAACGAACTCGGAGGGGCGAAGTTCCCGCTCGTCGTCGATCCCGTGATGATCGCCACCGTCGGCGCCTCGTTGGAGAGGGCGGATTTCGTCGATGCCCTCATCCGCCATCTCCTCCCGCGCGCGACCCTCGTCACCCCAAACCGGTTCGAGGCAGAGCGACTCGGCGGCCGGAGGATTCGGACCTTGGCGGATGCTCGCGCCGCCGCAAAGGCGATCGCAAAGCTCGGTTGTCAGGCCGTGCTCGTCAAGGGCGGGCACCTGAAGGGAGACCTCGTCGACCTCCTGTACGACCAGGGAGAGTTCACCGAGTACCGCGGCTACCGGTATCCGAAGGAACTCCACGGGGCGGGGTGTGCCCTCTCCGCCTCGATCGTCGCGCATCTCGCGCTGGGCTCGAGTCTCGTTCCAGCGATTGAGAAAGGCCGCCAGCGGGTCGCCCTGGGGTTCCTGACGTCCTATCGGGCGGGCAAGGGGATCGAGATCGTCAACAGTCATGCGATCGCGGACCGGTACGAGGTCGCCCGAGCCGTCCAGGAGACGACCGGCGTCGTGGCCCGCCTCATCCCAATCGACTGGGTGCCGGAGGTCGGCATGAACCTGGGATACGCGCTGCCGGGGGCGACCTCCCTGGACGACGTCTGCGCCTTGGAGGGCCGCATCGTCCGCGTGGGCAATCATCTGGAGGCCACGGGGGCGCCCGTGTTCGGCGCGTCCCGTCATATCGCTCGAATTATCCTGACCGCAATGCGCTTCGACCCCAGGGTCCGCTCGGCCATAAACTTAAAATATAGGGAGAAAAATCTAACCCGCCTTAAAAAAATCGGGTTCGCCGTGGGCACCTTCGACCGCACCACGCAGCCGGAGGGGACCTCGACGATGGAGTGGGGCACGGAACAGGCGATACGGAGGCTCGGACACGTCCCCGACATCATCGCGGACCAAGGCGGTCCCGGGAAGGAAGGGATGGTCCGGGTCCTGGGCACGGAGCCGAAGGACGTGATCCGGAAGGTTCGGAAGCTTGTGAGGGGGTAGCTGGCGTGTCGCTGCGCGTCGCTGTCTTCACGG
>VBML01000025.1:0-989 GCA_005878915.1 Methanobacteriota archaeon | reverse complement strand
GTACCCCGGGTACCGTCTCGCCATCTTTCCGGGTCGGGAGATCGAGGCGCTCAGCGACCTCGACGTCGACATCATCCACTCCCACGGAATCGGGTTCATGGGGATCAAGAGCCTTTGGTGCTCCTGGGCCACGAAGATTCCCATGGTGCAGACGTACCACACGCGCGTCCAGGACGCGATCCCGTACTACTCCCCGGTGAACATCAGCCCGCGGTTGCTCGCCCGCCTCCTCGCGATCTACATCCGCGTCTTCCTTCGCCATTGCGACGCGGTCATCGCGCTGACCGACGCGATGATGCGGGAGCTCCGGGTGCTGGCGCCGAGGATGCAGCGGTGCCGCGTCATCCCGACGGGCGTTGACATTCGCCGCTTCCACCCTGGAATCGACGCCGATTGGGTCCGGGACCGCTGGGACGTCAACGGTGGGAAGATGATCCTTCACGTGGGTCGCATCGCCCCCGAGAAGAACCTCCCCCTGCTCTTCGCCGCGATGACCTCCGTCCGGCTCGTGTACCCCGAAGCGAAGCTCATCGTCGCCGGAGTGGGCCCCCAGCTCGAGGAATGCAAGGCGCTCGCCGCCCGGCTCGGCCTGGCGGACGCGATTCGGTTTGCGGGCTTCGTATCTGCCGACGAGCTCCCGGCATATTACGCCGCCTGCGACGTCTTCGCCACGGCGTCCACGTTTGAGGTCCACCCGATGGTCGTCCTGGAGGCTCTGGCGTCCGGTCGGCCAGTCGCGGGGGCAAATGCGGGCGGGATCCCGGAGTTCGTGCGTCACGGGGAGAACGGTGCGCTCTTCGCCCCGAATGACCCGAGAGACGCGGCGGACGCGATGCTCCTTGCCCTGAGGAAGGGGGAGGCGATGCAGGAGGCGGCACGGGAGACGGCGCTGACCTACTCTGTCGACCAGTGCACGCGGCGGCTCGAGGGCGTGTATCGGACGCTGATTCCTTCCTGATTCGCTAGGCGTAAATATCGTCGGGGCGTCT
>VBML01000024.1 GCA_005878915.1 Methanobacteriota archaeon | reverse complement strand
AGTGGAATCGATAGTTCATGGGCGGGCGGACGGAGGCGCGGGGATATGGGGTTGCTCCCGCCAAACGGCGGGTCACAGCGGGAGGCCCTGGGCCCGGAGGAACGTCTCGATCTCGTCCACGGCCTTCCGCGGACCGAAGTCAATCGGCGGCGGGCGGACAACGGAGAGCATCTCGGGGATCAGCTCGCGCAGCCGGAAGGCATCCTCATAGCGGTACCGGAGGCCGTACGCCCGCAGGTTCCGCTCCGCCTCCGGATGCCCTCTCGGTGGGATCGCAATGACGGGGGTGCCCGCGGCGAGCGCCTCCATCATCGTCCCCTTCCCCGCCAATGTGATCACGAGGTCCGCCGCGGAGACGTAGTCCTGCAGGTTCGGCACGAACCCCTTGTTGAAGACGTTGGAATCCGCGGGGGGCTTGAGTTTCGGCCCGCTCACGACGATCATCTGAGCGTCACCGGGCATCAGCTCCCGCCAGGCTCGGATCGCCTCTTCGATCAGGAAGCCGCCGACGGCGGTCCCGCCGGGGGCGACGAGGACCGTCTTCTTGAGAAAGACGAGGTCGTCTCGCAGGGATTCTCGATTCCTTGAGAACGGACGGACGATGGGTCCAACGAATTTCGCGTTCGGGAGATCGATTCCCGCTTCGAGGGCGAGCACCCGCACGTTCGGCTTCGACAGGAGGGATCGCATCCACCACCTGCCGAATCTCTCAATCAGCCGGGTCGACAGGTTTTGAGCGAACGATTGCCCGATTGAGTGGACGAACGCGACCGTGGGGATTTCATGGCGATTCGCCTCGCGGACCGACGCCATCTCGCCGTCGGAAACCAGGAACCGATAGTGCCCCCAATCCGTCTCCCTTCGGAGGAACCGTCCCGCGAACCGGAGGTATCTCGCATACTCTCGGTACCAACGGCCCATGGAATGGATCCGTCCGCGCTCGTGGAACCACTCCGGCGTCGGCGGGAGGGGCATCGCGTCGAACCCGTTCGCGACCGCGAGGTCGAGGGCGGGGGACCCCGCGAGGAAGAACAGGTACAGGTCGGGATGACGGCGGGTGAGCTCCTTCGCAACCGCAACCGCGCGGGCGGCGTGGCCGAGTCCGAGGGAATTCGCGGCAACGTACCCGGCGACCTCCGTCATCGCGGGCCGTCGATGGATCGGCTCCAGAAGACCTTGGCGGTGCCAGGAACCTCGAGGAGTGCCGCTCGTCCCAGGGACGTCGCCCCTCACTTGTCGAATGAGAACGTCGCAGCGAGGAGGTCGTTCCAGTAAAGGCGAAACTCGTATTGGTGCCCGGAAGCAAGTGTTCCCGGACACCTCCCCATCAGCTCCTCCTCCGGTGAGCAATCGAAGGCGAACCGGTCGCCGCCCGAGAGCTTCGAGACGTTCCCCGCGTGGTCGGAGTCCCAGAACCGGAAGGTGCCGTCCGCAGCGCCGTCGGCCAAGGGCCTCAGCTCACGGAATACCGCGCCATCCTGCAGAAGGGCGGCACGGTACTCGCCGATTGGGAGGAGTGGGTCGGCAGACTCTATGCCAACTCCGGGCGGTGTGAGATACGACCCGCCGAAGCAGCAGAGCGAGACCGCCGGCGCTCCGGACGCGGGGGCGCGGGTCCACACCCGCCGCGCGACGTCGGTCGTGCGCCACGCGACGACGAGTGTGTACGTTCCCGGCCTGGAAAGGTCCACTCCGAACCGGTCGCCTGCGCTCAAGGTTCCATTGCCGTCCCGATCTGCGAAGGAGAGGTTCCTGTCGTGGGCGCCGTCGCCGAGCGTACCGATTCGTCCGTAAGTCCCGGCGTCCAGTTTCAGGAGCGCGGAATACTCTCCGAGCGGACGCGGGAGGGAAGCGGTCGCCACATCGACGATGTATCCCCATGGGGTGGGAGACTCCTGAGCAAGTGTGATCGCCACGGACTCCCGCCAGCCGCGAAGGCCGACCTGCTCCCCATGCCAGAACACGAAGAGCACGAAATCCCCCGCGTTCCCCCGGTTCACGGTGAATCGGTCGCCCGTGGACAGGCTGCCGTCCGCGTCCAAGTCCGAGAAGGAGAGCAGCCCGTTGGACCCACCGTCCGTCAGCGGGTCGAGCACTCCGGCACTGGCATTGTCAACTAGGAGCCGTGCACTGTACTCGGTGAGCGAATACAGGGGCGTGGCGTTCAGCACGACGATGTTCATCCGCGTGCCATCGACCTGTGGATCGGATAGCACGATATCCGGTCGCCGCGCGTTTTCGGTCGGAGCGGTGGCGTAGAAATAGGCGGACGCGCCCATGACGGAGACCGCGATGACGGCGGCCGCAATCCAAGCGGACGTCGCAAGCCCCGGTCGTCGGAAGGATGCCGCTTTCCGCCCCACGGGCCACTGCAGAACACGGCGGCACGAAAAGCATTGTGGTTCAAATGCTGCAGAGTCACCCGCGCACTTTCGCGGCCCTCCAGCCAATCCTTATCACGACCCGCGACGATGGTCGACCGTGGACCCTCGTCGACTCGCGAGATTTCCGTTTCTCAAGGAAGCCTCAGGGTTCCTGAGAGACCGAGGGATCACCCTCTCCGACCTCTTGCAGGAGGCCGCGTACCGACGCGCTCGCGCTCGCGGCCTCGACCGCGTCCTCGTTGCCCTGGAGAAGGGCGATAGGGCGCCCCTCGAGGAACCGCCTCTCCGGACCGACGCGGAGGTCCTCACGGAGGTCCTTGCGTACCCCGTTGCGCGGATGCTCGTCTCCACGATTGCCGACCCCTACCTGATCCGCCGGTACGCGCTCACGGAGGCGGTGTGGGCCCAGATGCGGCTGTCGATCGAGGACGCCCCCTTCGTCGCTTCCTTGGCGGGGGAGCTCGGGCTCGACCTCCTGGGCGGGAACGGCGGCTTCCAGATCCACTTCACGGACTTCCTGAAACACACGAACTCGATGCGGGAGAAGGAGTGGAAGCTGAACAACCAGGTCGTGGACGGTGGCCGCGTGCGGCTCTCCCGCGAGCGGGCCCTCCGGGTCTTGCGGAATGCGGTCCAGGGAAAGATCGAGAGCGAACTGCCGCTCCCGGTGAACGACGAGGTCCTCGAGGCGTTCCGGCGGGACACCCAGCAGGTGAAGACGATCCTCGCCTCCCGCAAGGAGCGGTTCAAGGCGGAGGAGCTCGGGAAGGTCTCGATCACCCGGTTCCCGCCGTGCATGTACAACCTGCTCGCGTCGATCCAGAACCACGAGAACGTCCCCCACTCAGGCCGCTTCGCGATCGTGACGTTCCTGCATCACATCGGGCTTTCGAACGAGGAGATCTTCAAGGTGTTCGGGGACGTGCCCGACTTCGCGGCCGACGTCACCCGCTACCAGATCGAACACATCACCGGAGCGATCGGCGCGACGGAGTACTCCACCCCGGAGTGCGCGACGATGAAATCGTACGGGCTGTGCCCCGGCGGCGACCTCCTGTGCCACCAGCCGGGGATGAAACACCCGCTGACGTACTACCGGAGGAAGCCACGGTGGATCATGTCAAGCGCCGCCACGTCGCGACCGCTCGCTGGATCGCCGTGAGGTTCCCGAGGACCGCGAAGAGAGCCATCGTCCACGCGAGAACCGTGTAGCGCGCCGGGTCAATTCCGAGGACGGCGAGGGAGTTCGGGTCGTACACCGCCTGGAGGAGTGCAGCACCGAAGAGGATGACGAGGCGGTCCGCCCGCCCTAGCACTCCCGCGTAGATCCGGCCCGCCCCGACGGCTTGAGCCTGCGTCCCCATGTAGCTCGTGAGCAGGACGCCGATGATCGCGAGGAGGCCGAGCCACGGCCACTGGTAACAGAATGGGCCAAGGGTGATTCCGCCGAGGATGAGGACATCCGCGTACCGGTCGAGGATGTGGTCGAGAAAGTCCCCGCGTCGGGAGGCCTTCCCCGTAATCTTCGCGACCTTCCCGTCGAGGGCATCGAGGAGCGCGTTCAGGAAGACGAAGAGGGCCCCGAAGAGCAGAGGCAAGACGCCTCGGAACAGGAACCCGATTCCCGCGAAGGCAGCACAGACGAGGGCGCTCCACGTGAGCGTATTGGGCGACACCTTCGAGAACCGGCGGGCGAGGGGGAGGAGGACCTTGTCCGCCACATCACGGTACGCATCTAGTACCACGAGAGCACCTCGTCCGTCCAGTCGATCCTCCCCGGCTCCCGGCCCTGCGTCTTTCCCTGCAGGATCTCGAGGACAACCCCCGCAACAACCTCCGGCGTCCCCTTTGTCGTCTCGATCTCGTACACGAACGGGCCCCTCGCTGTCGCCTCTTGCGTAATCGTGTCGATCGCTTCCGCCTCAAGGTTCTCCTTGATCTTCCCCTCCGGCCAGCCGCGGCCCTGGAGCCGATCCCTGAGGACCCTCGGGTGGCACCGCAGGACGATCGTGAGGTCCACGCTCAGGCGGTGGGCGTAATGTCCGACGAGGAATCCGACCTTCGCCGGGACGCGGATTTCCCGGTCCAGCGCCTCGATGTCGACTTCCCGAGTCCCTCGGGCCGCGTCGAACCCGGAGATGAGCTTGTGCTCCTCCGCGAACCGGTCCAAGCGGACGACGTAATACCCGCGGCGCTCGAGTTCCGAGGCGACGGAGCTCTTCCCGGTCCCCGGCGTACCCGTGAGCGCGACGAGCACGCCGCGCAGAACCAAGGCGGGGTATATTAAGGGTTCAGAGCCCCGCTCTCTAGGAGAAAACAGAAATGAAAAGGAAAGAGGGGGAAGGCCTCAGCCTTCCCTTCGGCTCCGCCAGCGGAGGATGGCAATCGCGGCTCCGATCGCCCCGATCACGGCGAGGGTCTCGAAGCCCGGTACCGTGACGGTGACCCGCTGGAACTGATCCGCGGTGTTCTGCGGTGGGGTCACGATGACCGAGCCCGCGCCGGATCCCGGGGCGTACCCCGCCTTGCTGGCGCTCGCGTCGATCCGATAGATGGACCGGACCGTCGGATACCCCTTGAACGTCGTCGAGAACGTTCCGCACGTCGTGCTTGGGCACGAACCCGTTCGCCCGCTGTACGCCAAGAGCTGGCCTCCAGGCAGGGAGACGGACATGGACACGTCGGCGTCCCCGACCCCCGCGCCGCCCGAGGTCCGCACGGAGACCTGCACGCTGGTGCCCACGGACGAGTTCAGGACGGCGTCCGCGAGCGTCACCGTGACCTCGAGGGGCCGGAACGGCGCGCGGGCGGTGAGGCCGGTCCACACCGTGCCTCCGGTGTACTGCGGCTTCGTCACCGTCGCCGTTACTGTCACGTCCCAGTCCTGCGTGACCGGGGGGGCGGTCCATTGCGCCTGGAACCTCCCGTTGCTGTCCGTCACGCCTGTCGTCGGACTCAGGGTTCCCGCCGTCCCCGACAGCGAGACGGATGCGCCCTGGACGGCCGCTCCCGACGAATCCGAAACCGCGACCTGGACCGTCGTCGATCCTTCCGAGGGCACGGACCTCGAGAACGAGGAGATCGAGATCGTCAGGGCTCCGAGCGTGGGCTGTTTCGCGTTCGCGAAGGACCACACATTGTCGATTCCTCCGAACGAATCCACCCAGCCAGAGAACGCCTGGCGGTCGTACACCTCGAGGCTCTCGTAGTGCAGCACCGGAAGCACGCACGCGCACAGGCTGTTGTAGTACGTCACGTGGTTGTAGTGTAGCGCGCGCAGCGCGGACGTGAACGAGTTCTTCCCGAGGTTCAGGTGCGTGGCCACATTCCTCGCGTTCGTGTCCGTCAAGAGCGATGCAGCGGTCGTGAGGGGCGCGAACGTCTCGAGGAACCGCGGGTTCGTCGTGATCGGATCGTACGTCTCGAGGGAGACGTCCACGGCGTGCGTCGCCTCCGCGTTCCGCAGGTCCGCCCACGAGGTGAACTGTACGTGGACCGCGTTCACGCCTTGGCGTTGGAGCACGTCAACGAACGCGCCCGCGATCGTCGCCTTCCTCGGGTCCGGGCTGCCCAGGAACCCCAGGGATCCAACCCGCAGCACGAGGGGTGCGCCCGTCGGTGTCTCCCGCCATCCGTCCCCGTTCCGGTCCAAGTAGCCGGCGGTATCGAGGGCCTGCGCCCCCGCGAACGGGTTCGTGTCCTGTCTCGGGGTGCCCGCCGGGTCCCGGATCGTCGTGAAGCCCGCGTCCCGGACGACCTCCCACGAGGTCAGGAACCAGAACACTTCTTCCCGGCTGATCAGGGAGTGGGTGACCTTCGAGCTCGGTTCGATCTGCGCCGCGCTCTGCTTGTTCACCAAGAGGTACAGCCCCCGCCGGAAGTTCACGTCGGTCATCGGCCCGGCGACACTGACGTCCAGCCAGTAGTACAAGAATCGTGGGCCAGGGTTGTGGACGGACGACACGTGGGGCTCCGCCCGCGACGCGTTCGCGTTCACCAGGGACTTGTTCAGGGGGTTGCCTCCGCTGCCCGTAAACCCTCCATACGCGGTGCACGCCCGCTCATCCGTCAGGTCATTCGGGAGGAGCGAGAACCCGAGGAAGTCCACCGTCGTCGCTCCCGGGGGCAATGATGTCGCCCGGTTCTTCAGGAGCTTGCACGCCGCGTCATCGACGGAGCTCGCAATCACGAGGGTCACCGAGTCGACGAACGGCCGGCCCGCCCAGTAGTGCGTGTTCGCCTGGAGCAGGTTCGTGTTCCCGGTCGCCGGGACGAACATCCCGGAGTACCGGCGGGCTCCCGTCGAGTCCCACGCGATCCAAGCGTACAGCGCCCTCGAGGTGAAATTCCCGGCGCCGCCAAGTATGGGTCCATTCCCGTCCGGGTCCGTGAACCGGAATACGATATTGCTCCCGGAGGCGGACACATCGAAGCCGTGTCCCGTACGGAACGTGTAGACCAGGTCTGTCGTGGTGATCGGTGTCCCGTCGGACCACATCATCCCCGGCCGCGGCACGACCGTGATGTTCCCGTTGTTCGTGCCGGTGTCCTGGACCGCGGTCCAGCTCAGTGCGGCCCAGGGTTTCGGTTCCTGCGTCGCGGGGTCGGGCCGGGCCAGAGTGTCCCAAACGAGGTTGTGGACCCGCCCGTCCGCGGGGTCCGTGGACGTCGGGCTCCAGCTCGGCGCGGCAAGGAGCGCCACGCGGAGGTTGCCCCCGTATTGACCCGTGAGGTCCGCCGCCTGGGCAGGCCGCGCGGGGATCGCGAAGGCGACGGCGACCATGAGGAGGGCGAGCCCGAGGGCCGCGGTTGCCGGCCTCATAGCTCTTCCTCCTCCGTGGTCATCTCCTCCTCAGCTGGCATCTCCTCCGGCGCCGGAGGCGCCTTCTCCTCCATCGGAGGCGAGGGCGGCGGCGGCATTTCGACCATCGGTGGCGGTGTCGGTGGACCGCGGGTCCCCTTCAGCATCCAGCCTACCAGGAACCCAACGATCAGCAGGACAACCGCGACGGAGCCCAAGATGTACGACGTGTAGCTCCTCTGTTGCTCGATGAGGACAGGGGAGTACGTCACGGACGTCGTCGCCGTCGCGCGGTTCCCGACATCGTCCTGAGCCTCGACAACGAACACGTTGGAGCCGAGGGACAGGGTGAACTCGCGGCGGAATGTCCCGCCCGTGGCGGGAACCGCGATGCCGTTCACCGTGACGAGACTGACGTCCGTCCCTCCGACGGTTCCGGTCACATTTACGGTCCGCTGGTTCAGGTTCGTGATGACTGCGGGGGTAATCGCCTGGAGCTCGATCGCGGGAGCGACGGTGTCTCTCGTCACGACCACGGGCACCATGGCGGGGTTGCCCGCAAGGTCCGTCGCTGCGACGGCGAACGTGTTCGTCCCTTCCACGAGCGAGAGTCGGACCGCGAAGCTCCCATCGTCCCGGACCGGGACGGCGAGGCCCGCGACGGTCAGGCTCGCGACGGTCTCCCCGACGGTTCCGCTGATCACCGTGCTGTCCCTGTTCGTCTTCGACGGCTCACTGGACCGGACGTTCAGGAGCGTCGGGCCCACGGTGTCGAGCGTCCAGGTACGGGTCACAGTTGCAGTATTGCCGACGGCGTCCGTCGCAACGACGTCGATCGTGTTCGACCCCGAGACCAGCGTGAGGCCGGTCGTAAACCATCCGGTGATCGAGTCGACCGCGACACTCGCTCCGTTAACCGTCACCGTCGCCGCGGTGGGCGCATATCCGCTCACCGTGACGGCGGCCGTGGCGGTCGCGCCGTTGCCCACCGGACTCGTCAGGCTGATCACAGGTGGCGTCGAGTCGACCACCCACGACCATGTCGCGCGCCCGAGGTTTCCCGCGATGTCTTGAACCTCGAGAATCGCGCTATGCGGGCCGTCCGCCAGTCGCGTCGGCGGGTCATACGTCACGGTCAGCAGGTTGTAACAGCACGCAACCGGACTCGCGAACGTGGGGAGCTTCCGCATGGACTGCGTGACCTCCGCCCCGTCCACCCATAGGCGCGCGGTGTCGATGTTGATCTGCCGCACCGTCGTGTCGAAGACGTTCGCGACGACCGAGGGGTAGGCGTCCGCTGTCGTCGAGCCCGGAACGGGCGCGAAGTCTTGGATTGTCACGGGCGTCGTGTCGTACCGAACGGCGAGGGTGAGCCCGATGGCCAGCGCGAAGGGCGCGTATCCCGGGCTCACGAAGAGCTGCCCATTGACGACGCCCTGGGCCTGGTTGTTCGGGAACGTCCACCCGACGGCCGTGCTGATCGGAGTGTTCGCCGCGACGTCGGTCGTCGGCGGGCTCACGAGGGCGAATGGCGACGTGCCGATTCGGTTCACGTTCATTGTGATCGTGGTTGTCGTTGATGGGGACGCATCGAATCCGGCCGCGTGGACCCAGTAGCAACCCGCTGGCGGGAAGCCCGCCGCGAACGTTTCCGGGTTCGCACTCGTCGCCATCGAGGTTCCGCTGAAGATGTCGGCAACGGTGTAGACCCCGTCGCAGTTCGTGTCCTTGAAGATTCCGTAGTCGACGTCATTCCCGTTGAAGTACTGCGCACTCCACGCTGCGCTGATCGTGTTCGCCGCGATGTCGCACCGGGCTTTGTTCGGGGCGTTGAACAGATACGTCACGAAGTCGCCGCCGGGGTAACCGTAGGGGGTCACGGGCATGTTCGTCGCGCACTGCGTGCTCACGCTCTCCGTGACCGCCGCTCCGAGGCCGTTGACCAGCGGGACGTCCGCCCAAATCGTCAGCGGGACGCTGCTCACGAGCTTGTTCGTCGAGGTCGAGACTTCCGTTGCTCCGAGCGGGTTGCCGGGACCGTTCAAGGTCGCCTGCATGATTCCGATGTTCGCGATGAGGGGTTCCGTTCCGTTCGAGTACGACCCTCGGGACCCGTACGCTTTGAGCTGGAAGGCGATCAGCCCGCTCACGACCGAGGAGGTCATGAACTCCCGGTTCGGGAACAGGGTGTCCGTCGCCCCGACGTTCTCCTTCGTCTTCGCGAGCTGCGTCATCCGGCACGGCCCGTACGTCGCATCGAGTGTGTATCCGTCGGGGTCTGCTGTGCAACTGAACAACAGCATGTCCGGATCCGAGAGCTGACCCTGGAGGATCGCGTTGAAGATCATCTGCCGGCCCGGCGCGGAGCCCACGCTCAGGTTCGCCCAGACGTACCGGCTGTCGCCGATCTGTCGCCAGCCGCTTCGGGCTCCCTGGATGATGCCGTTGTTGTCGTACAGGGAGGTCGTCGGCACGTTGCCGCCGAGGCTCACGGGGAATCCGGTCACGGGCACGTTGATCACGACAGGGATCGTGGTCGTCACCCCCGATTCGGTCAGGTAGATCGCGCCCTCGTAGAGCCCCGGCTGGGCGCCCGCAGGGACCGTTGCCGTCACGGGGAACGAGGCCGTTCCGCCGGCAGCGGCGATGATCCGGGTCACGGGCGGGGTTCCTTCCGAGAGCCAGCCCCAGTCCACCTTCTGGTAGAACTCCACGATCAGGGTGGCGGGGATCGCCGCGGATGCACCGGACCGGATGTTCAGCACGAGGCCATTATGGATCTTCGTCGGCAGTTGGCCGAACGACTCGTGCACACTGTTCGCGTTCCCGCCGAAGACGGCGACGGTCATCCGGTTCCGCTCGCTCTTCCCATCATAGATTCCAGGGTGGTCCCAGGCATAGTCAATTTGAACGAGGTCACCGGGCGCGAGGTCGGTGTTGAACGTCAGCTCGCCGGTGGGGTAGTCGATCACGAAGTTCGCGGCCGGCCAGGGGACGCCGTTCAGATAGACGGTCTCGCTGCCCACCACGATTCCGGTGTTCGCGAGGAACACGCTATCCCCGGCGAGGACGAGGTCGTAGATCTGGTAGTCGCCCGTCACCTTCTCGCCGTCCGCGAGCGGGGCGCAGAGGACGATCTTGCCCGCAACCGTGTCGATCCAGTACGTCGACGGGTCAACGAAGAGGCCGCACGGGACGGGAGTGATGTCCGTCATCACTCCGAAACTGTCTCGAGAGAAGGTCCATGCAGCGCTTGTGAGGGCCTGCGTGGCGGGATTGTACAGTGTCCCCTTCGTCTCTCCGTTCGTCCCCGTCGCTACGACCCGGCCGGTGTAGTTGGTGAGGGTTGCCTCGGCGACGAACTCGTCGGTTCCCGCGTTGTAGGTCCCAAGGGGGAATCCGACGGGGTGCGCGTAGTCGTACCAATCGAAGATGTCCAGTCGCAGGGACGTCGGGCCGGTGAAGGCTGTGGAGTCATATGTCCACGTGATCTTGGTGAAGTCCGCCGTGGCCCACGGCGTCGTCCACGGCTCCGCCATCAGCAGGGTGGCCCCGTCGCCCGCGTAGATCCCGTCCGCCTTCAGGATGTAGTTGCGGGCCGTTCCGGTCCCGAGGCTGACGGGCCAGCTGAAGACGCACTGGTTCTGCGCCGGCGGTGTGCACGACATCCTCTGGTACACCGCGTCCGAAATCGCGACGGTCTTCGCGAGGGTCGGGTGGTGGTTCGTGATGGTGATCGTCGCGGCGTCCGAGGAGCCCGCGGAAAGGAGGTTCACGAACGCGGGGCGCTTGACCCCTTGGTAGCTTCCAGGGATCCAGAAGTGCACGCTCGGCGTGATACCGTCCAACTCCGCCATTATCTTCGCGGTCCGGAGAGCGTCCGTCCAGCCGGCTCCCTGTTGCAGGATATCCCGGTGCATGTCGTCCGCGCCCGCCTTCAGGGCCGTCTTCACCTGTGTGTTCGTGGGGTTCGCCCCTCCGTGGGTCGCGCGATACGCCTCGACTCCGAGGGCCGCGATGCCCGAGGTGACCGGGGTCGCCTGGGATGTACCCGAGAAGATGTCAAAGGCGAGGTTCCCGTTGCACCACACCGGTTCTTGCCGGCCCGTGAACGGGTTCGTGCAATACGCATTCAGCGGCGCCGCCTCGACCGCAAAGGATCCGATGCTCACGACGTCCGGCTTCGGCTGTCCGAGCAGGGTGGGCCCGCGGCTCGAGAAGTACGCGTGTTCACCGTAGGGACCCGGTCCGTCCCCGGACGCCGCCCCGACGCCAATGCACGTCGCTGGGTCGATCGGTGGCGGACCTGGACAGAACGGGGACTCGTAGTTCCCCTCGCCCGCATCCGCGTTAATTTGGACGCGGTAGTCGCCGGAGGTCCCGGCCCCGATGGTCACCACGCCGGGTGAGGTCCCGCCCGGGGCGCCCGTCGCGTATCCGGCACCGTTGTTGCCGAACGCGATGAGCGTCGTCACCGTCGGGTTTCTCTGCGTGAAGTCGTAGAGCCAGCGGTCCTCGAAGCTGAAGCCCGTGTTCACCGTCTGCGTGCTCCCGAACGAGTTGCTGATGATCGAGGCCTCGTCGCCCGTGTTCGGCAGTCCATCGTATCCTACCGCGGCGAAGTCCCGCTGGTCCTCGATGGAGCCGAACAGGCCGATCGGACCCGCGGCGTTGCAGCATGCGGCGATCCCGATAATCTTTGCTCGGGGCGCCGTGCCGAAGACCTCGAAGAACGGACTCGCAAGGTTTCCGAACGGCCGCGCGGCGATCGTGGACGACACGAACGAACCATGGGTCTGCCCGTTGTCGAAGTCGCCGTGGAACGCCACGAGGTCCCCGTTCGCCGGGATGAACGTGTCATAGCCGTGCGCGAGCCCGTAGATGTCGCTGTACGGGATCGGCAGGCCGGTGTCATAGTCCGCGAGGAGCCGGTGGTTCGTCGGGAGGGCGTGGTTGAACGTCAAATCCCCGCTCACGGGCTCAAGTGTGTACGTGTCCAGCTGGTATATGATGGACACGACATCCGTGTCCACAAGATCGCGGGCCCACGTGATCGTCCCGGTCGCCGTGTTGATGCTGTAGTCGGCGGCCGTCAGCGCGGTGCACGTCGTGAACGTCGCGTCGCAGTCCTCGACGTCGTACACGAGGCTCACAGGGAAGTTCATCGTCCGGATCAGGGTCGCGGTGTCGGGGCTGCCGCCCGTGACGAAGCCCGTGACGAAGAACGTGGGGGTGATCGTTCTCGGCCCGAACGTCGTCTGGGCGCTACCGAGGGCCCACGTCGTGCCGTTCTCGTTCGCCGCACCGGCGGTGAACTCCTCGTAGATGTCCTCCGTCGCGCCCGGGAAGTACGAGGGAGCGGCAGGAGGCGCGATCCGCTCAAGCCATAACTGCGTGGGCGCCTTGAAGTCGAACCACCCGGTGATGTCGACAGCGACATCCGAATTCGCGAGGGTCGCACCGGTCTCCGTCCCTTGGATGGGGTCGATCACGGTCTCCCCCGTCACGCTCGTGGAGCTTGAGATGAAATACAGGAGGCCACCGGAGACATCCGAGATCCCATCTCCGTTCAGGTCGGCGATCGCGAGCGGGGAGGCCCGCGTCACGGGCTTGTCATCCGTGAAGTCGAAGTCGAAGTTCAGGTCGACGTAGACGGTGTCGTAGATGAAGGGCGTCGTCGAGTCGACGAGGAGGATTCCGACCTTCTCGCCGTACAACCCGGTGAGGGTGTCGTCCCGCGCGACGCCGAGGTGGTAAATCCCAGACGCGCTGACGATGTGCGGCGGCGACGGGTCAGTCGGCAGGCCGACCCAGTAGTTCCGGTTGATGCGGGTGTTGAAGTTCCCTCCGAAATTCCCGTACTGCTGGGGGTTCACGCGCGGGGTGTATTGTGGAAAGCCCGTGACGGGGTCCGGCGTGCCTTGGCGGTACACCAGGAATCCATCGAGGTTCGAGTCGTTCGCCCGGTAGTCCGTGTTCGAGTACCACGAGTCTCCATCATTCGCGCTCAACCAGAAGGGAATCGGTAGTCGGTCGAGGTCGCTCGCGGCCGTCCACCAGCCGTTCCCCATGAGACCTTCCATGGAGGCCGGGTGGAACATGATCGGCCAGCCGAAATACCGCGACGCTGGGTTCGTATCGACGGCCCACTGGCCCTGGAGGCTCGGGTTCCCGAAATCCTCGCCGGTGTCGATCACGGCGACGTTGACGCCGCCCCCCTGGTAGCCCAGGTCCCTCCATACATCGAGGGCCTTGTGCTCACGGGCAATCGCCCAGCTTGTGGGCGAAACGGAGCCGCCGCCCTTCATGCTCGAAATCCGCGGGGGGAACGTGAACGTGCCCGCGCGGATCTCGTCCTTGACGGTGTTGAACTGGCCCTGTTCCTCCGCGGTGACCTGGTCCCGGATGATCGCCGGGGCGTACTGGGCCCGCTCCTGGATGTACGCGACCCCGTCGAGGCTCGCGACATCGATCAGGGAGGGGCCGGGGATCTGGACGTTGATGCTGACCATCTGTCCATGGGTGCCCCACGGGCGGGCGACGAACCGCTCGACGCGGCTCTTGTCGTCGACCATGTACGCGATGCGAGCGCCCACCTTTTGGAGCGCGGTCGCGAGCTCGGGCATGTTCGTCGTGTAGACGAGGACGTCCGAGTACCCCTTCTGTCGGTTCAATGCAATTGGCTGGAGGGACGGGTCCATCTTGTCGAGCGCGTTCTGGAGACGGTTGTCTCCTTGCGCGCTCGTCGGTGTGTTGAGAGAGTCCCTCGAATGAGTCACGGGAATGCTGGTCTGTGCGTTCACGGCCGGCACGGCCGGGGCGTCTGCGCGGGCTGCGCTCGCAGCGACGAGGAAGCCCGAGAAGACGAGCGCCCACAGGACCAGCACGCTAGCTAGTCTGCGCCTTAAGGCGTTCGACATCCTTTTCTCCTCCCTTTGTAGACGGCTTTGGGAAAAGCGCGTCGCAATGTTGGGTACGCTATAAATACGTTGCCCAGAGCATGATTCTTAGGGGGAGCGCGCCGAAAACCGCTCCGAAATTTCTTCGAGAAGACGCGTTCTGCGGGTCATATTCTGGACGATTTCTCGGAGACGAGACGCTGTCGTCGGGTCGGACACAGGACTGAATTCGAGATTGTAGCGGACATCCATGAGGATGAGCGGCTCCGCAGGCGCGAGGCCCATGTCGATTCGTCCGGGACCGTCCAGAGCGATTGTGAGATCTCCGACGGTGGCATCGCCCGCTTCAACCCTGAGAGCTGCGGAGACGAGGCGGCGGACTAGGTTCCAGCGGAAACTGGGGGCCTTGAGGTCGATAGCCACGAAATTGCCGTCGATGGACGCTCGCGCGGTGTCAATCCGTGCGACGGTGCGCTCGCGGTCTCGCGTGAAGTTCCGAAAGTCGTGCTCGCCTTGGAACACACCAACCGCGCGATTCAGGACGCGCAGTTCATGCTCACCAGGAAGCAGATACCGATACCATCGCTCGCGGGCTCGGCGCGCTCGGAAGTCCTCCGGAACCGCCGCGGCGGCCCACGCCCACACTCCTCGGGACTTCGCGTTGAACGCGCGCACCGCGGCCCGCGGCGGGAGTCCCGTGTCGAACGCGACGACGTTCCCCAGGGCGCTGACCCCTCGGTCGGTCCGGCTCGCGCTCTCGAATCTGGCGGTTCGCACGTCGCGGATTGCGGGGGCCCGAACGAGGGCGTGGATCACCTCCCCTTCGACCGTACGGAGTCCGGGTTGGCGGGCCTGCCCATGGAATACGGTCCCGTCGTACGCGATCTTCATCGCGATGCGGGGCACGCCCCGCGTATTTCACGTATTATATAGAAGGCGCGCCCTCGGCGCCCGGATGCGGGAGGTCGTCGTCGTCCTCGTCGGGCCGAAGAACGAGG
The DNA here is from genome assembly GCA_005878915.1 of Methanobacteriota archaeon. Classification (GTDB taxonomy): domain Archaea; phylum Thermoplasmatota; class Thermoplasmata; order RBG-16-68-12; family RBG-16-68-12; genus EA-19. The sequence goes on along the minus strand of VBML01000024.1, from coordinate 3,678 downwards.
GGAACATCGGCGCCGTCGCGCGGGCGATGAAGAACTTCGGGGCCCGCCGCCTCGTCCTCGTGGACCCATGCCCGATCGGCGACGAAGCGCGGAAGCGGGCGATGCACGGGGTCGAGATCCTCGATACGGCGCGTACCGCACCCTCGCTCCAGGCTGCGCTCAAGGGCGCCGACCTCGTCGCAGGGACGACGGGGATCGCGACGATGAGCGAGAAGAAGTTCCTCCGGATCTCCGTGACCCCGCGGGAGTTCGCGGAGCGGATCTCTGCAATGCCCGGGACCCTGGCGATCGTGTTCGGCCGGGAGGACTTCGGGTTGTTGGACGAGGAGCTCGAGGTCTGCGACCTTCTCGTGTCGATCCCCGCGCACCCGCAATACCCCGTCCTCAATCTCTCCCACGCGACGGCAATCATCCTGTACGAAGTGTTCTCCTCCGGTCGGTCGAAGCAGAGAACACGGGAGGCTTCGGGGCGGGAGAAGGAGGTCCTCCACCGCGCCCTGGCAGAGCTGCTGGACGCGACGGACTACCCGTCCCATAAGAAGTGGCGCACAAAGGTGATGTTTCGCCGCCTCGTCGGGCGGGCGGTCCCGTCGAAGTGGGAGTTCCACGCGCTGATGGGCGTGCTCCGGGGTGCGACGAAGCGGATCCAGCGGCTCGAGCGAGACCGGCGAGGGTAGCTCGCGTCCTCACTGGAAGAAGAGGTCGAGGTACAGCTTGCGCCCGAAGAGGTACCCGCCGATGACCGCAAAAAAGGCGATGGCCGCAGGGATCGCGATGGGGAACTCGTTGCCCGCAGGGAACACGCCGAACCCAAGCGAAAGCAGGTGGGCACCCCAGTGCTGTGGGGAGAAGGTGCTGAGCGCGAGGGCGATATTCCTCAGCGACGCGAATTCCTCGAATGAGGCGGGGGTCACTCCTCCCCGGTGCTCGAGCAGGAGAATCTGCGTGCCGATTGCGGTCAGCGAGGCCTCCGTGAAGAGGGTGGAGAGGATGAGGCAAAGCGCGCCCCAACCGGTCGGAGAGAGGAGGGTCCGGTGGAGGTAGCGGGCCACCGCGTGCGCGAAGAAGACCCCGGTCGCGAGGGACGTGAACCCCGCAGCGAAGGTCGTCAAGAAGAGCGCGAGGAAGTCCACGAATGGCCAAACGCCGAGGACGAAGAACGGGGCCAGGATCCCGAGGAACATGAACGAGGAGATTGGAAGGCTCACTACGACCGTCGCACCGAGCTTCGCGATCGCGATGTCGTTCGCGTCCACGGGGTACAGGACGATGGACCGGATCGTTCCCTTCCGGACCTCCTCGCTGTGGACGGTGTAGAACACGGAACCGAGGGTCATCGAGGTGATGATCGCGGAAACCGCGTACATGATTCGGAGAAGGAGGTCGTCCCACCTGAAGCGGCCCGCGGTGAAAGCGGCAAACGAGAGCGCGCCGGGGGTGAGCAGGAGCGCGACGGCGACCGCCGCGATTCCGGTCGCCAAAATCCCCGTGCGGGCTCGGACCGTGTCCTTCCAAATAATAGCCCAAATGAGCGGGAGCCGTTCCCGCCAAGGCGTCACGCCGGCCCTCCTGGTGGGGCGGGGAACCCTGCGCGAGTGAGTCTCGTGTAGACGTCTTCCATCGTCCCAACGCTTCGCATCTCCAGAACGTCCACTCCAGCCTCGACGAGCGCCCTCGCAATCTTCCCGGCGTCGGCCCGGGAGATGAGCCCGACATGAACGATGCCGGGTCCGCTCACCTCGAGCCTCTGGTGGGGGACCCTCTCGAGGGCCGCCACGGCCCGCTCGACGTCGCTCACCTCGAGCTGATACACCGGCGCAAGGAGGTTCTCCTTCAGCTCCCGCGCGGTCCCGAGGGCGACGATGCGGCCACCGGTGATGAACGCGTATCGGTCCACGATCGTCTCGCTCTCCAACAGGTTGTGGCTCGTGAACAGGATGGAGCCGCCGCGGGACACCCAGTCTCGGAGGATCGCACGGAGGCCGAGCCGCATGTCGACGTCCACGTTCGAGAACGGCTCGTCGAGGAGGAGCAGCTGCGCGGGGGACAGCAGGACGCGCGCGAGTTCGGCGCGTTGCCGCTCGCCCATCGACATCTTTCCAATTCGGTTCCGATAGAGGTGCGGGATCCCCAGGAGCTCGGTGGCCCACGCGACCCGCTCGGGGACCTCCGCCGACGGATGGCCCGCCATGCGGGCGAAGAACCGGAGGTACTCCGCCAGGGTCATGTCCTGATAGGGGAACGGGAGGTCGAAGATGATCCCGAGATGGCGGCGGACCTCGTTTGGGGACTCGCGGATGTCGACGCCGCACACGACAGCGTCCCCTGCATCCGGCTGCGTGATTCCCGAGAGCACTCGCAGGCACGTCGTCTTCCCCGCCCCGTTCGGCCCGAACAGGCCGAACACCTCGCCCTCCCGGATTTCGAGGGCGACCTGATCGAGCGCGCGTGCCGTCGGATACAGCTTCGTGAGGCCGGAGGCCTGGACGAGCATCCCGTCACGCATCAGTGTGCGCACGATAATGGTTCAGATGAGGTTAGGGCGGTAGCTACCCGCCGATGCCCAGCGCCCGGTTCGTCTTTTCGATGGACTTCCGTCCATTCGTTTCGAGCTTGAGCATCGCGCGGATCGCGTCCACGTTCTCAGGTACGACATCGCTCTCTTGGTGGACCGCCTGGAAGTAGTACAGCTGGGTCCCGTCGACGATGTGAACGCCATCGTCCCACACCGCAATCTCGTATAGATCGGAGCGGGGCCTCCCGAGGTCCCGCGCGATCTCCATGATCTGTGCGGTAGACTTCACGCCCTCCGCCCCCCTCACGAATTTCAGGCGCGTCGCCCGCCTCCATGCGTCGAGGATCTCCGTCACGCTCGCCTTCCTCTTGAGGACCGCGCTGACCGCGTGGAGGTGCATGATCGTTGTCGGGACCTTCACAGCAATGGTGTGGATGTTCAGCTTTGGGAGGACGCTCTGCACGTCCGGGCCATGGTGGCTCGGCATCTCGAGCTCCGGCTCGATCGCATTGATCGGCCCCCGCTTCGAGTCGCCCGGGTCCGTTGCGCGCCGCACCATCACGGCAAGCACGCGCTCGATGCCGAAGTGGACGTCGAGCGGGTACAGAGTGCGGATCAATCCCGTCGTGTTGCAGGAGGGCACCCGCACGAACTTCGCGCCGAGACACTCCGCGTAGTTCGCGGCGGCGTTGAACGAGAGGTTCGTGAGGGAGTGCTCCTCCCCGCCCTGCCAGATCGCCTTCACGCCCGCCTTCTCGTACGCGGGTTTGAACCCGCTCTCCTCGGGGGTCGCGTCGACGACGAGGTCCGCGTCCTCGAGCAGGCCGTCGAGCGTCCCGTGGACCTTAATCCCCGCCTGCTCGAACTTCGGGAGCACATCCTTCGTCGTCGCGTATAGCGGGTACCCCTTCTCGATTGCGAGGCGGGCCTCGAAGTTCGGGCTCATCTTCGAGACGCCGACGACCTCCATGTCGTCCTGCAGGGAGATCGCGTCCGCGACGCGCTTTCCGATCGTCCCGTATCCGTTGATCGCGATCTTGGCGGGCACCGGAGGCCTCCGAGATTGAACCGGACGCGGGCCATAAAGTCTTTTCCCGAGCAGCCTCGTCGATGCAGGAACCCAGAGGGGACGTGCCGCCGGAGGAGTCGCGGGCGTTCGAATC
>VBML01000023.1 GCA_005878915.1 Methanobacteriota archaeon | reverse complement strand
TGCTCTACGGTGTGTGCACAGTGTCCGTGTACGACGTTCGTCTCTTTGACGTGATCCTAAGGAGACTCTCCCGAATAAAATCACTTGTGAGAGCATCAGACTCGGGTCCGCTAACGCGGCTAGTGGTCAATGAGACTTTGAAATCAGGATCCCCGACATCCTGGGTTGACCCGCCACGCTCTATTACCGCATCGAGAAGGAACGGGGACTCGTGAAACGTTCCACGTTCATCGTTGACATCCTCGACAAGGGTCTCCCGCGTCGCCGATGGGTCGATGGCCCGGAGTTCTCTCAAGGGAGAGGGGTGGGGAATGTCTGGATCTAGCGTAGAGCGGCGGACTGTGAGCTGGCGGGAGAGCCATGGGCCTGTAAGGGTTCTCGCGCTCCCCCCACGGTTGGTAGAAAAGGTTATCCAGTAGAATATTCTACCGATTCATGTGACGTCGACGAGTGTGAAGCTCACGGACGTGGGCAAGAAGGGACTGGACCGGCTTCAGGCCCGCCTCGTTCTCCTGGGGTATCAGTTCACGAAGGAAGAACTCCTCGAGCGGCTCATCGAGGCGGGGTCGGAGAAGCCCGCCGCGATCATCGAGCGGGCGAAGGCGGCTTCCCTCCCGATCCCAGAGAAGGAGATTCAGCGGATCATCGACTCCTCAGAAGACATGGGTCCGACCTCCTGGAGGGATATCGATCGCATCTTGTATGGCCGGAAGCTGAAGCGATGAGCGTCCTTTGCGACACCTCTTTCCTCTTCGCCGCCCGGAATCTGCGGGATGCGGACCATGGTCGCGCCGTCCAGTTACTTCGAGAGCTGCTCCGTGGCGAGCACGGCCGGCCCCACGTGACGGACTTCATATTCGCGGAGGCCGTCACGATCGCACTCGCGAGGACGAACCGTCACTCCGCCGCTGTAGGCATGGGAGACATGCTCCGGCAGGAACGGGACGGTCGCCGCCTATTCATGTGGCATCATGTGACGCCGACTCAGGTCGACACCGCGTGGGCGGAGCTGCGGCGCCACGCGGACAAGGCCCTGAGCATGACGGATTGGATGTCCATCGTCGTGGCGCGAGAGCTCGAACTCGACGCGATTCTCTCCTTTGACGAAGGTTTCGATGGTCTGTTTCCGCGGCTTCGGTAGCTTTCGCGAAGCTCGCCGATAACGACGACCCAATCGTGTGACGAGGCCGCCATCCCCCCGGCACTTTGTTGGCCTCGATTCGCCGCACGGTCGTTCCGATCCGGCACCGTGTGCCTCAACATGGTCGGGATCTCGATTGTCAACCCATCAGTTCCCCGTACGGACGCTTTTTCGGGGCGAGCCCGTTCCTTGCGGTTCGCCTCGAGCTCGCGATCATCGCCCTCACCTTCGCCCTCATCGTCCACGCCTTCAACCATGTTCCTCAGGTCCGGGGGTCGTGCGCCTCGCACGTCGCCGGCGGCGCCACAAAATGAACGCCACAGCTGCCGTGGAAGCGAAAGCCGCCGCCATGACAACGTAAAGCGGAACGCCCTGGTAGGGTCCCGCGGGGCTGAAGACGTTCGTGTCCACTCGGAAGCGGATTTCCGTCTCGTTTGCGTTCCCGGCCGCATCAACGGCCCTCACCAGGACGACATGCTCGCCGTCGGCGAGCACGAGCGGAAGATACGTGTTCCGGTCGACGGAAGCGAAGGGTCCGCCGTCCACGCTCACGTCGTATCGCGCAACGCCGGAGGTCGCGTCCGTTGCAGCCCATGACACGGCGACGTCCGATCGCGTGCGCGTCCCGGAAGGCGCCTTGGATGTGAACACGGGGCCCGTGGCGTCCGCGATGGTGGTCGCCTCCGCCGCGGGTGTCTTCGACTCCGAAGGGCCCGCGACTCCCACCGCGACGGAGTAGAAATCGTATGATCCGTCCCGCCCCGCCTCCGACGTGTTGAAATTCCATGACCATGGAGGGTCTTCGTCGATCCCGTAGAGAGCCCAGGGCGGGGTCGGATCCGTGCCCTCACGATACCAAAGCTCCACACGGTCCGCGGGCATGCCGGAGAGGACGAGTCGATCCAGCGCGGGGGTCGAATCCGCGATCCCTTCCGTGCTGCGGGACCTAGCTTCGATATCGTGGGTTCCCGTGGCACCGGAGACCGCCGCTGTCACCTCGAAGATCCGAAGCGGAACGTACGCAGGGAGAGCATCGACGTGGGAGGCGACCGGGAACGCCGCCGTCAACCGGTACACTTCCTGTGCTTCATCGAAGGATCCGTCAACGGCTTCTGTCGCCTGCCAGGTTCCCCCATCAATCCTGAAGTCCACGGTCGCAACGCGGCTGATCGTTACGTCGTTCCCCGGTCCGATGGGGTTCTGGTTCGGAAGCGGAACGACCGTCGCGGTCCCCAGGTACGTCAAGCGGGTCTCGTTCGTCGGGTTCGGACTGTGTGCGGGGATTGTCGTCTCCGGGGGGACCTCTAGGATATCGAGCACGCCGTCGCCATCGCTATCCACCCACCCGATCTGGCAGCGCGTGCTGGCGCTCAGGCTCAGCGTATTCGAGTTCATGAGGCCCGCCGCACCGTTGCTGTCGGGACAGTCCAAGTATCCGGAGTACTGGACCGGGTTCGAGTCGTACTCGTCCGTGGCATAGAAAATGTGGCCGGTTTCGTGCGCCGGGACGACACGGAAATAGTCTGCGGAGTTGTAGGCCCAAGAGCTGTACCGGGACATCGTAAGCCATGGCCCGCCGAGGTACGCGTGCGCGTACATGTTGTCGGTAAATCGTCCGAGATTGACGATGTCGTCGCTGTCCGCCACGAAGATCGAATACCCCCAGTCCGTTCCCAGCCGCCCGCGCAGATCGTTGTTGAAATGCAGGGCCTTCGCCCACGGGTCCACGTCGGTGTACCCGAGATCCACCAAAATATCGTCGATCCAGATCCAGTCGTCCCCTAGCGGGTTCTCGATGGGCTCCCACGCGGTCGGCTGTCGGAGATGGAGTTCGTAGGAGAACGAGAGGTGGGCCTTCGGCTCCTGCCGCGCCCACCACGTCAATCCTCCGTAGATCCCGTTGAGCGTCTGGTTCACCTCCGAACCCGACCAGTCGTAGGCGGCACCGGTGCTCTCAACCAGGAAGATGGCAACCCCGACGTTCCCCGCCATGAATTCGCTCGCATCGTCGTAGCCGGGACTCGGACTCAACGGGCTCGGCATCGAGGTCTGGGCAAGAGGGGACACGAGACCCCCTTCGCCCCTGGAAGAACGCAACTCGTTCTGAGGTGCGGCAGGGGCAGTCGAGGCTCCCACGACCCCAACCGAAAGGACCACCGTCACCGCGAGGAGGAGCCCGATGGTGCTGGCGCTCATTCGCAGCAGAATTGGTTTCCCCCATCAAGAACGCTTGCCTCATCAGGCGACCGACGAGGCCATCGGCGCGAGGGGTCGGGCCCCGCCCGATGTCCGAAGCTCCGACGACGAGAGAGCTCTTCATCATCGGAAGAAGGCGAGCGCCCCGGAGAGTGTCACTCAAGGGGATGGGGCCGCTACTTCCTCGTCGACCTTCACCTCACCCGTTCAGGGCGCACGGTTTATGTTGAGGTCCTGCCTCGTGGCGGGCGAGTGGCCTCGATCCGCCGGACCGTCGCGGTCCTCTCCGGCACCGTGTTCTTCGTGATGGTCGGGATCTCGATCATCAACCCCGCCGTCCCTCAGTACGGCCGCTACCTCGGGGCGAGCCCGTTTCTCGCGGGGGCCCTCGTCGGGGCGCTCCCGGCGGCACGCGTGGTCCTCGATCTTCCCGCCGGGTCCTGGGGCGATCGGCTGGGGAACGTCCGCATGATGCGCCTCGGCCTCGCGATCATCGCCCTGACCTCCGCGGTCGCCGTCCATGCGTTCAACTACTGGGTCCTCCTCGGGGTCCGGATCGCGGAGGGGATCGGCGGCGCGTTCTACGTGACGTCGAGCCTGGCGACCCTCGCGAAGCGCGTCCCGACGGAGATGCGAGGGCGGTACATGGGCCTCTACGTGAACGCGCTCCTCCTCGGGCAGATCATGGGCCCGGTGATCGGCGGGGTCGTCGTCCTCGCGTGGGGACTCCGCGCGCCGTTCGCCGTGTACGCCCTCCTCGCGAGCGCGGGCATGGCGGTCGTCACGTTCGGCCTCGAGCCCTCCGCCGCGACGGTCCAAGGGGGACGCGTGGACTGGACCGTCGTCAAGCGCCTCCTCCGCGACCGGTCGTACGTCGTCGTGAACATCGGCACGATGGGTGCGTTCTTCGCCCGCGCGGGAATCGTCTCCACAGCGATCCCCCTGTTCATCGCGCTGAACTGGGGGGCGGGGCTCGAGGAGGCGGCGGCCCTCGCGGGGGTCCTACTCACGACGAACGCGCTCGCAGCGCTCATCACGCAGTGGCCCAGCGGGATGTACGCGGACCGCCGCGGGCGGAAGCTCCCGTTCGTGACGTCCCTGGTCCTCGCGGGCCTCATCGCGCCGTTCCTGTTCTTCACGCACGACCTCGCGAGCGCGATCCCGGTGATGTTCGCGTACGGCCTCGTCCTCGGGATGCACGGCCCCCTCGCGTCGTGGACGACGGACCTCACGCCTCCGGAGGTGATGGGGACCTCGATGGGCCTCTACCGGACCCTCGGGGACATCGGGTTCTTGACAGGCCCCCTCGTGATGTCCGCGGTGATCGAGCTCACCCTCGACTCCGCGGGCCGGATCACGATCGCCCCGTTCCTCGTCGCGGCCGTCTGGCTCGTGACCGCGGGGCTCCTGATGTTGCTCGCCCGCGACCCGGTCGGGGAGCGGATGCGCGCGGCACGCAGGACGATCGACGCCGCGGGCCGACCCGGAAACTCCGGCTAGGCAGGGAGGAGTTCGTACTCGACGCGGTCGGTCTCCTTGCCCTTAGACCGCTTCCCCAGGACCCGGACCCGGCCGATCTCCCGCACGTTCATCAGGTGCGTTCCCCCGCAGGGGCAGTAGTCCGCCGCTCCGACCTGGATGATCCGGAGCCGGCGGATGGATTGCGGGATGAGGTCCATCAGCGCCCGGTCCTCGATCCGATTCTCGACGGCGACCCGGTCCTCCTCGAAGATCCGGACCGCCACCCCGGAGGCGATCACCCCATTGCACTCGTGCTCGATCCGCTTGAGGTCCTCCGCGGTGAAGTTCACGGGCTGGAAATCGATCCGGCTCCGGTCCGCGTGGATCTGGTTCCCGACCGTACGGGCCGCGAAGATCCGGAACGCGAGCCCGGACATCAGGTGCTGGGATGTGTGCATCCGCATGTGCGCATACCGACGCTCCCAATCGACGACTCCATGCACAGCGTCCGCCGAGGGCATCCGGTCCACGATGTGCCGGATCACGCCCTTCTCCTTCTGGACCCGCAGGACCTTCGCCTCTCCGCCGGCCCACCGGAGGATTCCCGTGTCGTACGGTTGGCCCCCGCCCTCCGCGTAGAACGCCGTCCTATCGAGGACGATGTGGTCTGGCCCCCGCTCGATCACTTGGGCGTCGAACTCCCGCAGGTAACACGGGTCCGGGTCCTGGCCCCTCCGCTCCTCCATGTAGAGCACGCGCGTTCCGGGCATCGGATTTGGCCGGAGGCAACATAGAACCATAAACCGTTCGGGTGCTTTCCGTCGAGAACCCGGGTAAGATTCAAATATAACGCGATATATCGGAACGCCGTGCCCCCCGCGAATCGGCCCCCGTCTCCGAACGGCGCCCCGGTCCACCTCGCCGCCCTGGGAAAGGACTACGGCCGATTTACCGCGTTGAAGGCCCTCGACCTCACGGTGCAGGAGGGGACCTCCCTCGGCTTCCTCGGGCCCAACGGCGCCGGCAAGTCGACGACGATCAAGATCATGACCCGACTGATCCGACCCTCGCGGGGCCAGGCGACGCTCTTCGGCCTCGACGTCCAACGGGAGCCGACCCGCGCCCTGACCCGGGTCGGTGCCGTCATCGAGACCCCCGAGTTCTACGGCTACCTCACGCCGCTGGAGACCTTGGCGTACGTGGGCCGCCTGCGCCGGATGGCGAGGAAGGACATCACCGCGCGTTCCGAGGCGGTCCTGAAGGAGGTCCGGCTAGGCGAGTGGGCGGGGCATCGGATCCAGGAGTTCTCCAAGGGGATGAAGCAACGGCTCGCGATCGCCCAGGCGCTCCTTCATGAGCCCGATCTCCTCGTCCTCGACGAGCCGACGTCCGGCCTCGACCCCAGGGGCATGGCGGAGATCCGGGACCTGATCAAGTCCATCAAGGGGAAGGGGCGCACGATCTTCATGAGCTCCCACTTGCTCGGAGAGGTGCAGGAGGCGTGCGACGAAGTCGCGCTCCTGAACCATGGGGAACTCCTTCTCCAGGGCTCCGTTCGGGACCTCTCCCGCGGGTCCGGGCGCTCGACGTTCCAGGCGACGTTCCTCCGCCCGCCGACGGAGACGGAGCTCGCCGCCCTATCGGGAATCGCGGGCATCGACGAAATCACACCACAGGGTGACGGGGTGTTCGACCTCAAGATCTCCGGAGGGGAGGAGGCGCAGGCGGCGATCCTCGAGGCGATGGTGCGCCAAGGTCTGCGGGTCACGAGCTTCCGCCCCCTGGGCTCCCCGCTTGAGCAGCTCTACCTCGACCGCATCAAGGAGTCGGACCGGATATGATGAAGGACGCCTTCGCACAAACGCTGACCGTCGCCAGCTACGAGGTGCGAAAATACTTGCGGGGTCGCCGCCTCATCGGGATGCTCGTTCTCCTAGCGCTCATCATCGGCCTCATCCTCGGCGTCCCGCCCGCTCTCGGGGTGAAGTACGCGTCGCAGCCGAACGTGTTCGTGTCGACGTTCGCGGGCTTCGCCAGCCTCCTCGTCGTCCTCGGGGGCGTGCTGTTCGCCGCGGACGCATTGGTCTCCGAGCACGAGAAGCGGACCGGCTACTTCCTGTTCCCCAACCCCGTCCGCCGGGAGGTCCTCGTCCTGGGGAAGCTCGTCGCGAGCCTCGTCACCTCGTCGATGATCATCTCCCTCTACTATCTCGCCGCGACCGTCGCCGCGGTCGCGGTCACCGGCGCGACGACGTGGGAGATCGGCCTCTCGTACGCGTACGCGCTCGCGTACATGGCCGCGGTCGTCGGTGTCGCGTACCTCATCTCCGCGATCTTCAAGAGCACCGTCGCGGCGACCGTCCTCACGTTCTTCCTCTTCACGCTGATCTTCGCCATCGTCGGCAGCCTCCTGAACCTCGGAAAGGTCGCTCCTTGGTTCATCCCGACGTCGGCGGCGGGGATCATCGGAGACGTCCTCGCGCCGCCCACCTTCGGCGGTCCCGGGGGCGCCTTCGCATCCTTCGTGCCGGATGCGACGACATCCCTCCTGGTGTTCGCCGCATATTTCATCGCAGGCTCCGTCCTTGCGATTCTTCTCTTCCGACGGCGGGAGCTCTCCACATGACGCCACCCCGAGAGGCGGGCGGCGTGTTCCCCTTCCTCGCGAAGGGGGACTTCAAGGGGCTTGTCCTGTTCACCATCGCGAGCAAGCCGATGCACGGCTACGAGGTGATGAAGTCCATTGAGGACCGGTTCCACGGGATCTACAAGCCTAGTCCCGGGGTGATCTATCCGGCGCTCCGCGCCCTTCGCCGTTTGAAGTATGTGAGGTTGGAAGGAGCCGAGCGGCGGAAGGTCTACCGGATTACGGCGAGCGGGAAGGCGTATCTGCGGGACCGCCGCGCCGAGATGGAAAAGACGTATCGCTCGTTCGAATCCGCGGTGGGTCCGGAGCGAGCGGCCCTCCTGCGGGATTTCCGGCGGACGGCCCAGCTCCTGATGCCGAACCTGCGAAACATTACGCCGGCCCAGGCGGGCGAGCTGGGCCAAGCCTTGGCGGAGCTTCGGGAGCGCATCGTGAAGGTTCTTGCAGGGTGACACGAATAGGCTCCCGCGTATGGAAGTGAAGAGCTGAGCGGGACCTCAACGTCCCGGCGAGGACACCCGGCGAGCCGATTCCTTGACGCAGAGTTCGCGCGGAGATTCCTGGAGAAGAACCTGCCCCCCATGGGGCCCTCTGGGTTCACGATCTCCGGTTGTGAAATCTCCCCGATAAAGTACCGCCCCAATCGGAGTAAGGCCATCTTGATGTTCGAGCTGCGCGGGAGAGGTCCCGACGGGAAACCCGTCCAGCGGTCGATCATCGGGAGGTTCACCCGAGAATACAAGGAGGACCGGACACCGTTCGACCTCATGGAGGAGTTGTGGCAGGACGGTTTCGGGAGCGACAGCGACCTGCGGGTGTGTGAACCGCTGCTGTACGTCCCGGCAAGAGGCCTCGTCCTGGTGTCGAAGGCCAGCGGCACCGACCTCCAAACGATGTCGGAGTCCGCCAGCGAACTCCTCCCGACCGCGGCGAAGCGAGCGGGGGACTGGATTGCGAAATTGCATCGGACTCGGGTCCGCAACGGACGAGTCCGTCCGATGGCGGATGAGGAGACGACGATTCGGGACGGAGTAGGAACCGCGGTGGCGAAACTCAGCTCGAATCACCCTTCGCTCAGTGGGAGGGCGAACGGGCTCGTCCGGCGGATTCTCGCGGTCGCGCGATTGATAGACAAGCCTTCGACCACCCTCGTCCACGGAGACTACCTTCCCAGAAACATCTTCTTCGACGGGTCGACGGTGACCGCCATCGATCTAGACGGGTGTTCGCTCTTCGACCCAGCGAAGGATCTCGGCAAGTTGCTCGGTCGGCTGGCGGTGAACGTGAAACTGTACGATCTGCCGTTCCGCGAAGCGTCCCTGCGAAGCACGGTTCTCTCCGCGTACTCGGAGGAGGTCCCGGAGGAGCTTCTAAGGCGGGCGGCGGCGTACGAAGCCATCCTGTTTGTGAAACAGTCGAAGCGCGAAGCCGACCCACAGGCTGCAGAGTACTGGCTGGACCGAGCCGAGGAACGCGTGGACGAACGCCATTAGGAAAACTCTGGGGAACACTTCACTCCCGCGCCGTCCCTTTCCGAGCGAAGCGACTAGGGCGTTTCCCGAAACTTCCCGGTGCGGTCGGGGGCACACGCCACGACGACCAAGCGCGGGCTGGTTTTCCGGCGATACTGTGAACCAACCCTGAGGTCTCCCCACCACTCCACGAGTCGGAAGCCCTCGCGGGCAAGAGCCCGCGCGATTCCCTCCTTGCGCCACACCTTCAGCGGAGCCTCGTCGAACCCGATGCGGATGTCCCTCCCGCGTTGGACGACGGTGAGGAAACGCGCGATATGGACCGTCTTTGATGGGTTCTGATCGTTGAACCCGAAGATCCCGATCCGAGTGCCGTCGGAGGTTCGGTAGTCCATCTCCGTGCGCACGTTCATCGGGCGGTCGATGAAGGCGTCGAAGTTCGTGAGGTCGAGGACGAGGAGGCCTCCCGGACGCAGGAGGTGACGAAAGGAGCGCAACGCGAGCCGCACGTCCCGAGGCTCGGCAAGGTAGTTGAAGGCGGTCCCCAGACAAAGGACCGCGTCGAACTTCCTCCGGACACGGAGGGTTCGCATGTCCGCGACCCCAAGGTCTGCCCTAAGTCCCGCCATGCGGAGGGCCCGCCGGCCCACTCGGATCATGTCCGGCGAGAGGTCCCGGCCCACGATCTCGTAGCCCCGCTTGGCAAGCCGCAGGTCGATGGCGAACGTCCCGCACGCCACGTCCACGGCGTTCCCGATCCCGTGTCGGCGGAAGAGGCGGTCCAAGAACACCTCGGTCCTTCCCATCCAGACCGGGTTCGCGAAGCCGTCGTAGTGGTCCGCGATCGCACGGTACCACTGCCGGTGGGCCGCGCCGCTACTTGCCCCCGAGAACCGCACGCGCGATGACGAGGCGCTGGACCTCCGACGTCCCCTCATACAGCTCCGTGATCCGCTGGTCCCTGTACAGCTTCTCCACGACGTAGTCCTTGATGAACCCGTAGCCCCCGTGGATCTGGAGGGCCGCGTCGACCGCGCGGTGGGAGGCTTCCGATGCGAACAGCTTTGCGGCGCTCGATTCGTACGTGTGTCGCAGGCCTCGGTCCATCATCCAGGCCGCGCGGTACGTCAGGAGGCGGGCGGCATCGATCTCCGTCGCCATGTCCGCGAGCTTCCATTGGATCGCCTCGAACTCGGCAATCTTCGACCCGAACGCTTCCCGTTCCCGGGAGTACTTCAGGGACTCTTCGAGGGCCCGCTGCGCGATTCCGAGGGCTTGCGCCGCAATCCCGATCCGACCGCCATCGAGGGTCGTGAGCGCGATATTGAACCCCTTCCCCTGGACCCCCAGGAGCGCGTCGCGCGGAACCTTGCAATGGTCGAAGCCAAGGGTCATCGTGTCGCTCGCTCGGATTCCCAGCTTGTTCTCCTTCTTCAGGCGGGAGAACCCGGCCGCGTCCGTCGGAACGAGGAACGCTGAGATGTCGTATTTCTCGGATCCCGTGCGGGCGTACACCACGACGACATCCGCGTCGTACGCATTCGTCACGAACTGTTTCGTGCCGTCCAGGACCCAGTAGCCCCCCTCGACCTTGGCGGTCGTTCGCATCGCGGCGGCGTCGCTTCCGCTCCCCGGCTCGGTGAGGGCGTACGCGCCGAGCTTCTGCCCCTTGGCGAGGGGCACGAGCCATTCCGTCTTCTGCTCGTTGCTCCCGAACTTCAGGATCGGATCGCACACGAGGCCGTTGTTCACCGCCGCGATCACACCCGCGCTCGCGTCGACGCGGCTCAGCTCCTCGATCACGATCGCGTAGGAGATCGCATCGAGGCCCGCACCGCCCCACTTCTCCGGGACGAACACGCCAAGGAGGCCGAGGCCCGCCATCTTCGGAGCCCAGTGGTGGGGGACCTCCTGGGACTCGTCGAACTTCTGCGACTCGGGTGCGATCTCCCGCTCCGCGAAATCCCGGACCATCTTGCGGGTGATCTCGTGGGTCTCACTGAGCGCGAAATCCATCGCACCGTCGAAGGTCCCCGGGGACTTAAAGATTCAGCCGTCTGTCTTCAGCCGTCCGCGACGCTGAGCAGGACCAGTTGTCCCAGCGGGGATGTCGTCGGGTCCGAATAGTCGCCGGTACCACAGCTCCCCCATGTCCGTGAGCCGGTACGACGATGTCTCCTTGCTCCTCCGAACGTACCGGAAGTCTACGAGGCCCGACGCCTTGAGGACGGCAAGGTGGTACGCAGCCAGCCCGGTCTTCGCACCGAGTCGTCTCGCGATGGCGTTGAAGGAGAGACCCGGGCTTTCGCGTATCGCCCGGTACGCCTTCAATCGGAGCGGATGATCCAGCGCTGTCAGTACAACGAGCTGTTTGGCGTCCTGAGAGCGAAGTGGCTTAACGCCTTTCATACAACTCACCAATGGACTATTTAGTATAAAAATCGTTACTTAGTTTATCCAGCGCCTTCGCCTGACGGAATCGCTCAGCCAGGATTGGGATCAGGGCGTCCGCTGACGGGAGTCGCACTCGCCTCGGACCGTCGACCGCGTAGACGTGGCCGTACGTCGCAAGGTGTGTGAGATACGTGTCCGCGAGGTAGCCTCCCGCTCGCCAGTGCAGCGGATGGTGTTCAGGGGGCACGAGGATCCTGAGTTTCAGCGCAACGGACGGATTCGCGCGCAGTTGGCCGAGTTCGGTCGCAGATCCCCAAGACTCGACCCTCAAGAAAACGAGACTCACACTAGGGTCTAAGAGGAGGGCTTCCTCGGCTAAGGACGGACTCAGTGTCCTCGGTAGCGCATCCTCCGGGATTAGGGCGACAATCCCCCTTCGCTGGAGGGCTGCGGCAATGCGGCGGCGCTCCGCGAGGCCACGGCCGCCCGCTCCGAGCAGGGCCACGATTAGCCCCGGTCGACGCAGTCGTCTCTCCAGCCGACCCTGGAGTCGGTGGATATCTTTCCTCGAAATCGCATGCGGATGTTGCCTCATCTTGCCGGCATCCCTCTCTTCCGGACTTCCAACGGCGCGAGATTCATCTCTTTGGAGGGGGGAGGTGGCCGAAAGCTCCACGCCAGCCCGAAGCGTTCATCCCCCCATTCTGCATCCGATTGACAATGCCGGGCCTCGAGATTGCCCCCCTTGAAACCGCGGAGGCGGAGCCCTTCTGGCGGGTGTTCCTCGCGGGCCGCACGGACGTGCCCACGACGGACGTCCGCCTCCACATCGATCGCTACCTCGCGCTCGCGCTCGAAGAGCAACGGTCGTATTTCGCATTCAGGGAGTCGGGGCGGATCGTCGGCACCGTCCGCATCGCCGGGAGCTTCCTGGGGACGTTTTCCATCCTACCCGCGGAGCGGCGGTGGACCCGGGACGCGATCCTCCTTGGGACAACAGCGATCCTCCAAGGCGAGGCGGATCGGATCGTCGCGAGCTTCGAGGACTCCTACCTCGAGGATTTTGAAAAGCTGGGATTCGTGGAGCGGTTCTCCCGGATCCGGATGGAGGCCTCGTTGGGGAAGACAGACCCGCCCTCCGTGCCCATGTCCCATCCGGAGGTCACGGACGTCGAGGACATCGTGCGCTTCCTCATGCACGTATACGAGGGCCACATCGAACAGCAGTTCGGGATGCACACCGGCTCGGACGGGGAGTGGCGGGATTATGTCACGGGGATTTGGAAGGGGGACAGCGGGACGTATCTGCCCGTCGCATCGTGGGCGGCGAGGGACTCTGCTGGTCTCTCGGGCGTGGCCCTCGTGACTCACTGGATGGGGTCGCCCCTCCTGTCGGAACTCGGCGTGCGCGGGGACGCCCGCCGTCGGGGGCTCGGGCGCGCCCTCGTCGTCCAGTCGATGAACGCGCTGGTGGATCTCGGGTACGACCGCCTTGGGCTGTATGTGACCGTGGGCAACAATCCCGCGGTGAACCTCTACAAGGCCCTCGGATTCCGGCAGGTGGGCGGGCGCTCCGTCAATGCCCTGCGGGAGCTCTGAAAACCGCCGCGTCGTCCTCGCAGGCTTCTGGTGCTTACCATGGAATCCTTTTAGCGCCCTTTTCCCTGTCCGCAGCGGAGGGCTGTCGACGAAAGGACCCTCGATTGCAGCATACGCGGTTCGCAGCGTGGCGCGGAACCGTCGCGGCACGGCCTCTGCCTTGCTCGGCCTCGTCTTGGCCGTCGCGGTCATCTCTGCCCCTTGGATCGCCCTCGACTCCACGCTCCGTGGCCTCGTGGCATGGTATGTCGACGGCCTCCCAACGGACGCCTTCGCGTACGGGGATGAGTCCACACTCGCGAACGCGACTCGCGACCTCGCGGCGGTCCAGAACGTCGAGCGTGTGGAACCCGCGGAGATCCTGTTTGCGTCCGCGAACGTTTCTGGGAATGTCGTCGGAACCTCCCTGCTGCTCGTTCGCCCGACCTTCGGCGACGCCGTCCCGCGCCTCGGTCTCGCATGGACGGCGCCCCCCAGCAGCGGACGGGCGGTCGTCTCCGATTACTTCGAGACCCTCGGATTGGGAATCGGGGACACGCTCTCCTTTGAGTGGCAGACTCCGGTCTTCGCTCCCAATTCCACGGTCATCGGGTATGACGTCCGCTGGGCGAACTTCACGATCTCCGGTTTCTACCAGGTCGTTCGGCCGGAGCGCGGGTTCACCACCATTACCGCTTTTCTCTCGATGGACGACGTCCCGGCTGTGAAGGCGGGCGCGAACCTCACAGGATACCCCCTGGCTGCCGATCTGTTCGTCTGGCTCGATCGGGAGGCCCTGTTCAACCCGTACGATCTGTCCGGGTCTGGGGCCCGCCTGAATCGTCAGGCGTTCCTCATGCAGAACGCTCTACGGCCGTACAACTTCTTCATACAGTATACCCCGTCGATCCGGGGCCCCAGTCTGGATCGGATTCCCCAACTGATTGATGACAGGACGATATTCCTCCGCTTCGCTTTCACCATCTTCACCCTCCCGACCTTCACCCTCGCCGGCCTGTTAGCCCGCGTCGGGTTTGAGATCGGGATTACGGGACGGCGGCGTGAGCTCGCGGTTCTGATGGCCCGTGGGCTCTCGGTGCGGGGCGTCCGCGGAGTGCTGTTCATCGAAGCGTCGGTATTGGCGGGGATTGGGGGCCTCGTCGGCCTGGGGGTCGGTGGGCTTCTGAGCCGGCTGTTCCTTTCCTCCGCGACGTTCGAGGCGGCTGTCCAGATCCCCCTCGGGGACGTCGCCATCTCCCCCGTGACGGTCGCCCTCGCCCTCCTCGTCGCATGGGCCCTCGCCGTCGGGGGCTCGTGGAGGCTGTCCCGCATCATGGCCTCTCAGGATATTGTAAGCGCCTTCAAGGCCCACCACGCGGCGGAGGTGTCGATCCCCCACCGCGCATCCCGGGACTTCCTGATGGCCGCCGTCGCCTCCGCGGGGTTCCTCCTCCTCTTCGCATCCGGCTCAACGAAAGGGTCCCCGGCCTCCATCGTCACGTTCCTCCTTGATGTATCCACGTCGGTCCTCGCCCCAATCGCGCCTTTTCTCCTTACCGCCGCGATCGCTAGGTACCTGACCCGGGGCACGACGCGGGCGTACCGTGCGGTCTCCCGCCTCCTCCGCCCCGCCCTAGGGGAGCTTCACCCCCTCGTCGACAAGAATCTCGCCCGCGTCCCACGGCGTTCCTCGAACATCGCAATCGTCGTGACGTTCGCGGTCGGCTTCGTGGTGGCAATCTTCGTGATTACTGCGTCGTATCTCGAATACCGCAACCGGGTCTTACTGACCAACACCCCCGCGGACGTCGTCGCAGAGCAATCTCTGTGCTACGACTTCGGCTGCTCGCCGCGCGTCGATTTCCCGAACGCAACGGCCCTCACCCGCCTTCACTCGATTCCGGGTGTCGCCAGCGTGACCCCGGTCCTCATCGCGGAGTCCGAACGGGCCATCATCGTTTTCTTCGAGGCCTCCACATTCCTCCAGTCCGTACGGTGGCTGACGGCTGGAGACTTGGGTGGCGTGGACCCCGCGGCGCTTATGGCTCGCCTCGACCGGGGGGACGGGTTTGCAGCGAACACGATATTCACAAACACGTTCGGTGTCCAGCCGGGCGATGTTCTGCAATTCGACGCCCTTGGCGGGAACCTATCTCTCCGCTTCGTCGCGGGGGTTCCGGCAATCCCTGGACTGTACACGTACGGTCCGGGGCCCGCCGGGGAAGCGCTCGTGTATGTGGACCTATCCGCTGTGCCGCCCAGCGCGGACATAAGCAGCATCCGAGGAGGCAGGTACCTGATCGGACTCGCCGCGAGCGCGGACAGTGCCTTCGTCGCCCGCGAGGTGGGCGATCTCTTCCAGGGGAGACTCTTCGTACGGACGCTGGACGATGCTCGGAACACCGCCGCTCAGGATCCCGCTGCGGTCGCGGTCCTCTCCTTCCTAGAGACGCAGACCCAGATTGCGGTCGCCATGCTCGTTGTCGGGGTTACGCTCTTCGTCTTTTCCGCGTCGGCGGAGCGGCGGAACGAGCTCGCCACTCTTGTCGCGCGCGGAATCGGCACCAGAGCGGCGGGCACGCTCGTGGCGGCCGAAGGCTGGGTCGTCACGATCCTCGGCCTCCTCCTCGGCGTCATGGGCGGCCTCGTCACCGCCGAAACCGCGCTCGCAATTGCAAACATCGTGAACCCCACTTCGACCGTCGTCCCGTTCGTCATCCCGCTGTCCGTGCTCGTCCCTATGGGGGGCGCCGTGCTCGGGGTCGCCGCCGCGGGCCTCTTGGGTGCTGCCTCCGTCCGGGGGATGGATGTCGTCCGCGTGCTGAAGCTCCGGGGTGGCTAGCCGTGTCCGATATCGCCATCAAGGACCTGATAAAGGTCTACAAGATGGGGAAGATCGAGGTCATCGCCCTCCGAGGGCTCGACGCGACGTTCGTCGGCGGGAAGGTGACATGGATCCGCGGGCCCTCCGGGTGCGGGAAGAGCACGCTGCTGAATCTCGTTGGCGGCCTAGACCGGCCCACCGCGGGGTCCGTCGAGGTCGACGGCGTGAACCTCTCGCAGCTGAGTGACGGGGACCTCGTCGCGTACCGGCGCGACAAGGTGGGCTTCGTGTTCCAGTTCTTCAACCTCGTCCCCGTGCTGACCGCGGAAGAGAACGTCGACCTCCCGATGCGGCTCGCGGGGACACCGGCAAAGGAGCGGGCGAAGCGGACAAAGGAGCTCCTCGAGATAGTGGGTCTATCGAAACGAGCGGCCCAAAGGCCAGACGAGCTGAGCGGCGGGGAACAGCAGCGTGTCGCGATTGCGGTCGCGCTCTCGAACGACCCGGGGATTCTGCTCGCGGATGAGCCCACGGGGGAGCTCGACTCCGAGAACGGGAAGCTCGTGATGGCCCTCCTCAAGGCCGCTAGCAGGGACCAGGGGAAGACCGTGTTGCTGGTGACCCATGACCCGAACGCCAACCACATCGCCGATGCGACGATTGAGATGGCGGACGGTCGAATCGTGCCCCCGTCAGGAGAAGCGACTTAGCTCGAAATTCGAGATCCTCGATCTGGTGGGGCGCGGGCGAGCACGGTCAGCCGCCATGCCGCACTGGCCGTGGCCGCCCTTCGCACTGCGTCTCTTCCGCCTCGCGGCGGGGATTTCCCCTGCGGCCGGAACCCGGTGTCAGATTACCAAGGTCGGGTGCCGAGGGTCCCCCGCAACGTGACCTTGCGCCCCAGGCGGATGACCTCGATGTCCACTGCGTCGCCGATCTTCTTCTCCCGGATCGCGTCCACGAGGTCCCCGACCGCCGCCACGGGCTTGTCGCCGACGGAAACGATGACGTCGCCGACCTCGACCCCCGCGGCCGCGGCGGGCGCCTCCTCGTTCACTTCGCCGACGAAGACGCCGCGAGACACCGTGAGACCGTAGTACGCCGCGAGGCGGCGGTTCACGTCATACCCCGAGACCCCGAGCCATGTCCGCTGCACGCGACCCTGCTGGAGGATCTCCCTCGCAATCTTCAGCGCGGTGTTCGCGGGGATCGCGAAGCCGATCCCTTCCGCATACGGGATCGTGACCGTGTTGATCGCGACGACCTTCCCCTGCAGGTCCACGAGGGGGCCCCCGCTGTTCCCCGGGTTCACCGCCGCGTCCGTCTGGATCACCTTGAGTCCTCCATTGCCCATGTCCACGCTCCGCCGCAGGGAGCTCACAACGCCGGACGTGACCGTGGGCCCACCGGAGAGCCCGAGGGGATTCCCGATCGCGAGGACGGGCTGGCCGACCTTCAGGCGGTCCGAGTCCCCGAAGTCCGCGGGCTTGAGCCCGTCACCCTCGACCTTGACGACCGCGATGTCCGTGTCCTCGTCCCCGCCGGCGATGGTGCCCGGCAGGACGCGCCCATCCGGGAACGTCACCAGGATTCGTTCCGCCTCTTGGACGACGTGGTGGTTCGTGAGGACGTGTCCTTCCTTGTCCATTACCACCCCGGACCCGAAGCCTCGACGGGGCCAAGGCCCTCTCGGCCCGCGGCCGGAGTACGGCCCCCCCGCGACGCCGACGTTCACTGTGCTCTCCCACGCGCGCTCGACCGCGTTTGTGTACGCATCTTGAAGCTCGCCGATCATTGCGATACCTGCAACGTGAATCGCGGCTCCGCGCTTTGTTGACCGAGTTTCTGCGAACCGGGTCACGCGACCGCCCCAATTGCACGACTTCTGATGCGGAGGAGGGGTCGGGTCGTCGCACTTCGAGGTCGCTGGTGCACCCTCCGTCTCGGCAGAGGCTCAAAAGGCGAGACACCATGCCGCCGCCGATGGACCTGAAGGACCGGCGAGCCCTCGAGGGGATCCTGGGCTATCGATTCCGGGATCCCCGCGTGCTCGAGGCCGCCGTCACCCACGGATCCCGCCGGGAGCAGCACCCCAAAGAAGACATCGAGGATTACGAGCGGCTCGAATTCCTTGGAGACGCCGTGCTTCAGCTTGTTGTCTCCGCTGAGCTGTTCCGCAAAAACCCCTCGTGGAGGGAAGGGGATCTCACGAAGGCGCGCTCAAAGATCGTCAGCCAGAGGCCCCTCGCGGCGGTCGCACGGCGGCTCGGCATCGATCGGTTCGTCGAGCTCGGAGCGAGCGTCCGGGAGCGCGCGGGGCGGGAACGCATTCTCTCCGACATCATGGAGGCCCTCCTCGCCGCCGTGTACGTCGATTCCGGGGGGATTGACGCGGCCGCGCCGGTCATCCGTCGCTGCATCCTCTCCCAAGAGGCCGCTGCGCCCGCTCCCGAGGCCCGGCCACCCCGACCGAGAAAGGTGCCGGCCCGTCCCCCGACCCCGCCAAAGCCCAAGGCAGTGAGCCCGCGGCGCACCCCATCACGCCCCCCGCAGGCGCGGGTCCCCGTCGCGGTGAAGGGGGATTTCAAGACCCAGCTCCAGAACCTCCTCCAGACACGACACGAGCCGCTTCCCGAGTACCGGGTCCTTCGCGAGGTGGGCCCGGAGCACCAGAAGATATGGATCGTCGAGGCCGCCGTCGGCAATCGGTTCCGGTTCACCGGGAAGGGGCCATCGAAGAAGGAGGCGGAGCAGCGAGCTGCTCGCGCCGCGCTCGCGCAGCTAGGCTCGATCCGCACGGCCCGCGTCGAACGTTCGCCGATTTGAGGGGCCCCTGCGAGGAGAGGAGCCGGCTCGCCAGAAATCAGGATGCCGCTCAGCGGTCGCTCTCGCAATGGAGAGAATCTTCGCTGGCGAGGGCATCGACTGCCAATCCTTATGTAGGCTCGCCGGAATCGGACGCGGCACTGGAGTTGGTTACATGCCGATCTTTGGGGAGGCATCGGAGGCGGAGGTCACCCGCGCGATCCTCGCGGGGTTCACGAAGGACCTTGGCGAGTACGCGAGCACGGAAGTCATCATCGTGGGCGGCGGGCCGAGCGGGCTCACCGCCGCCAGGGAACTCGCCCTGAACGGCGTTCGGAACGTCGTGATCGAGCGGAACAACTACATCGGCGGCGGATTCTGGATCGGCGGGTACCTCATGAACACGGTGACCCTGAGGTCTCCGGCGCAGAAGTACCTCGACGAGATTGGCTGCCCGTACAAGAAGTACTCCGAGAACCTCTACGTGACCCCCGGACCCCACGCATGCTCGAAGCTCATCGCCGCTGCGATGGACGCGGGCGCGAAGATCCAGAACATGACGAGCTTCGAGGACATCGTCCTCCGGGAGAAGAACCGCGTGGCGGGGGTCGTGATCAACTGGACCCCGGTGCAGGCGCTCCCGCACGAGATTACGTGCGTGGATCCCATCGCCTTGGAGTGTGAGCTCGTGATTGATGCAACGGGCCACGACGCCTACGTGATCCAGGCCCTGGAGAAGCGGGGCCTTGCGAAGCGGATCGGTGAGGGCGGGATGTGGATCGAGAAGTCCGAGGACGCGGTCGTTGAGCACACCGGAATCGCATACCCGGGTGTGGTCGTGGCGGGGATGTCCGTTTGCTCGACCTACGGGCTGCCACGGATGGGCCCGACGTTCGGCGCGATGCTCCTGAGCGGGAAGCGCGCCGCCGAAGTCGCCCTGAAGGAACTCGGTCGGACGCCGAAGAAGAAGCGGTGATCGCTCCCGCGCGTAGCGATATATTCAGTGGTTCCTTGCTCTCTCCGTGGCCGGCTGGAGAAAGCCCGCCCGCGACCTCGGGTCTAGGGCCTCCGCGGACTGGGACGTTCCCTCGAGCACCGTCCTCTATCGAGATCCTAGTTCGACAACCCTGGATCTGGACAAGGTCTCCGAGTATCTGGTTGAAACCCTCGGGCTGAAGTGCGAGGTCCGCCAGAACTTTCGAGCTGCGCCTCCTCGAAGAGCCTACGAAACGCGTGCCGGGCGTCCTCTATGACGGATACCGATACCTCCGGGTGATGCGGGATCTCCTTCCGCGAGCGGAGCGGAGTCTGCGAGTCCTACACATTGCGTTCGAGCATCGCATCTTGGGGACCTTTGATGATGACGGGAGGTATCACGCGCGGGCCGTTGTGTGCGGATACCCCTCGGTCGTTTCGACGTCCGGGATCGTCGAGGCGCCCGCGAAACCTGCGGCCTACTATCGCGTGAAAGCGCAACTCGCCCTTGCCCTCGGCGCCGTCCCATTCGACGCGGTGAAAGAGCCTTTCAAGGGTCAGTTCATCGACTACGACGACCCGAGGCTCACGGAGGTCGCTAGGGGGTACGCGCTCCAGGCCGCGATCTACCACATCACGAAGGAGGCGTTCTGCGGGGATTCTGCGTGTCGCCTGTTCAACGGGCACTGGCAGGCGGAGATGATCACGGCCCAACTCGAGTCTGGCGGGCTGTGCCCGAGACACGAGAGGGTCGCCGCGGAAATCTCTGGGTTGGCGAGGCGGGAGCGGGCCGCGAAAAAACATTAAGCGACCCTCCGGTTCGGCGGTCGAAGACCAGATGGTCGACGTCGGGGAGAAGGCGCCGGATTTCACGATGCCGAGCGACGAGGGGAAGAAGGTCACCCTCTCCCAGGAACTCGGCAATGGCCCAATCGTCCTGAGCTGGTACGTCTTCGATTTTACCGGTGTCTGCACCCGCCAGATGTGCGAGATCCGGGACGGCTTCGAGGCGCTGCAGAAGCTCGGGGCGAAGGTCTTCGGCGTGAGCACGGACAGCGCCGCGAGCCACAAGGCGTTCCGCGCGATGCACAACCTCCCGTATCCGCTCCTTAGCGACTGGAATAAGACCGTGAGCCGCGCGTACGGCGTGCTGTACCCGAAGCTCGGGGACTACGAGGGGGTCTCGAAACGGTCCGTCTTCATCCTCGACAAGGCCGGGATTGTGCGGTACAAGTGGGTCACGGAGGATCCGAACGTGGCGCCGGACGCGAAGGCCGTGGAACGGGAGGTCGCGAGGCTCGCGTAGGAGCCACCGAAACCGATTTATCCCATAGCCGCGTCTGTGCTAGCTTAGGGGGAGGGCCGTGCGGCTTGCGGTCGCGTCGCTTGCGGTGTGTCTTCTGACGATGTCGTTGTTCGTGCTCGTTCCGGGCTCTGAAGCCGGCTCCTGGACGTGCGGGGGGACGCCGTACGCTACCAACCCCGGGACGGAGGTCGTCCGGAACGGCGGATTCGAGAACGACTTCGCCAGCTGGTATACACGCGCGGCCCCGCCCTCGATCTCGATCGCGGTTCGCCACTCGGGAACAAAGTCGGCGCGCGTGCTTTCCGCAGGTAGCGCACCGACCCGGCTCTGGTGGCTCCCGCCGAACACGATGACATGGCGGGTCTGGACACGTAACGGCGGGACCGATACTGTACGCACGTACCCGATGACCCTGGCCACCGGGACCTGGCATCTCCTGGAGACGGTGGTCGACGGCGACCTCGGAATCCAGTGCCTGTTCATCGACGGGACGTATGTGGACTCCCTGTCCGTGAGTCCGGCCTCCACGTTCACGCCGACCGTCCTCGCTTTTGGAGACATCAGCACCGCGGGGGACGCGGGCGACGCCTATTACGACGACTTGTCGATCCAAGACGCTGGGCCCCCGATCCCGGACTATGTCCCGACGAGCCCTCAGCCCCCCGGGTCCATCGAGATCGGGGAATTCCTCTCCCTGCCCCTCTCGATTCGTGTGATGAATCAGGGCACCGGATCCGCGAACGCGACCTCGACGATGTCTCTCTTCAATGAGTCGACCCCTTACTCTCCGTTCGCGACGTTCTCTCTCCCTCCCATGGGCGTCGGGGAGATCGCCGGACCTTTCACGGCGACCTGGACCTCTCCCGGCGTGCCCGGGACATACCGCATCGTCGCGGAGGTGGACACCAGTGGGGCCGTCGCGGAACGAGACGAGGGTAACAATCGATACAGCTGGACCGCGACCGTGTACCCGCCCCCGATCACGACCCTCGCGCTCGGTTCTCCGAACTATCTAGGGACGAACGTGACCTCCGCCACTCCGCTGACCTTGTCCGTGGTGGATCGGAGCGGGCACGGCATCCTGCGGACGGAGTTCCGGATCGATTCGGGCCCCTGGGTTCCATACTCCGGCGCGTTCACGCTCTCCGGCGAGGCGGACCACCTCGTTGAGTGGTTCAGCGAAGACAACGTGGGGAACGTCGAAGCGGTGCAAGGCCTCTCCCTACGCCTCGACGACACTCCGCCGACATCCACCTCCGTGATCGCGGGCCCTAGCTACGGAGGACAGTTCATCGCCTCCGCCTCGCGAGTCTCACTTTCCACGGTGGACGGCGGGTCCCTTCCTGTGGGGGTCGACGTCCTCCAGTACTCCCTGGACGGACAGGCGTGGACCCAGTATGTCGCGCCGCTTGGGTTCACCGGGCCGGATGGACCCAGGAACCTCTCGTTCCGTGCGAGAGACCTTCTAGGAAACACGGAGGCGACCCAATCCCTCCATCTCATCCTCGACAACACGGCTCCAGCGTCGACGTCCTCGATAGCCGGACCGAACTATGGAGGACCCTTCATCACGTCCGCCTCGCGCATCTCGCTCTCCGGCGCGGACGGCGGTCTTCCTCCCGTCGGGCTTTCCGTCCTCGAATATTCGTTCGACGGACAGCTCTGGAGCCCCTACAGCGGACCCCTCGGCCTCACCGGGGCCGATGGGGCGAGGACGCTGTACTTCCGGGCGACGGACCTCCTCGGCAACGCTGAGGCCCCGCGGACCCTCTCCGTCATCCTTGACGACTCGCCCCCGACATCCATGTCCACGATTGCGGGGTCCATCTATGGGCAGTTCATCACTTCGTCCTCGCGAATCTCGCTCTCCACCGTGGACGGCGGGTCCCCTGCCGTGGGAGTCTCCGGGCTGGAGGTCTCCCTCGACGGACAGAATTGGAACCCGTACGCGGGACCGTTCGGCCTCACCGGGGCCGATGGGGCGAGGACGCTGTACTTCCGGGCGACGGACCTCCTCGGCAACGCTGAGGCCCCGCGGACCCTCTCCCTCATTCTCGACAACGCGCCTCCGACGACGGAGCTCTTGACCTCGCCGGGCATGATCTCCGTGGCTTCCCGTTTCAGCCTCTCTGCGGGTGACGCCGGGAGCGGTGTGGCGTCGACAGAGTATCGGGTCGATGGCGGTCGATGGATTCCCTACACCGGGGCGTTCTCGCTGGCCGTCGGGGACCATGTGATCGAGTATCGTTCGGTGGACCGCTTGGGGAACTCGGAGCCCGTGCGGACCGCCTCCATCCGCATTGAGAACTGGAAGCCCCTCCTAGCCCTCGCATTCAGCATCGTACTCATCATCGTCGGCGCCGCGCTAGCGTTGCGCCGGTCCGCCTCGGGCGATTCGCGTTCGCGGCGAAACGCGTTCTTGATTGGAACCGTCCCGTTCGTCCTCGCGGAGGCGGCCACGGGGATCGCGTCCTGGATGACGGGAGTCCTCGCAATCCCTCCGGACCTCGACATGGGGACCTTCGTTGACGTCGGGATTTTCGTGGCGGGGATCGTCGCCGCGATTCTCGTGCAGTGGTGGATCCGCAAACCGGGCGTCCGCCCGCCCCCCGCCTAAGCGGTGAGGAGCGGATCACGACGCGAGGTGCTCCACGAGATCCGTTGCGCTGCTGACCGTAGCCACCTTCATCCCGACCGTCGCTCGTGGGTTCTTCAAGAGCGTCCCAGTGTTGAACAGCACGACGCTCTCGTCCCGCTTGACGGTCCCTGCCTGGACGAGCTGCAGCAGGGCCGCGAGGGTCGCCCCGCCCTCGTAGCACGTGCCGATCCCCTCGAGGCGCGCGAACTCCGAGACCCCCATCCGCATGGCCTCGTCTTCGACCGCGACCCCGGTCCCGCGGCTCTCCCGCGCTGCAGCGAGCACGAGTGTGTCCCCGAAGGCCTTGGGCACCCGGAGACCGGGGGCAATTGTCGCGGGGTTCTTCCACGCGCTCGAGCCCTCTTTGCCTTCCGTGAACCCTTTCACGATTGGGGCGCATCCCGCTGCCTG